>JARYGW010000005.1:0-43750 GCA_033792295.1 Allobosea sp.
CTATGCCGCCTGGGGCGAGCCGGAGGGCGCCGGCAAGAACTCGCTGCGCCGGGCGGCCATGACCAATTGCGGCTGCGCCAGTTCCTGCAACGTCCATGGGCACGACCATGCCGGCGCCTGGTCGAGCAAATTGCCGGTCGCAGACCTGCGCAGCTTCTGGGGTGCACTTGGCTGCGCCTGCTGGGCAGTCTGATTATGGCCGAACACGCCAAGACCTCGCCGTCGGCGGGCGCCCTGCACTGGTTCGCGCTGCTGCTGCTCTGTGCCGCCTACATCCAGGGGCCGGTGACCAAGATCCTCGATTTCGACGGAGCAACCGCCGAAATGGCGCATTTCGGCCTATCGCCAGCGCCGCTCTTCGCCGTCGGCGTCGTCGTCTTCGAACTCGCGATGAGTGCGTTGATCCTGATCGGCCGCTGGCGCTGGCTCGCAGCGCTGGCGCTCGCCGGTTTCACCTTCGCCGCGACTTTCGTCGCGCTCCGTTTCTGGGAGATGCCGGCCGGACAGGGGAGGATGATGGCGATGAATGCCTTCTTCGAACATCTCGGCTTGATCGGCGGCTTCATCCTGGTTGCGATCGACGATCGCGCCCGCAAGAGAGGCTGAGCCGATGATTACCGCCACACCTCCGGCCGCTGCCTCCGGCTTCGCGCCACTGCGCCAGACCGTCTTCGCCGTGCTCTGGGCGGCGACGATCATCGGCAATATCGGCTCCTTCATGCGCGACGTTGCCAGCGCCTGGCTGGTCACTGAGCTCTCGGGAGCGCCGGCGGCAGTCGCCCTGGTGCAAGCGGCGGCGACGCTGCCGATCTTCCTGCTCGCGATCCCGGCAGGCGTGCTCTCCGATATCCTCGACCGCCGCAAATTCCTGATCGCCATCCAGATCCTGCTCGGCTGCGTCAGCCTCTCGCTCATGCTCCTGGCCGGGACCGGACAGCTCAGCGTGCCTGCTTTGGTGGGATTGACCTTCCTCGGTGGCGTTGGTGCGGCGCTGATGGCACCGACCTGGCAAGCCATCGTGCCCGAGCTCGTGAATAAGGCCGATCTCAAGAGCGCAGTGGCGCTCAACTCGCTGGGCATCAACATCTCGCGGGCCATCGGCCCGGCGCTGGGCGGGCTGATCCTGGCCGCGCTCGGCGCCAGCGTGACCTATGGCGCGGACGTGCTGAGCTACGTCATCGTCGTCGGCGCGCTGATCTGGTGGCGTCGTCCGCCGAACGCCGACGACGCGCTGAGCGAGCGCTTCGCCGGCGCCTTCCGGGCCGGGCTGCGCTATGCCAGGGCGAGCCGGGAATTGCATGTCGTATTGCTGCGGGCGGCGATCTTCTTCGCCTGCGTCAGCGCGGTCTGGGCGCTGCTGCCGCTGGTCGCGCGCAACCTGCTCGGCGGCGGAGCCGGCTTCTACGGCATCCTGCTCGGCGCGGTCGGAGCGGGCGCGATCGGCGGCGCGGTGTTCCTGCCGCGCCTGCGCGCCCGGCTCGATGCCGATGCGTTGCTGTTGCTATCGGCTGTGCTGACCGCCGCCGTCATGGCGCTGCTGACGCTGGCCCCGCCGCAATGGCTCGCCGTCGTGATCCTGCTGCTGCTCGGTGCGGCCTGGATCGTGGCACTGACGACACTGAACGGCGTCGCCCAGGCGATCCTGCCGAACTGGGTGCGCGGCCGGGCGCTGGCGGTCTACCTGACCGTGTTCAACGGCGCGATGACGGCCGGCAGCCTCGGCTGGGGCGCGGTGGCGGAAGCTGCCGGCATCCGCGGCACGCTCTTGATCGGCGCGGCCGCGCTGCTGGTCGCAGGCCTCGTGATGCGCCGGATCAAGCTGCCGGCGGGCGAAGCGGATCTGGCTCCATCCAATCACTGGCCGGAGCCGCTCACCGCGGCTGCCATCGAAAACGACCGCGGTCCGGTCCTGATCCTGATCGAGTACCGCGTACCGGCGGCCGATCGCGACGCCTTCCTGCGCGCGATCAATGCCCTGTCGATCGAGCGGCGGCGCGATGGCGCCTATGGCTGGGGCATCACCGAGGATACCGCCGATCCGGACAAGCTGGTCGAGTGGTTCATGGTCTCGTCCTGGGCCGAGCATCTTCGCCAGCACCGTCGCGTCTCGAAAGCCGATGCAGATCTGCAGAAGGAGGTCGCGCGCTTCCATGCGGGAGAGGGGGGGCCGATCGTGCGCCACTTCCTGCATGTCGATCCGCCTCAGAGCCCGGTGAAGCATAGCGGGGAAACGGAGCCATGAGCGCTTCCGTCTAACGCGGACCTCCCGGATGGCCCCTGCACAAAATCATTGGCCCGCTTACGCCTCGCCCAGCATTCACCCGGTCGCCCAAAGGAGGGCAACATGTCGAAGTACCTGGAAGTCCTGACCCCGAAGAATTGCCAGCTCATCTTCATCGACCAGCAGCCGCAGATGGCATTCGGCGTCCAGTCGATCGACCGACAGGTGCTGAAGAACAATGTCGTCGGCCTCGCCAAAGCGGCGAAGATCTTCGACATCCCGACCACCATCACCACGGTCGAGACCACGAGCTTCTCCGGGCACACCTATCCCGAGCTGCTCGCGGTCTTCCCGCAGAACAAGATCCTCGAGCGGACCTCGATGAATTCGTGGGACGATCAGAACGTCCGCGACGCGCTCGCCGCCAATGGCCGCAAGAAGGTCGTTGTCTCCGGCCTGTGGACCGAGGTGTGCAACACCACTTTCGCGCTCTGTGCCATGCTGGAAGGCAATTACGAGATCTACATGGTGGCCGACGCTTCCGGCGGCACCTCCGCGGATGCGCATAAATACGCGATGGATCGCATGGTGCAGGCTGGCGCAGTGCCGGTAACCTGGCAGCAGGTGCTGCTCGAATGGCAGCGCGACTGGGCACGCCGCGAAACCTACGACGCCGTCACCGCGCTGGTGAAGGAACATTCCGGCGCCTACGGCATGGGCGTCGATTACGCCTACACCATGGTCCACGGTGCTCCCGAGCGCGTCGGCCATGGCGAGCGGATCGGACCTCGCCCGGCACAGGTCTAGGGTCTAAACTCAACGGATTGATTGTGATTCAATCGGCTCATGGGAGAGGAGAGTTCCATGGGCCAATTGTTCCGGTTGAATGACGAGCAGTGGTCCAGGATCGAACCATTGCTGCCGCATTATGGCAGTCCGCCTCGGGTCGATGACCGGGCTATCCTCAGCGGGATCGTTCATGTGCTTCGTTGCGGCTGTCGCTGGTGCGATTGCCCGGCTGAGTACGGCCCTTCCACGACAGTCTACAACCGCTTCAATCGCTGGTCGTGGAAGGGCATCTGGCAGAGCATCTACGCAGCTCTGACCGGGGACCGGCGGAGGCACCGGCAGCTTCTCGCCGAGCACTCGCGGCCGACTGGCTCCGTTGAGCCTCGACCCTAGCCCATGACACGTGACCGGCAGCTCTCGGCTCGGCCAGGATGGAACGGGTCGCGGCGCGGTCACGAGCCTCGCGTCGTGACCGTCAGCGCCAGACCGCCGAGCACGAGCGCGATGCCGAGGATGAAGAACATCCCCAGATTGTCGCCGAACATCACGGACGCGGCGGCGACCCCGACGACCGGTTGGAGATACTGGATTCCCGCGGCGATCCGGGCCGGCACGGTGCGCAATAGGTGCAACCACAGGAACAGGCCGAGCACCGTCACCACGACACCGAGATAGACTGCCGTTCCGAGGCCGGTCGCGGTCATCTGGAACGGCACATGCCACATCTCCCACCCGGCCCAGGGCAGGAGCGCGACGAATCCGAAGAGGGTACTCCAGGCCGCAACGGCAGCCGTACCGTACTGGTCGGTGAGCTCGACGCTCCAGACATAATAGAACGCGATGGTCACCGCCGAGAGCAACACCAGCGCGGCACCGCCCAGGCTCGTCTGGGCAACGGCGGAGGCCGCGTCTCCCCGGTCCGACGCCACCAGCGCGATGCCGATGAAGGCAGCAACCAGCCCCAGGATCTGAAGGCCGGATACGGGCTGCCGCAACCGCATGGCGGCAAAGAGCACGACGAAGAGGGGAATCGTCGCCGAGATGATGGTCGCGGCCGAAGCCGAAGTATCGACCACGCCGAAGGTCTGGGCGACCTGTCCGATGCCGATGCCCAGGACACCCAGCGCCGCGATACGGGGCAGCGCACGCAGCGGCAGGCGCTGCTTGCCCACGACGAAGACGAACATCAGCGGTACGGCGATGGCGAAACGCAGAGCGGTCAGCGTCAGGGGCGGCAGCGTGAGCAGGCCGAGCTTCGTGATCGGAATCGAAAGCCCCCACAGGAGCGCGAGCAACAACATCGCCGTGAAGCTCCCGACGGTGGGATTCGGACGGATCGACATTGCCGTTTGGCTCATCGGAGTTCTGTAGATTTGAGAAGTGCAACAGCCATCGAGAGCACTAGGCGAGCACCCGCTTCCCGACAAACCATTTGTCGTCACATAATGAGTGAGTAGCACTCACAGATGATGGCTCATGTTCGATCGTCTCCCGCCCCTCCAGACGCTCCGCGCCTTCGAAGCGGCCGGGCGACTGCTGAGCATGACGCTCGCGGCAGAGGAACTGAATGTCACGCATGGGGCCGTCAGCCGCCACGTCAAGACGCTGGAAGACCATCTCGGTGTCGCCCTGTTCCGGCGCCTGACACGGCGGATCGTGCTGACCGATGCGGGCAGCGAGTTTCTTCCGGTCGTCGCCCGCAGCCTCGCCGAGTTGACGCGAGAGGCCGAGCGTCTTCGCAGCCTGAGCGGCGCAGCGCGCCTGACGATCAGCACGAGCGTGTCATTCGCCAGCAAATGGCTCGCGCCGCGGCTGCACCGGCTGATGAGCCGTGTCCCGGACTACGACGTCCATCTCGACGTGACCGATATCAATGTCGATCTGGGCGACGGCCGCATCGACGCGGCCGTGCGATATGGCACCGGACACTATCCCGGCGCGGCCGCCGAACGGTTTCTCGACGAGACCGTCACCCCCGTCTGCAGTCCGCAATACAGGCGCGAATGGTCGTCCCCGGCGGACCTCGCCGGCTGTACCTTGCTGCATGAAGACCGCATGCTGGCGAATTGGGGCCTCTGGTTCGCAATGGCCAAGATGGACAAGCCCGGCAGCCGAGGCCCGGCCTACAGCCATGGCAGCCTGGCGATCGAGGCCGCCCTGCGCGGAGAGGGCATCGCGCTGGGGCGCAGCGTACTGGTGGCTGAAGACCTGGCCGCAGGGCGCCTGATCGCGCCATTCCCCGCGCTCAAGCTCAAGGCCGAGCGCGGCTATGACCTCGTCTACCGCCCGGGAAACCGGGACCATCCCAAAGTTCGGGCCGTTCGGGAATGGCTGGCCGCCGAGATCCTGGCGGGATGATCGATCGCCCGATCTCCTCCGCGGTGCATTGCCAAGCGGCCGACATCAGGCTCCGGCCTCCTCGCGCGCGGCCTGAGCCCGCACCTGCGAGGGCTGTCGGCCGAAACGCCTGCGAAAGCAGCGGTTGAAATAGGACAGATCGCCGAAACCGACTTCATAGGCGACGGCGCTGATGGTTATTCCTTCTCCATCCGTGACGAGTCGATGCCAGGCACGTTCCAGCCGGCGTTCCAGTACATAGTCGGACAAGGTTCGACCCTCGCTCTCGAACAGCTTCTGGATGGCGCGAGCGCTGACGCCGTGGAGCGTCGCGATCATCTCCACCCCGAGATCGCGGCGCTCGAGCCTCGCTTCGATATCCGCCTTGATCGCGGCGAGGCGCCCGGCCCGCCGATCGGTCGTCGCGAGCGGAGCGGCCGGCTCCCGGTCGGACAGCGCGGCATCGATCAGCGCATGAACATGAACCTTGGCGAGCGCCTGAAGCTCCAGGGAATTCAACGGCAATAGGCCGCGCAGGAGGAGAGCACCGTAATGCGAGAGCGCCTGAAGTCCCGGATTCGAGCGGGGAATCGCGCGCATCAGCCCAGCCGCCTTGTCTCCCGACAACGGCAGCAGGGCCGGATCGAGTTCGATCACGTCGATACGGCCGGGCTGGCCCAAGGCGAACTCCGCGGGACAGTCCAGCGCCAGCACCGCCGCCTCGCGCGCCTTCAAGGCGATCCGCCGCTCGTCCTGACGAATGACCACACGGCCCTCGGCTGGCCGCACGAGAATATGGCGCGGCGCTTCTCCGCCCTGTCCGGCCGGCCAGGTCCAGCGCGCCGCCGGCGCGAAGCAGGAACGCAAGCCGATATCGGGCTGCGTGGTCAGGACACAGCGCGCCGCGAAAGGCAGAGGCAGGTCCGGCGCGGCGGCCTCGCGGGCCGCAGCCCGGCCGAGGATGCGCCGCGACAACAAGCGCGCCTCCTCACGCCCGACCTCGCCCGAGATCAGCCAGAACGGCATAAGCGTCGTGGATCCGATCGCTCCCGGATCGGAGCGTGTCGCCATGGTCACATCTCCCGTTTTCAACACCGGATTCGCCTCAGTCCTATGGCGCGTTCGCAGACGTCCAAGCTTAGATCCACGCAATATCGATACAGCACCAATTGAAACAGATCACGAGACTTTACGCATCGATCCGCGCAACGATTCCGGGCTACTTTACTATAATTCTAAAAATCGAATTCTGCGACGCTCCAAGTAAAACTTGCCTCGAATGGCCTCGGCACCCGGTCAAGACGTCCGCCGCGCCGCAGCCGACATGACTGGGTAGAACCATGACCAGACTGATCAGCCTTGCCGCGAGCCTCATCGCTCTCCTCGCTTCCTCCACAGCGATCGCGCAGGTTTCGCCCGAGTCCGCGTCGCGCCGCGCTGCGGCACAACCGAACGTCATCGATCTCGACACCATCACCGTCACCGCCGCCCGCGCCGAGCGCAGCACGGCGGAGACCCCGCAATCGGTTCAGGTGATCGACAGCAAGGAAATCGAGCAACAGCTCAAATTCAGCCCGAACGCCGCGACAGCCCTCGGCAAGCTCGTGCCGGGCTATGCGATGCCGACGCAGACGGTCTCAAGCGCCTCGGAGAACTATCGTGGCCGCGACCTGCTGGTGATGATCGACGGCGTGCCGATGAACACCCCGCTGCGGGACGTCTCGCGCATCCTCTCGCTGATCGACCTCAACACGGTGGACCGCATCGAGGTCGTCGCCGGTGCGTCCAGCCTCTACGGCGCCGGGGCCACCGGCGGCACGGTGAACTTCATCACGAAGAAGGCCGCCGAGGGCAAGCCGCGGATCACGGTGAACACGGCCATCCGCGCCTTCACCCGGAACATCGGCCGCTCGCTCGCGCCGGAAGCCTCGGTGACGGTTTCGGGCAAGGTGCCGGACGGCGTCGATTATCTCTTTTCCGGCCAGATCCGGGGCGCCGGCCGCACCTTTGACGGGGCCGGGCGCGAGCTGCCTTCCGACGGTCTGCTCGGCCAGGGCGGCGGCGACCGCTACAAGGCCGGCAATCTCCTCGCCAAGCTCGGCTACGACTTCGCCGGCGGCAAGCGCATCGAACTCAATGCCTCCTGGATCGGTTTCGACCAGGCTCCGAAATATCTGACGAACTACGCCCCACCCTTCGCCCGTCCCGACCTGAGCAAGCCCTATGTCGGTCAGAGCGTGCTGGAGGATACGAAATCCGTCTCTCTGCGCTATAGCGACCCCGACTTCGCGCTCGGCAGGCTCAGCGTCCTCGGCTACTACAACGACATCAAGAAGCGCTTCAATTTCTCGACCTTCTCCTATCCGTACAACAGCCAGGTCTACTACTCGTTCAACCCGCTCTCGCCGACGAGCCCCGATAATCAGACGACGCTCTATTCGCAGCGCGGCGTGAACGTCACCATCGACACCCCGCTCGACCGCCTCCTGCCGGGCGCCAAGCTGACCTGGGGCGGCGATCTCATTCAGGAACGGACCTGGCAGACCCTGACCAACGGCCAGGATGTCTTCACGCCGCTGAAGCAGACGACGGCGGCCGGCTTCGGTCAGCTCCAGATTCCGGTCGGCGAGCGCCTCGTGCTGCGCGGCGGCCTGCGCTACGAGCATTTCTCGCTCTCCGTCGGCAACTATACGCGCCCGGCCGCCTATGCCGCGGTCGCCGCCAACAACGCGCTGGGCTACCAGTCTTTCGTGCTGCCCGCCCTCAACGTCGTCGGAGGCAGCTTCGATTACTCCGCACTGACCACGAATATCGGCGCGACCTTCAAGCTCGGCGACACCAGCGAGATCTTCGGCGGCTTCTCGCAGGGTTTCGCCCTGCCCGATGTCGGCGCCTTCACCCGCCGCGCCGGCGTCTCCACGCAATATGCCTGCCCGGTGCAGTCGCCGAACTGCCTGCCGGCCAGCCGCCGCAGCATCAGCTACGCGGCGATCGCCCCCGATGCGCAGATCGTCAACAATTACGAGCTCGGCATCCGCGGCAGCTATGACCGCTTCAAAGGCTCGCTGACCGGCTACATCAGCACCTCGGACGAGGGCGTCACCTTCGACCCGGTGAGCAACACCATGTCGCAGCAGAAGGAGCGAATCTGGGGCGTCGAGGCGACGGTCGACGTCACCGTCACCGACGCTTTCACCATGGGAACGGTGCTCTCCTATCGCGAGGGCCGCTACGACACCAATGGCGACGGCAAGCTCGACAGCAACCTGCCGAACAACCGCATCGGCTCGCCCTGGCGCGGCATGCTCTATGGCAGCTACCGCTTCGTGAACGGCATGCAGCTGCGCGTCGAGGGTGAAGCCTTCTCGGACCGCGACGTCGCCATCGACCTGCGCGGCACGCGCTACAAGCTGAAGGGTGCCGCCACGATGAACGTCGCGCTGACCGCCCCGGTCTGGGAGGGCGAGGCCTATGTCGCAGTCAACAACCTGTTTGACCGCTCCTATCAGAACCCGACGGCAACCTCGGTGCGTAACCTTCCGAACTATAGCTGGGGCCGCACTGTCACGCTCGGCTTCCGCAAGACCTTCTGAGGCGTCGCGCCAACATGGTCAGCCTCGAGATCGCCCCTGACGCAGTGGTGACGTTGCGTTTCATGCCGCCCTATGAACCGCAGGACGAGCGCGCCTATCTCGATGCGCTCCATGCCATCGGCCAGCGGGAAGAACCCTATACGCTGCTGACGATCTTCGGTGGCGGGCGGGCACTCTCGCAGGCCGGCGAACGCGAGCAGGCGCTCTGGTTCAAGGCGACGCGGGAGCGGGTCTCACGCAGCTGTCGGGCCTGTGCCATCGTGCGGCCCGACGCCAGCGAGAAGACGGCCGAGGTCTTCCGCAGGCTCTGGCCTTTCCCGATCATCGCCGAGCCTGAGGAGGCCGCGGGCCGTGCCTTCCTGCTCGGCCACTACAGCCGGACGTTCTCGTGAGCAGCACGGCCGAAAACACCAGTGCCGACAGCACGCCGACGCCCTTGCAGCGCTACAGGCTGTTCGCCGTGCTGGGCGGGCTCTACCTCGCCCAGGCGATCCCATCCTATCTTTTCGTCGCGGCGCTGCCGCCGATCCTGCGCGAGCTCGGTATCTCGCGCACCGCCATCGGCGCAATGAGCATCCTGCTGCTGCCGCTCGTCATCAAATTCCTCTGGGCGCCCTGGGTCGACCGCATCCGCCCCTTCGCCCGGGCGCACCGGGCGGGCTGGGTCTTCATCACCCAGGGCCTGACAATTCTCGCGATCCTCGCTCTGATCGCGGTTGGTCCGACGCAGATCAATGCGATCATCGCGATCGGCTTCGTCGCTTCGCTGCTGATCTCGACGCAGGACATCGCGACGGATGGTTATGCGGCGAAATACCTGCCGGAATCCGATCGCGCCATCGGCAATGCCATTCAGGGTGGCGCCGTCGCTTTCGGCGTCGTCATCGGCGGCACGTTGGGCCTCGTGCTCTACCACCATGTCGGCTGGACAGGGATGCTGGTAAGCATCGCGTCGATCTCGCTCTTGCCGCTGATCGCCGCTGCGATGATGCGGGAGGACGATCCCCTTCCCGGCACGGCGCCTGCGCCACGGCCCTCGATCCGTGCCTTCCTGAAGCGCCCCGAAGCTCGGCAGATCCTTTGGATCGCCTTGACCTACCGCGCCAGCGAGGGGCTCGTGAAAGCGATGGAAGGCGCCTATCTCGTCGATGCCGGCATCCCGCTCGACCAGATCGGCTACCTCTCCGGCTTGTCGGCGACCACGGCGGGGCTCGCCGGCTCCGCCATCGCCGCCTGGATGGTGAAGCGGCACGGGTTGTCCATGACGCTCGCTCTGCTCGGCGGCTTGCGGACGCTGTGCTTCGCACTGTTCACGGCGCATGCGCTTGGCGCCGTCGTCGGCGCCTGGCCGCTCTTCGGTGCGGCCGGCTTCCAGACGCTGATCCGCTACATGGAGATCGTCGCGCTCTACTCGCTGTTCATGGCGGTGACGACCTCAGAGCAGCCCGGCACGGATTTCACCATCCTCGCCTGCGCGCAATTGCTGGTCTATCTCGTGGGCTCGATGCTGGCCGGAAAGCTCGCCGACATGCTGGGCTACGGCTTCCTGTTCGCGCTCGCGACGGCGATCTCCGGCATCGCCGTGATGGCGACCGTACGGATGCTGGCCCGGGCGAAAGCCGTGCGCCCGGCCAAGACCCCGTTCTAGCGCACAGCCAGCGAAGTTGGATTACGGCAATAACCGTCGATAGCGGCCCCGCAGAGGTGGAAATCGCGATCGAGGCCATCCGAAATCAATCCGTGGTGCTGCTCTCCCAGGTCGCGTGAGAGATGGCCGGAAGCCGTTCGAGCTTTTCGATGACGTAGTCGAGTTCCTTGCGGTCGACCGCCGTACTGATCAATCTGGCGACGATATCGACCGCCTCCTCGCTGCGCTCGATCGTGGTGACGTCGCTGACCGGATATTGCGCCGCCTCCAGATATTCGATCAGCGTATCGCGCATCTCCGCAAGCGCGGTCGGACGGGTGGTGACCACCACCTCGTAAGTCGCCTCCAGTTCGCGCTCGTTGAGCGGGATGCGGTTGATCGCGTTGACCAGTGGACGCAGCAAGGTATTGCCGGCAATCACGAACACGGTCACCAGCGCCGCCTCCGCAACCATGTCGGCACCCGCACAGGCTCCGACCGCAGCCGAGCACCAGAGCGTCGCGGCCGTATTGAGCCCGCGAACATTCATGCCCTCCTTCATGATCACGCCGGCTCCGAGAAAGCCGATGCCGGAGACGACGTAGGCGATCACGCGGATAGCGCCGTCTGCTCCGGCAAGCCGCATGGCGAGATCGACGAAGGCGGCGGCACCGACGGCCACCAGCACGGTCGTCCGCAGGCCGGCGGTGCGCTGCCGGTATTGCCGCTCTGCGCCGATGAGCGCCCCAAGCACGAACGCCGACAGCAGGCTGACGCATGTGTCGAGGAACGGGACGAGTGCGAAGGTTTCAACGAAGCGCATCAAAAATCTCCGGCGCGGCTCCCCACGTCATGCACCCATACCCTCAGGCGACTCATCGGACATAACCGAACGAGAACGACAGCGACACGGTCAATTCCGGCATGCAGGCGGTCGAAGCCGGAAGGCCGAGGGCGATATGGAGATTTCGCAGATTGGCGGCCCTCTCCTCAAGGCTTCCAGGCCTCGCTGACATCGGCACTTGAGTGCGCGGGCGCGCCCTGCGAAGAAGGCGCGGTAGCCTGCCCCGCGCGGTTGCGGCAGGACGGCTCATGGCGAGAGAACGGTGATGACACGACGCCTTTCCGTTGCGGCTCTCGCCGTTGGGACCACGCTCCTGCTCGCCGGCTGCGCGGGCGACGTGAAAGGCACGCTCGAACCCGTTGCCGCGATCCCGCCGGACACCAGCAAGGTCTCGATGCTGGTCGTCACCACGCGGGCGCCCGACGCGAATCCGGGCGTCCTGTTCTCCGGCGAGCGCGGTCAGATGTCCTTCGCCGAGATCGTCGTCTCGATGCCGCCGGATGCGCGCCGAAAGGCCGGCGAAGTGCAGTGGCCAAGCCGCCTGCCGGGCAATCCCGAGACCGATTTCGTCACCACGAAGGTCGAGAAGCTCGACCGTGGCCGGGCGGTGGCGCTCTTTCACAATGCCGTGCAGAAGGTGCCGAAGCGCCGGGTCCTCGTCTTTATCCACGGCTTCAACAACCGCTTCGAAGATGCAGTCTATCGCTTCGCCCAGATCGTCCACGATTCCCACGCCGATGTCGTGCCGGTGCTGTTCACCTGGCCCTCGCGCGGCTCGATCTTCGCCTATGGCTACGACCGGGAGAGCGGCAACTACTCCCGCGATGCCCTGGAAAACCTGCTGCAGACGCTGGCGCGAGACCCCGCCGTCGGCGAGGTCTCGATCCTGGCCCATTCGATGGGCAATTGGGTGACCCTCGAAGCCCTGCGCCAAATGGCGATCCGCAACGGCCAGATTCCGGCGAAGATCGCCAATGCGATGCTGGCCGCCCCCGATGTCGATATCGACGTCTTTCGCAAGCAGGTCATGGAGATGACGGGCCGGCGCCCGCGCTTCACCGTCTTCGTTTCGCAGGATGATCGGGCTCTCGCGGTCTCCCGCCGCGTCTGGGGCAGCACGGCCCGGCTCGGCGCCATCGACCCGGATGCGGAGCCCTATCGCACCGAACTCGTGAAATCCGGCATCACGGTGCTGAACCTGACCAAGCTGCAGACAGGCGACCGGCTCAACCACGGCAAATTCGCGGAAAGCCCCGAGGTCGTTCAATTGATCGGCTCGCGGCTGATCGAAGGCCAGCCGATCACCGACTCCCGAATTGGCCTGGGTGACCGACTGATCCAGGTTACGGCCGGCGCGGCGACGGCCGTCGGCACCGCGGCGGGCCTCGCCGTTTCAGCCCCGCTCGCCGTGATCGATCCGGAAACGCGACGGGGCATGGCTGATCACACTGAAGAGCTCGGCCGAACCCTGCGCAGTACCTCGGATGCCGTGGTCACACCGTAAGCGGAAGAGAACCAGATGAGCCACCTGCTGCGCACCCGCCCCGCGACCACGGACGCCATGCTCGCTGTCTTCGACGACAACGCGACATTGCGGCACGCGCTCGCCTTCGAAGAGAAACTGGCCCGTGCCGAAGCCGCCGAAGGATTGATCGGCGCGGCGGACGCCGACGCCATCGCGAGCCTGTGCGACAGTATCGACATCGACCCGGCCGCACTCGCCGCCGAGGCGGCGCTGGCCGGCACGCTCGCCATTCCGCTCGTCGCGCGTCTGAGAAAGGCCCTGCCCGAAACCGCAGCGAAGGCCCTGCACAAGGGCGCGACCAGCCAGGACGTCGCCGATGTCGTCCTCGTTCGCCAGATTCGGGAGGGCCATACGCTACTGGCCGCCGATCTGGCGCGGATCGCAACAGCTCTTGCGATCCTGGCACGACGTCATGGCGCCACCCCCGCGATCGGCCGGACTCTGCTGCAGGACGCGCTGCCGATCGGCTTCGGCCTGCGCATCGCCCATTGGCAGGCTGGCATCGCCGCCGCAACGGAGCGGCTCGGCCGCGAAGTCGAAGCGGGCGCCATCCTCCAGTTCGGCGGCGCCGCCGGAACACGCGCCGGCCTCGCCGACAAGGGCGCAGGCGTCGCTGCGCGGCTGGCCGCCGCGCTCGGCTTACCCGATGCCGCACCCTGGCAGGCGCGCCGCGGCGGCATGGCCGGCATCGCATCGGCGCTCGCCATCGTGATCGGGACCCTCGGCAAGATGGCTCGCGACGTCTCGCTGCTCGCGCAAAATAGTGTCGGCGAAGCGCGCGAACCAGCCGTTCCCGGCCGCGGCGGCTCCTCGGCCATGGCGCATAAGCGCAATCCGACCGGCTGCCAGATCGCGCTCTCCGCCGCCCTGCGCGCGCCCGGCCTCGTCGCCGGTGTTCTCGCAGGGTTGCCGGCCGAAGAGGAACGCGGCCTCGGCGGCTGGCAAGCCGAGGGCCCTGCCCTGGCTGAGCTCCTCCTGCTGGCGGCTGGTGCTGCGGAAGCCATGGCGACGGTCGCGGAAGGACTGGACATCGACGAAGCCGCCATTGCCCGCAATCTCGCAGCCGCCGCGCTCGGCAGCGACATCGGCGAGAGCGAGGCGCTGGTCGAAACCTTGTTGCCCGCGCCGCGCGGGTGAGCCTCGAGCGCTACGCCTTGGCCCGATAGTCGGACGGCGAGATTCCGGCTCGCTTCGCGAAGAAGCGCGAGAAATAGGCCGGATCGGAAAAGCCAAGCCGGAACGAGATCTGCGCGATCGTCAGCGATGTATAGACGAGATCGCGCCGTGCCTCGATCATCAGACGGTCCTGGATGACCCGTGCTGCCGAATGGCCCAGCACCTCCCGGCAGCTACGCGACAGATGCGGCACCGAAACGCCGAGCGCACGCGCATGGTGCGTCAGGGCTTCGTGGCTCTGAAAGCGGATTTCCACCCGTTCGATGAAGCGCCGTACCAGGCTCGCACGCAAATCCTTCGCCGGTTCACCGCCAGCTCCGGAGTCACGCACCCCGCGTGAAAACCAGGCGGCGATCAGGTCCGCATAAGCGGCGAGCGCGAATTCGCGATTTGGTCGGTTGGCCCCGAACTCTCTCATGGCGAGCCGCATCAGGGCTTCGAGCGCCTGCGTTTCCGCCTCATCCGGCGCGGTCTGCAACAGCGCCGGAGCCGCCAGCAGCGAGCGCGCCTCCGGCTCGGCATCGAACAGGCGCTTCAGAGAGGTCTCGGCAACGCTCGCGACGAAGCCCTCCGTATCCACGATGAAATGGAATTCGTGAATCGTCGCCGGCGGCAGCAGCAATGCCGACCCCGGCTTGAGCACACGGTCGCGCCCATCGATCCGGGTCTGACCGCCTCCCTCGATGACCAGAAAGAACTGGAAGAGCTGGTCGTGGAAATGCGGCTGGATGGTCCAGCCGTGCAGTGCGCTGCGCGCCACAATCGGCTCGATATGCAGCGCATCGGGAAAGCGATCCGTCAGACGCTCGGCATAGAGCCAATAGGCAGGAACGGTGGTTGGCATGCAGCCTCATGATCGATTTGTCCAAGAGACTGCGCGAATCCTCCATTCCGTCAAGCGTGGTCGCGGCGCATAGCTTACGAAACGAAACGTCGGCTCAAGACCGTCGTCGCCCAGGAAGGAAACGAAAATGCGTACGCAGGTCGCCATTATCGGCGCCGGCCCGGCCGGCCTTCTTCTCGGTCAGCTCCTGTCGCGTGCCGGGATCGATAATGTCATCATCGAGCGCCGCAGCTGCGACTATGTTCTGTCCCGCATCCGCGCCGGCGTGCTCGAGCAGGGCATGGTCGATCTCTTGCATGAAGCCGGCGTATCGGACCGGCTCGCTCGCGAAGGTTTGGTGCATGATGGCGTCAACCTCGCTTTCGACGGGGTGCTCCACCACATCGACCTGAAGCATCTGAGCGGGGGCAAGACCGTCACCATCTACGGCCAGACTGAGGTCACGCAGGATCTCGTCGAAGCACGCCGGGCACTTGGACGCCTCACGGTCTACGAAGCCGACGAGGTTACGCTGCACGATATCGACACGGCGTCGCCAAAGGTGACGTTCCGGGCGAACGGCATCGTTCAGGAGATGCGTTGCGACTTCGTTGCCGGCTGCGACGGCTATCACGGCGTCTCGCGACGCTCGATTCCCGAAAGCGCGCTTCGGAGCTTCGAGCGCGTCTATCCCTTCGGCTGGCTCGGCCTGCTCGTCGACCGTCCGCCAGCCGCCCATGAACTGGTCTATGCCCGGCACGAGCGCGGCTTTGCGCTCTGCTCGATGCGCTCGGCCGAGCGCAGCCGCTATTATGTGCAGGTGCCGCTGGAGGAGCGCGTCGAAAACTGGTCGGACGAAGCCTTCTACGACGAGCTGCGCCGCCGGCTTCCTGCCGAGGTGGCGGACACGCTGCAGACCGGCCCTTCGCTGGAGAAGAGCATCGCGCCGCTGCGCAGCTTCGTCGCCGAGCCGATGCGGTTCGGCCGTCTCTTCCTCGCCGGCGATGCGGCCCATATCGTGCCGCCGACCGGGGCCAAGGGCCTCAATCTCGCGGCGAGCGATGTGCGCTATCTCTTCGATGCCCTGCGTGAGCATTATCGCGACGGTTCCAACGCCGGTCTCGACAATTACTCGGCTCGGGCGCTCGATCGGATCTGGAAGGCCGAGCGCTTCTCCTGGTGGATGACCGGATTATTGCACCGTTTCCCGGAGCGCAGCGCCTTCGAGGAGCGAATGCAGCACGCCGAGCTCGATTATCTGGTGAGTTCGCCTGCTGCTTCCGCCGCGATGGCGGAGAATTATGTCGGCTTGCCTTACTAGGGCGAAGCGGGCATTGGGCCATTAAAGGCCGTCATGAAACCTCCGAACGGTTACGGGCGGGGGCGGAAGGCGCGACAAGAGCAAACCTCGGGAAACGCAATCGGGAGGACGGGACATGGTGAACAGGCGCATTTTCGGCAGGTTGCTGCAGCTTGGCGTGCTGACGCTGGCAGGAGGCCTCGGCCTCGGCAGCGCGGCTTCTGCCGATACGGTCAAGGTCGGCATCGTCGGGCCCTTCTCCGGTCCCTTCGCCCTGCAGGGCAAGAATTTCCAGGCCGGCGTCGAGGCCTGGCTGGCGCAGAACGGCAAATCGGTCGCCGGCCACGATATAGAGGTCGTCTATCGTGACCTGCCAACGGCCAATCCCCAGCAGGCCCGCGCGCTGGCGCAGGAACTGATCGTGCGGGACAAGGTGCAGTATCTCGGCGGCGTCTATTTCACCCCGGATGCGATGGCGATCACGCCGCTGCTGAAGCAGGGCAATGTCCCGCTGGTGATCTTCAACGCCGCGACTTCGGCGATCATGACGTCCTCGCCGCTGGTCGTTCGCACCTCCTTCACCACGGCGCAGACCACGACGCCACTGGGCGAGGCCGCTGTCGAGCGCGGCGTCAAGAAATTCGTCACGGCCGTCACCGATTACGGCCCCGGTGTCGACGCCGAGGTCGCCTTCAAGAAGGCCGTGGAAGCCGCCGGCGGGCAGGTCGCCGAGACCATTCGCATGCCGCTCAACACCACCGAGTTCAGCCCGATCATGCAGCGCATCCGCGATGCCGGCGCGCAGGGCGTCTTCGCCTTCCTGCCGTCGGGGCCGCCGACGCTCGGCTTCGTCAAATCGTTCAACGACACCGGGCTGAAGCAGTCCGGCGTCAAGCTCTTCGCCACCGGCGACCTGACGCAGGAATCCGACCTGCCCGCGCTAGGCGAAGCTGCCGCCGGCATGATCACGGGCTTCCATTATGCGATCTCGCACGATTCCGACGTCAACCGGAAGTTCGTCGAGGCCGGCGAGAAGGCGATCGGCGGCCCCGGCCAGCTCACCTTCCCGGCGGTCGGCGCCTATGATGGCATGCATGTCATCGCCAAGATGATCGCAGCGACCGGCGGCAAGCAGGATGCCGAGAAGGCCGTCGAGGCGGTGAAGGGCCTCGCCTGGGAAAGCCCGCGGGGCCCGGTGAAGATCGACCCCGAGACGCGCCACATCACCCAGACGATCTATCTGCGCGAGGTCGCCAAGGACGCCAGGGGCAACTGGATCAACAAGGAGATCCAGAGCTTCCCCGAGCAGAAGGACCCCGGCCTGGCGAAGTAAGCCGCCGATCGTCCGACCTCCATAACCCCGCGAGGACGCATCCGTGCCCTCGCCTCCTTCTCTCCGTTCGACGAGGCCGGCATCGATGCAGACCGCGCAGAGCATCGCACTGGACGCGCTCGCTTACGGCATGGCGCTGTTCATCATCTGCATCGGCCTGTCGCTGACGATGGGGCTGATGCGGCTGGTCAACCTCGCGCATGGCGCCTTCGCCATGATCGGCGGCTACATCGCCTCCTATGCTGCGCGCGATCTCGGCTTCGGCTACACCTTCGGCATCGTGCTCGCCGTCATAGGCACGGTGCTGATCGCGATCCCGCTGGAGCGCCTGCTGTTCCGCCGCATCTATGACCGCAGCGAGCTCTCGCAAGTGCTCATGACCATCGGCATCACCTTCTGCGTCATCGGCATCACCAACTATTTCTTCGGCCCGACGCTGAAGACGATTCCGCTGCCGGCCGAGCTGGCGCAACCGATCGATCTCGGCTTCCGCAGTATCGCCGGACACCGGCTCTTCGTGATCGCGAGCGGGCTGGCCGTCGCGGCGGGGCTCTGGTTCCTGATCGAACGCACCGGCTTCGGCATCCATCTCCGGGCCGCCGTCGAAAACGCACCGATGTCGCGCGCCCTCGGCGTGCGTACCGAGCTGATCTATGCCGCCAGTTTCGCGCTTGCCATCGGACTCGCCGCCTTCGGCGGCGCGGTCGGCGCCGAATTCCTGCCGATCGAGCCCTATTACGCCCTGCGCTACATGGTGACCTTCCTCGTCGTCGTCTCCGTCGGCGGGGCGGGCTCGATCCTCGGCGCGCTGGCAGCCTGTCTGTTGCTCGGCGCGATCGACGTGACAGGCCGCTATCTCATGCCGGATTTCGGCAACTTCTTCTTCTATCTCGCGGTGATCCTCGTGGTCTGCATCTTTCCCCGCGGCCTGATGGGGCGGACGCAGTGATGGCGCAGGTTTCCGGCCTGAACGCGGCCACCCGGCCCGGGCACGGTCTCGGCCGCGATCTCGCCGGCATCGTCCTGATCATCTTTCTCGGGCTCGCAGGCTACTGGCTCTTGCCCGACAATCTCTCCTTCCTCACCCGCGTGATCTCGATCGCGCTGCTCGTGCTCTCGCTCGACCTCATCACCGGCTATTGCGGGATTGCCTCGCTCGGTCAGGCCGCACTCTATGGTGCCGGCGCCTACGCCGCCGGCATCGCCTGCATCAACGGCGTGAGCGAACCCTTCCTGCTGATCCTGATCGGGGCCGCAGCCGGCGCCGTAACGGGTATCCTGACAGGTGCGATCATGCTCCGCGCTCACGGCCTGCCGCAGCTCGTCCTGTCCATTGCCATCGTCCAGCTTCTGCACGAGGCCGCCAACAAGGCTTACTCCATCACGGGCGGCAGCGACGGTCTCTCCGGCATGGTCCCCGCACCGCTCTTCGGCCTGTTCGAGTTCGATCTCTGGGGCCGTGCCGCCTATCTCTTCGGGCTGGCCCTGCTCGTGACCGTCTTCATCGCGCTGAAACTCCTCGTCCGCTCGCCCTTCGGCATGGTTTGCCGCGGCCTCAAGGAAGATCCGCTGCGAGTGAGCGCGCTCGGTATCTCGGCTTTCCCGGTGCTGCTGCGGATGTTCGTCATTTCCGGCGCGGTCGCCGGCATGGGCGGGGCGCTCGGCGCCATCTCGACCCAGGTCGTAGGGCTCGACAGCGTGAGCTTCGAACTGTCTGCGAACGCCCTGGTCATGCTCGTGCTCGGCGGTCTCGGCAATCTCTATGGTGCGCTGGTCGGCACGGTCGTCTTCATGGCGGTCGAGCACGTCGTCGCCGCGATCAACCCCTTCCACTGGATGACGCTGGTCGGCGCGCTCCTCATCGCCATCGTGCTCTTCGCCCCGCGCGGGCTCTCCGGCTCGCTCGACGAGGCAGCACGCATCCTGACGCGCGGCGCACGGAGGAGCGGGCCATGAGCCAGATGGCCAGCACGGTCTTCGAAGTCGCCCATCTGTCGAAGTCCTTCGGCGGGCTCAAGGTCAACCACGACGTCTCCATCGCCATGGCCGAGGGCGAGCGCCTCGCGCTGATCGGCCCCAACGGCGCCGGCAAGACCACCTTCGTCAATCTCGTCACCGGGCGCATCCCGCCGAGCGCCGGCACGGTGCATCTGGCCGGCGAGGACATCACGAAGCTCGGGGCCGTGGCGCGCGTGCGCCGGGGGCTCGTCCGCACCTTTCAGGTAACGCGGCTCTTCCCGGACATGACGCCGGAAGAACATGTCGTCATGGCTGTTCTGCAGCGGCAGGGTCGTGCCACACGCATCCTCGCCCGCTTCCACGGCAACGGTGCGGCAGCCGACGAGGCCGCCGACATCCTCGCCACGCTCGGACTCACCGATATCGCCCGCCGCAAGGTCGTCGAGATCGCCTATGGCCAGCAGCGCCTGCTCGAAATCGCCATCGCCATGGCGCAGCGCCCGAAGGTCCTCCTGCTCGACGAGCCGGCCGCCGGCGTGCCCTCCTCCGATACACCGCTGATCGAGCGGGCGCTGGAGCGCCTGCCGGCCTCGCTCGCCGTCTTGATGATCGAGCACGACATGGACCTGGTCTTCCGCTTCGCCAGGCGCGTCGTTGTCCTGGCGGCCGGCGAGCTGATCTTCCAGGGACTGCCGGCCGATGTCGCGAAGGACGACAAGGTGCGCGAAGCCTATCTCGGGAGCTACGCCCATGCCGTCAGCTAGACTCGACGTCCACGGCCTGAGCGCCGGCTATGGCCAGACCCACGTGCTGGAGGAAGTCTCCTTCTCCGTGCCGGCGGGCGGGCGCCTCTCCATCCTCGGCCGCAACGGCATGGGCAAGACCACGCTGATGGCGACGCTGATGGGATTGACCCGCCGCTATGCCGGCAGCATCAGCATCGGCGGGCAGGACGTGACAGGCCAGCGCACCACCGGGCGAGCGCTCAGCGGCATCGGCCTCGTCCCGCAGACCCGCGAGATCTTCAAGAGCCTCACTGTCGAGGAGAATCTCTTCATCGGGCTGAAGGGCCGGCCCCGTTCGACGATCGAAGAGGCCTATGCACTGTTCCCGCGCCTGAAGGAACGCCGCCGCAATCTCGGCTCGCAGCTTTCGGGCGGCGAACAGCAGATGCTGGCGACCGCCCGCACCATTCTCGGCCAGCCTTCGATCCTGCTGCTCGACGAGCCCCTGGAAGGCCTCGCCCCGGTGATCTGCGACATGCTGATGGAAGCCTTCACTCAGCTCGCAGCCAGCGGCGCAATGACGGTTCTCTTCGTCGAGCAGCGGCTCGAAAGCGCACTCGACTTCGCCGAGGACGTCATCATCCTCGAGCGCGGGCGGATCGTCTGGTCGGGGACTTCGGCCGCTTTGCGCGCCAATGGCGACGTGCTCGAACGCTATGTCGGTGTCGGCGGGCTGCACTGAGCCGGCCGTCGAGTTCCGCCGGAGCCTTCGGCTCTCTCGGCAATACTGCATCGCTCGATGGACACCGGCTCGACCCGGATCGGGAACGCGTCCGTGCCATGAGCCCTTCGTTTGCATGCTCCACATATCGGGAAGCCCCGGCCGCAGAGGAGAAGCGAAGCATGAGCGCCGCTAACACGGAAGCCGATACGGCAGGATTGGACCAGCTGCAGAACGTCTACGAGGCCACGATCGAGGAATGGATCGTCGCGATCCGGGAGGAGGGGGCGCTCGCTTCCGTGAACCATTCCGTAAACGATATCGACAATTGGGAAGCGGCCCATTTCAAGGAAGACGAATTGCGCAATAAGGTCCTCGAGGCCGAGAAGCTCTACGAGGATGCGCCACGGCAGAAGTTCTTCGGCTTCTGAGACGTCCCTTTTCGATTTAGTCCGTCGGCGGCCGGGCGGCCGCCGCCTGCAACGCTGATATTTAGAACATTTCCGCACTTCTCTGAATCGCGGAAATGCTCTTGGCCTTTATTTTATCGCATTTTCTTTACGCGAACCGGCACTCACTTCGCTCGAAAATGCTCTAGATACTGAAGCGCGCCCCGAGCCGGGCCAGCCCACCGGAGATCGCGACCGGCGTACCGTCCGCACGCCAGCAAGCGGCGCCGGTCAGCGTGCCGTCCGGATTGAAGGCGATGGCGTTCATGCCGCCGGCAATCCGCGGAGAGCGCACGATCCTGTGCCCACGCGCGGCCAGTTCCTGCGCCACCGCCTCAGGGATGGCTTCCTCCAGCTCGAGCACACCGCCTTCGGTCCAGACGCGCGGTGCCTCGACGGCCTCCTGCAGGCTCATGCGATGGTCGATCAAATTGACGATCGCCTGCAAGGCCGAAGGAAAGATGCGCAGCGCCCCCGGCAAGCCGAGCGCATAGGCGATCCGCCTCTCCTTCAGCACCATCATCGGCGCCATCGAGGTGAAGACGCGCTTGCCCGGCGCGATCGACAGCGCCCGGCCGGGATGCGGATCGAAATTGAACATGTAGTTGTTGGCGATCATGCCCGTGCCGGGAATCTGCACGCAGGCGCCGAACAGCCCGTTGATCGTCTGCGTCGCGCTGACGACGTTGCCCTGCGCATCCGCGACCGTGACATGGGTGGTATCGGCGGATTCCCCGCCCGAAAGCCCTGCCGTCCAGCTTTTCGCACGTTTCATCTCGATCAGGGCGCGCCGTTCGTCCGCATAGCCCTTGTCGATCAGCCTCTCGACCGGAACCTTGACGAAGGCCGGATCGGCCGTCGCCACGGCGCGGTCGGCGAAGGCGATCTTCAGCGCCTCCGCAAGCAGATGCACTGCATCTGCCGAGCCGAAGCCGAGCGCGCCGATATCGTAATCTTCGAGAATGTTGAGCATCTGCGCGATATGCACGCCAGACGAAGACGGGGGCGGCGGCCCGACGATCTCATAGCCACGATAGCTCCCCCGGATCGGCTCGCGCGTCTCGGTTCGATAACTCGTGAGATCCTCTGATCCGATCAGGCCGCCCTGCGCGGCCATATAGCCGGTCAGCGCCTCTCCGAGTGCACCGCCATAGAGCGCTCCCGCCCCCTCCTTGGCGATGAGCCGCAGGCTTTCCGCATAGTCGCCCTGGACCAGCTTCGCACCGGGCTGAAGCGGCGTTCCGCCAGGCAGGAGCATCGCAGCGAGGCCGGGATCGCGCGCAAGATCGCCGGCATTGTCGGTAATGCAGTTCGAGAGATAAGGCGTGACCGTGAAGCCGCGCGATGCGAGCGCAATCGCCGGCTGCAACACATCCGCCAGCGGCAGGCTCCCGAAGCGCTCCAGCGCCTCGCACCAACCCTTGAGCGCGCCCGGCACTGCGACGGCCTTCGCACCGACGACGTTCTCGCGGTCCCGCGTATCGCGCTGCTTGCCGATCTCGTCGGAAAGGCAGTCATACATGTGCGGCACGGCGCGGCCGGGCGCGGTCGAGAGATTGTCGATGACGCGATGGCTGCCATCGGCGAGCCGGATATGGCTCAGCCCCCCGCCAAGGACACCGACCATCATCGGCTCGGCCACCGTGAGAGCGAACAGCGCTGCAACCGCGGCGTCGATGGCATTGCCTCCGGCCAACAGCATCTGGCTGCCCGCAGCCGAGGCGAGCGGATGGTTGGTGACGACCATGCCGCGCGAGCCGGTAGCAGGTCTCTTCTCGCAGGTGAAATCAGCGACGCGACGGATGGAAGCGGGAGCGTTCATGCTCCGCACTTGAGCGCGAGTCAGGCCCCAGGTCCAGACCGCTTCCCGCGGGACGGTCCGTGCGCCGGCCGCATGGCAAACTTTCGTCGGATCATGTCCTCAAGCCGCATCGAGGCGTTGCGCCCGCCGTCGATCCGGATATCAGAAAGGACACGCTGCGAGACGCCCCCCTGGGGCGTGCAAGGCCTGAGGACATCCATGAGCGCAGAGAAGCGCGCCGCCAAATCCCGGAGGAAGCCGGCCACGCCGCCCGAGCAACCGCAGCCGGACAGCGCTGAGGTTCCCTTCGGCTATGTTCTGGAGGAGCAGTATGGCTTCCTGCTCCGGCGGGCTCAGCAGCGCTATCTCCCGCTCTTTCAGGAGATGATGGGCCCCGGAGGACCGACGCCGACGCAGTTCGCGGCATTGTGCAAGCTCGCGGGCGGGGCAGAGATCTCGCAGAACCATCTCGGCCGGCTCACGGCCATGGATCCGGCGACGATCAAGGGCGTGATCGGCCGCCTCGCCGAGCGCGGACTGGTCGAGCGCCTGCCGGACCCGAACGACCAGCGCCGCCTGCTGATCCGACTCACCGAAACCGGCCACGCCGCGATGCCGGAGCTCTTCGCGAAGGCGAAGGCCATCACCATCGCGGCGCTGGAATCGCTCTCTCCAGCCGAAGCGAAGCAGATCGTCGCCTTGCTGACCCGCATGAGCTGAGCGGGTCCTTCAGGCGTCCGCACCGCTCCCGTGAATGGCCCGCCAGATCGTCAGCGGCGTCGCCGGCATGTCGAGATGCTGCACACCGTGCGGAGACAACGCATCGACGATCGCGTTCATCACCGAGGGCAGCGAGCCGGCGCAGCCGGCCTCGCCACAGCCCTTCGCGCCGACCCGGTTGGTGCTGGTCGGGACGCCCTGGCTGATGAAGGAGAAAAACGGCACATCCGCCGCGCGGGGCATGGCGTAGTCCATGTAGGAGCCGGTCCTGAGTTGGCCGTCCTCGTCATAGGAGGTCAGTTCGTAGATCGCCTGGCCGATGCCCTGCACCACGCCGCCATGCAGCTGCCCCTCGACAATCATCGGATTCACCAGCGTGCCGAAGTCATTGACCATGACGTAGCTCGCGATCTCGACCTGCCCGGTATCCGGATCGACCTCGACCTCGGCGATGTGGCAGCCATTGGGATAGGCCGAGGGCGCCGCCTTGAAGACGTGGTCGACATCGAGCGTCTTCGGCAAATCTTCCGGCAGGTCCGAGGCCGTCCGCAACTTCGTGGCGAGCTCCATGATGCCAATCGAACGATCGGTTCCGGCGATGCTGAAGCGGCCGGCGGCAAATTCGATATCGGCGACGCCTGCCTCCAGGAAATGAGCCGCAAGCAGCTTGCCCTTCTCGACGACCTTTTCGCTCGCCTCGATGATCGCCGAACCGCTCGCCATGATCGATTTCGAGCCGCCGGTACCGCCGCCGGCGATCAGCCGGTCGCTGTCGCCCTGCACCAGGCGGATCTTCTCGAAGGGCACGCCGAGCTGACTGGTCAGAACCTGGGCGAAGGGCGTCCAGTGCCCCTGGCCGTAATCGAGCGTGCCGGTGACGATGGTGACGCCGCCATCCGCCTCGAAATGGATGCCGCCCATCTCGTTGCTCGGCGGAGCGGTGACTTCGAGATAACAGCCGATGCCGCGACCGCGCAGCTTGCCGGCCTTGCGGCTGGCACGCTCGCGAGCCCGGTAGCCCTTCCAGTCGGCGGCCTCCAGCGCGCGGGCGAACAGCGCCGGGAAATCGCCGCTGTCATAGAGCGTCCCGATCGGCGTCGTCCAGGGTAGTGACTTGGCTGGAATGAGGTTGCGCTGCCGCAGGACGGCCCGGTCTATCCCCATCTCGCGAGCGGCCGTATCGATCAGCCGCTCCATGAAATAGTTGCCCTCGGGCCGCCCCGCGCCCCGATAGGCCGCGATCGGCGCGGTGTTGGTGACGGCGCAGCGCGTCCGCACCTCGACCAGCGGCGTACGGTACATGCCGATGCTGTTCTTGCCGATATTGATCGTCGCCATCATCGGCCCGACCGGCGAGAGATAGCCGCCCATATTGCCGAAGCCGGTGAAGCGCGTCGCCAGGAAGCGGCCGCGCGCATCGAGCGCGAGCTCTGCCTCGAACACCATGTCGCGGCCGTGATGATCGGAAACGAAGCTGTCCGAGCGCTGATCGGTCCATTTCACCGGCTTCTTCAGCAGGCGGGCCGCGTGCAGCAGCACGACATATTCCGGAAAAACCGCCGATTTCATGCCGAAGGAGCCGCCGACATGACCGGTGAGAAGTCGCATCCTGTCGTGAGGCACCCCCATCGCCGCCGCAAGGCTGTTGCGCATGCCGAAGGCGCCCTGGCTCGGGGCATGAAGCGTATAGCGGCCGCTCTTGCGGTCATAGGAGCCGATCGCGGCGCGTGGCTCGATCGGATTCACGATGATGCGATTATTGACGATCCTGAGCCTGGCGACGTGAGCAGCCTTCGCAAACGCATCCGCAACCTTCCCGGCATCGCCGAAATGGTAGTCGAGGATCAGATTGCCCGGAACATCGTCGAAGAGTTGGGGAGCGCCGGGAGCGAGCGCCTCCTCCGCCGTAGTGACCGCGGGAAGGACTTCGATATCGAGCCCGACGGACTCGGCCGCATCGCGGGCCTGAATGGCGCTTCGTGCCACAACCATGGCGACGGGATCCCCGACATAGCGGACTTTGCCCACCGCCAGTGCCTGCCGCACCGGCTTCTTCATCGGCGTCCCGTCGCGATTGGGCAGATCGACGTTACATTTCAGGGTGCCGTAGCCCTGGCCCTCGAGGTCTACGGCCGTATAGACCGCGACGACGCCTTTCATCCCCTTCGCCACTTCGGTATCGACGCCATGGATGACGCCATGGGCATAGGGGCTGCGGACGAAAGCTGCGTAAAGCTGCCCTTCCAGCGACAGGTCGTCGGTGTAGCCGCCGGCGCCGCGCACGAGAACGGCGTCCTCTTTGCGCGGAAGCGACTGACCGATTCCCGCCTGCGTCGCAGGCGAGCCGGCTCGGGAGACATGCATATTCATAGCGAAGCACCGCGATCGAAACTGAGCGCGGCTACACTGGCCCAAAAGTATCGGCCCCGCTTTGCAGATGCCGCATGGGCGATATCTGCAAACCGGACCAATGGCCGGCACTCCGGCGCACCTGCAGCTTCACTTTTCGGCGAAGGCCTTCTCGATCACGTAATCGCCGGGCTCGCCGTGGTTGCCTTCCACGAGGCCACGCTCCGCGAAGATCGTCTTGAGGTCGGCCAGCATCTGCGGCGAGCCGCAAAGCATGAAGCGGTCGTTCGTGGGGTCGAAATCGGGTTGGCCGATATCGTCGAAGAGCTGGCCCGACGTCAGAAGATCGGTGATGCGGCCACGGTTGCGGAAGGGCTCGCGCGTCACGGTCGGATAATAGACGAGCTGCTGGCGGATCATCTCGCCGATGAACTCGTCCTCCGGCAGGTGCTGGGTGATACGCTCGCCATAGGCGAGTTCCGCGACCTGGCGGCAGCCGTGGACGAGCACGACCTTCTCGTAGCGCTCATAGGTCTCGGGGTCGCGGATCAGCGAAAGGAAGGGCGCGAGGCCCGTGCCCGTGCCGAGCAGGAAGAGCCTCCGGCCGTTCTTCAGGTTGTCGAGGACGAGCGTACCCGTCGCCTTCTTGCCGACGATGATCGCATCGCCGACCCGCAGATTTTGCAACCGCGAAGTCAGCGGGCCGTCCGGCACCTTGATCGAAAAGAATTCGAGGTTCTCGTCATAATTGGTGCTGGCAACGCTATAGGCCCGCAGCAGCGGTCGGTCGCCGTTCATGAGGCCGATCATGGTGAACTGGCCGTTCTTGAAGCGGAACGATGCGTCACGCGTCGTCGTGAAGCTGAACAGCGTATCCGTCCAGTGATGGACGCTGAGGACCTGCTCCTCGTAGAAATTGCTCATCGCATCGTCCTTGGCGACTCGGGCGCCAGCTGTTTAGCGGATGTCTCCACCCGCCGGCGCCGGTGGATAAGCAGAAAATCGAGGCAAAATCAAAACCTTCCTCTTCATTCTCATTCGACGCATTCAAACAGAACATTCCGAATGCGCGGCTTGCTTTCGGGAGAACTTTCCACTCGCCTCACGGGCAGCCCGGTCGCGCATGCATTGCCGAACCTCGTGCGTGCGCCCGCTCGCTCGGAGTCGCCCTTGCAAAGAACGGAGGCCACGTCCCTGCCGTGCGCAGCCACTTCTGCTTTTTCGGATCGCCATGCCGGGCGAGAGGCGATACAGATATCTGCTGCGCTGCGCAATGAATTCGCGATTGCGAAGGATTTTCCGCGGCGGGAAGGACGCCGGATGAACTTCTGGGTGCCCTGTGTCGGCTGCCTGCCCGAACGGCAGAAACCAGCCGACCGACGGTTGACAAGCATTCCCCTCCTCAGCAAGTTTGTATGTGTACAAATGAATTTTGCCGACCGGCGCTCGCCCGAGCACCGGCGCGAAATGGCCATGGAACGGGCCGGGCACGGCGGCGGAGAGACAGAATGCCGCAGGGCCGCATCAACCGAGGACAACAGCGATGACGATCGACCGCAGGCGTTTCCTGGCTGCCGCCTCAGGCGGCGCGGCCATGCTCGCCGCACCCTCCCTGGTCCGGGCGCAAGGTGCCGGCGCGATCCGAATCGGCGAGATCAACAGCTACACCGCCCAGCCGGCCTTCCTGAAGCCCTATCGCCAGGGCTGGGAGCTGGCGCAGGAGCAGGTCAATGCCGCCGGTGGCGTACTCGGCCGCAAGATCGAGACGCTCTTCCGGGACGATGCTGGCAAACCGGAAGACGCCGTTCGCCATGCCGGTGATCTCATCAATGCCGAAAAGGTCGATCTGCTCTCGGGCGGCTATCTCTCGAATGTCGGCCTCGCCATTGCCGACTTCGCGGCGCAGAACAAGCGGCTCTACGCGGCTTCCGAGCCGCTCTCCGACGCGCTGGTCTGGTCGAAGGGCAATCGCTACACCTTCCGCCTGCGGCCCTCGACCTACATGCAGGCGGCGATGCTCGTCGAGGAGGCCGCCAAGCTCAAGGCCCGCAAATGGGCGCTCGTCGCGCCGAACTACGAATACGGCCAATCAGCCGTGAAGTGGTTCAAGGAGTTGCTGAAGAAGGCCAAGCCGGATGTCGAGTTCGTCGCCGAGCAATATCCGGCGCTCGGCCGGATCGATGCCGGCGCGACGGTCCAGGCGCTCGAGGCCGCGAAACCCGAGGCGATCTTCAACGTCACCTTCTCCGCCGACCTGACCAATTTCGTACGCCAGGGCAATACGCGCGGCCTGTTCGAGGGCCGCGACGTCGCCTCGATGCTGACCGGCGAGCCGGAATATCTCGACGCGCTCGGCGCAGAGGCGCCCGAGGGCTGGATCGTCACGGGCTACCCGCATGCCGATCTGGCGACACCGGAGCACATCAAGTTCCGCGATGCCTACAAGGCCAAATACAACGACTATCCGCGGCTGGGTTCGGTCGTCGGCTTCGACACGATGAACTCGATCGCCGCCGCGCTCGCCAAGGCGGGCACCACCGACAACGAAAAGCTCATCGCGGCGATGGAAGGGCTGAAATTCCCCTCCGCCTTCGGTTCCGCCGAATATCGCGCCATCGACCACCAGTCGACGCTCGGCGCCTTCGTCGGCAAGACGGCGCTCAAGGACGGCAAGGGGGTGATGGTCGATTGGCGTTATGCCGATGGCGCCAGATACCTGCCGTCCGATGACGTCGTGAAGACGCTGCGACCGGCCGGGTAGCCACAATACCACCTCGCCAGCCACCGCCCCATCGGGGCCGTGGCTGCTGCACCTGCTTGATCCGATCCGCCACCCGGTTAAGCCTGCAAGCGCGCGGGATCATGGCCGCGCCTTGCCTCCAGACGAGTCGGAATGGTCGATCTCATCCTCACCCAGACGCTGAACGGGCTGGCCTCGGCCTCGTCGCTGTTTCTCGTGGCGTCCGGGCTGTCGATCATCTTCGGCGTCACCCGCATCGTGAACTTCGCCCATGGCTCGCTCTACATGCTGGGCGCCTATCTCGGCTGGACGCTCGTCGAGTGGCTCGGCCCGGCGAGCCCGCTCGGCTTCTGGGGTGGGGTCCTGCTGGCCGCACTGCTCGTGGCCGGTATCGGCGTTCTGATCGAGATCGCGATCTTGCGGCGGATCTATCAGGCGCCGGAGCTGTTCCAGCTCCTCGCCACCTTCGGCGTCGTGCTGATGATCCAGGACATCGCTCTGGCCATCTGGGGCCCTGAAGACAAGCTCGGCCCGCGCGCGCCGGGCTTCAAGAGCTTCGTCATCCTGTTCGACAGCCGTTTCCCGACCTATGAGCTGCTGCTGATCGTGATCGGCCCGGCGGTGCTCGCGCTGCTCTGGTTTCTGTTCCAGAAGACGCGCTGGGGCACGCTCGTCCGCGCCGCAACGCAGGATCGCGAGATGGTCGGAGCGCTCGGCGTCAACCAGCGCCTGCTCTTCACCTCGGTCTTCGCCTTCGGTGCCGGCCTTGCGGGCCTCGGCGGCGCGCTCCAGCTTCCGCGCGAGGCGGCAACGCTGCATATGGACCTGTCGATGATCGCGGAGGTCTTCGTCGTCGTGGTGGTCGGCGGGCTGGGCAGCGTGACCGGCGCCTATCTCGCGGCGGTGCTGATCGGCATCCTGCACGCATTCGGCATTCTGATCTTCCCCAAGATCACGCTCGTCCTCGTCTTCCTGGTCATGGCCGTCGTGCTGGTGGTCAAGCCTTATGGATTGCTGGGCAAGCGCCCGACGGGCCACGCTCGCGGGCCAGCGGTCGAGCCGCTGCTGAGACCGGCCGATGGGGCGACGAAGCTCGCCGGGCTCGCTGCGCTGCTCCTGCTCGTCGCCGTGCCCCTGGCGACCCCCGATTACCTCGTACTGACGCTGACGGAACTTCTGATCTTCACGCTCTTCGCCACCTCTCTCCACTTCATGATGGGGCCGGGCGGGATGGCATCCTTCGGCCATGCCGCCTATTTCGGCCTCGGCGCCTACGGCGCGGCGCTGGCGGTGAAATGGCTCGGCGCGCCGATGGAGCCGGCGCTGCTCTTCGCACCCTTTCTCGCCGGCATCGCGGGCGTCGTGTTCGGCTGGTTCTGCGTCCGGCTGTCGGGCGTCTATCTCGCCATGCTGACGCTCGCCTTCGCGCAGATCGCCTGGGCGACCGCCTTCCAATGGGTCGAGCTCACCGGCGGCGACAATGGCATTCTCGGCGTCTGGCCCTCGAGCTGGGCCGTATCGAAGACGGCGTTCTACTATCTCGCGCTCGGAATTTGCGCCGCCTGCGTTCTCTTGCTGCGTGTCATGGTGTTCTCGCCGCTGGGCTATGCGCTGCGCGCCTCCCGGGACAACCCGCTTCGGGCCGAAGCCATCGGCATCGACACGATGCGCGTGCAATGGGCCGCCTTCGCGATCGCAGCCTTCGCCGCCGGCATCGCAGGCGGGCTCTTCGCTTTCTTCAAGGGCTCGGTCTTCCCGACCTATATGGCGATCCCGCGCTCTGTCGACGCATTGCTGATGGTCCTGCTCGGTGGCGTCCAGACCGTCTCGGGGCCGATCGTCGGCGCCTTCGCTTATGCCGGCCTCAGCGAGCAACTGGCCAAGCTGACGATGTACTGGCGCTTCGCGCTCGGGCTCGCCATCGTGCTCCTGGTGGTGCTTTTCCCGCGCGGTTTGGTTGGCGGCTTCCTCGCCTGGCGCGAGCGTTTCGGGGCGGCGGAGGGCGCGCGATGAGCGCTGCCGCCTCTGCTTCTTCCGAACCGGTTCTGGCCGTCCGCGATCTCGCGAAATCTTTCGGCGGCGTACATGCGGTCCAAGGTGTTTCCTTTACGGTTGAAGCTGGCCGGATGGTCGCGCTGATCGGCCCCAACGGCGCCGGCAAGACGACCTGCTTCAACATGCTGGGCGGCCAGCTTGCACCGGACCGCGGTGAGATCATCCTCGCCGGACGGCCTATCGCCGGGCGGAAGCCGCGCGAGATCTGGCGCAAAGGCGTCGGTCGCACCTTCCAGATCACCGCGACCTTCACGTCGATGACGGTGCGAGAAAACGTTCAGATGGCGCTGATCTCGGGTGCAGGCGGTCTCTGGAATCCGCTCCAGCCTGCGCGGACACGTCACGTCGCAGCGGCCGATGCTCTGCTGGCGCAGGTCGGCATGCTCGAGCAGGCGGACCGGGCCTGCGGTGTGCTCGCCTATGGCGACCTGAAGCGCGTCGAACTCGCCATCGCGCTCGCCAACCGGCCGAAGCTTCTGCTCATGGACGAGCCCACAGCCGGCATGGCTCCCCGCGAACGCATCGAACTGATGGCGCTGACGGCACGGATCGCGGCTGCGGAGAACATCGCTGTCCTGTTCACCGAGCATGACATGGACGTGGTCTTCGCCCATGCCGACCGGGTGATCGTGCTCGATCGCGGACGGCTGATCGCGGACGGCCCGGCCGAGACGGTACGGCAGGATCCACGAGTGCGGGCAGTCTATCTCGGTTCCGGTACCATTTCGGGAGGCCATTGATGGCGGCCCTTCTCGAAATCTCCGGCCTCGATGTCTATTACGGGCGCGCCCATATCCTGCAAGGCGTCGGCTTCGGCATGGGCCGGGGGGAAGTGCTCGCCCTGATGGGCCGCAACGGCGCCGGCAAATCGACGACGATCAAGGCGGTGATGGGATTGGTACCGCCGACACGCGGCGAGATCCGCTTCGATGGCCAGCGCATCGACCGCCACGAACCCTTCGAGATCGCGAGGCTCGGCATCGGCTATGTGCCGGAGGAGCGGCGCATCTTCTCCGAGCTGACGGTGATGGAGAATCTCGCCGTCGGACAGCGCCCGCCGCGCGAGGGCGTACCTCACTGGACGCCGGACAAGCTCTTCATGCTCTTTCCCAATCTCGGCCGCATGCGCGACCGGCCGGGCGGCGCGATGTCTGGCGGCGAGCAGCAGATGCTGACCATCGCCCGCACACTGATGGGCAATCCGCGGCTCGTGCTGCTGGACGAGCCCTCTGAGGGGTTGGCGCCCGTCATCGTCGAGGACATGGCGAAGACGATCCTCGCGCTGAAGGGCGAGGGCCTGAGCATCCTGCTCTCGGAGCAGAACCTGCATTTCGCCGGCAATGTCGCGGATCGCGCCGCGATCATCGAGAAGGGCGTCATCCGCTTCACCGGTACCATGAACGAGCTCAAGGCGAACGAGACGATCGGGACGCAATATCTGTCGGTCTGAGCGCAATCCGGGGCGAAAGCTCCGGAACGGCTCCCGAAATGACGGCTGCATTGTCGGTCGAAGCGATGCTGTCGGTTCATGACGCCTTGGCGAGAAGCGTCCCGATATTCCCGACGAGCTGCCCTTTGGCGACATAGGCGTGCTCCGTCTGCCGGAGAATGTAACCCGGCATCGGCGCAACAACCTCCAGCGCCGCTGCCGAGCGCCCCGAAGTGGGATGCAGCCGGGCGACGAGCTGGCCCTTCTCGACCTTGTCGCCGAGCGAGACGCAATGCTCCACCAGAGCGGGGCCGGGAGCGAGATATTGCCCTTCCGGCCCAGCGGTGAAATGCACGCCCGCGAAGGGAACCGGTGCGAGCTGTGCCTTGATCGCACCGAAATCGGCGAGAGCCCGCAGCAACCCCTCCTCCATGATCGTCAACTCTGCCGATTTCATTCGCCCGCCGCCGCCTTCGACCTCGATCGAGGCCAGATCGGCGAGCTTGGCCGCACCGCAGGCCGTCTCGTCGATGCCGTTGACATGCTGGACAAAGCGATAGCCCCAGGCTTCCATCAGCCGGTTGAGGCGGGCATCGTCGACCACACTCTTCTCGGTCGCGAAGCCGAAGACCATCGGCACCACCGAGACATCGGCGCCACCGGCATGAACGTCGATCAGGAGATCGACGGCCGGGAAAAGCCGCTTCGTTACGAAGGCGCAGAGCCGTTCCGTCGGGGTGCCCTCCTCCTTGCCGGGGAAGCAGCGGTTCATGTTCTGGCCATCGAAGGGCGAGAGGCGCTTGCCTTTCTGCGCCGCCGGGAAATTGAGCGAGGGGATGATGATGACGCGCCCGGTGACGTCGGCCGGCGTCAGCCGTTCGGCCAGGCGGCGCAGCACGATCTGAGCCTCGTATTCGTCGCCATGGATGCCGCCGAGCAGCAGCACCGAGGGCCCCTCGCCATTGTTGATGCAGCAAAGAATCTCGCCCTCGACGCCGTCCAGCGGGCCGGTGACCGGGCCGAGATCGAGGATGGTCTTACCGGGGCGGGCGGGGTCGAAGTCGGTCAGCATAAGTCAAAATCCCATCCTGCGATGGATGCGGGCTGCGCCGCATTCATCGGTTGTCCCATCGATCCTGCGGCGAGATCAGGCTGCGCGGCCGAGCGCGGCGGCCCTGAGCATCTCTGCCGGCTTGTGGAAGCGCAGCGGCGAGAACGGCTCCAGCGCCTCCGGCTTTTCGCCGGTCGCGATCCATTCGCTGAACAGCCGGGTGAAGCCGAGCGAGATCGCAAAGCCATGGCCCGACCAGCCATAGCCGTAGATCAGGTTCGGCAGCGTCTCGGCCTGGCCGATCAGCGGGATCTGGTCTGCCGCCACCGCCTCGACCCGCGAGGCGTCGACGCTGAGGAGGCTGGAATTGTCGATGAACGGCAAGGTCAGGACCGCGTTGGTGACGTTCTGGGTCATCGAGCTGAGGGACCCTTGCCACAACCCCTCCGGCGTATGGCCGACATGGGCGCCGCCCGACAGCATGATCGTGCCGTCCGGCAGTTGCTTCACCGCGAGCTGGCGATGCGCGTGGGAGAGCAGATGGTTGACCCTCTTGTTCAGCGGGTTCGAGACGAAATGCATCTGCGGCATCAGGTTCCAGACCGGGCTCAGCTCATGCGGCTTGAGCACGGGCTTCAGCAGCGCCTCCGCGCCCGCATTGGCGACGACGACCAGGTGCGAGCCGACGGGAAGCGTCTCGCCGCTGACGAGCTTAACCGCCGTCGCGACGCCGCGGCTCTGCACGATCTCGGCGACCTTGGCGCCCGTACGGATGACCGCTCCGGCCTTGGCCGCCTCCTTGGCGAATTGGCGGGTGGCGAACGTATGGTCGCCGACACCGTCATTGGGGCTCCAGATGGCGCCGAGAATGCCCGGAGCGAGCTCCGGCTCCCGCGCCAGGGTCTGGTCGCGCGAAAGCACCTGAGAGGGGGCGCCGAGGCTGGATTGGGCCGCCGCAGTCGCTTCCATGCGGCCGCGCACCTCGTGCTCGCGATGACCGTAGGAGACGTCATAGATCTTCAGGCCGCCGACGCGGCGATAGCCGACACCGCCCTCGATCTTCGCCTGGTACTCGGCCCAGAGCTGCTGGGCGAGCGTGCAGATCGGCAGCTCGCGCAGGTCGCGGCCGCAGGCGCGCACACCGCGCTCCCCCGGCCCGCCCGAGGCACCGCCGGCGATCTCTCCCGCCTCGAGCAGGGTGACGCTGCGGCCCGCCTTCGCGAGCTGGTAGGCCAGGCTCGTTCCATAGATGCCGCCGCCGATGATGATGACCTCGGAGGCATTGTTGTGATCGGACATCGATCGAATCCTTCGTCTTTCAGCTTTCTTGGATAGGGAGACGTTGATCCGCGAAATGACAGCTCGCGGCACTGCGGCCCCCCGGCGCAGAGTTGAGAACGGGCGTTTCCTCGACGCAGCGGCGCGGCAGGAGCCCATCGGAGGTATCGCGGCTCGGCAATCCTCCGGCAGCCAGCTGGCGGGCGAGCGGGCAGCGGGTATGGAAGCTGCAACCGCTCGGAATGGCGAGCGGACTCGGGATCGAGCCTTCGAGCAGGCTGGACGGCGCATCACGCCTTCCGGCCGCCTCCGGCCGGGCGATCGCCATCAGGCTACGCGTATAGGGATGGCGTGGTGCGCCGCAGACCTCCTCGACATCGCCTTGCTCGACGAAACGGCCGAGATACATGACGCCGACCGTATCCGCCATGTGGGCAACGAGCGCGAGATCATGGGTGATGACGATATAGGTCAGCGCGAGGCGAGCCTGCAGCTCGGCAAGCAAGTTGATGATCTGTGCCTGGACCGAGACGTCGAGCGCGCTCACCGGCTCGTCGAGCACGAGGATTTCCGGCTCGCAGACGATGGACCGGGCGATGGCGGCGCGCTGGCGTTGACCACCGGAGAGCTCGTGCGGATAGCGCGCCAGATGTGCCGCGTTCAGCCCCACCATGCCGATCACGGCGTCGATGCGCTCGGCACGGGCCGCAGGCTCGCGATGCAGTCCATGGACCGTCAGGGCCTCGGCCAGCGTATCGAACACGGTCATGCGCGGGTCGAGCGAAGCGCGCGGATCCTGCAGCACGAGCTGGACCTTGCGGCGCAAGGCACGAAGCCCCTTCCCGTCGAGTGTCGAGAGCGGCGTACCGTCGATCGTAACCTCGCCAGAGGTCGGCTTGAGCAGCCCGACGACGAGCCGGGCGAGCGAGCTCTTGCCCGAGCCTGATTCGCCGACGATGGCGAAACAGCTCCCACGCCGCACCGTGAAGGACACACCATCGACGGCGCGCACCACCGGCGCAGCAACCCGGCTCAGCAGCGTCTTCCGGCCCCCGAAATGCCGACTGACCTTCTCGACGACGACGATATCGTGGGCTTCGGCGCCTGAGCGGCGCGGCGGCGCACGGAAAGGCGCGTTCATCGCTCACCCTCCTCGGCAAAGAGGCAGGCGGCCTGCCGGCCGGCGACGGTGCGCGGCTCGGGCTCCTGCCGGGCGCACTCCGCGCGACCCTGGTTGCGCGGGCAACGCGGACGGAAGGCACAGCCGGCCGGGAACTGGCCGACGAGCGGCGGCTCGCCCGGAATGCTGCGAAGCGGCTGACCGCGGCTCTCGGCCCCGCCGGGAGCGGAGGCGCGCAACGCCAGCGTATAGGGATGCAGCGGCCGCTCGAGCACGGTCGCGACCTCGCCGCTCTCGACGATGCGGCCGGCATACATCACCGCGACATCGTCGGCGAAGCGCGCGACGAGGCTGAGATCATGGGTAACCAGCAGCACGGCCATGCCGCGCTTTGCCTGAATCTCGCGCAACAGCCCGAGGATCTGCTGCTGGATCGTGACGTCGAGCGCACTGGTCGGCTCGTCGGCGAGCAGCACCTGCGGGTCCTGTGCGAGCGCGATCGCAATGACGATGCGCTGCTTCATGCCGCCGGAGAATTGATGCGGATACATGGAGAGGCGTCGTTCGGGATCGGCGATCCGGACATCCTTCAGCAGGGCGATGCAGCGCTGCCGAACGGCTTCTTCGTCGAGCCGGGAGCCGACACGCACCGCCTCGGCGAGCTGGGCGCCGACGGTCAATACCGGATTCAGCGCGCTCGCCGCATCCTGGAAGACGACACCGATCTTGCGGCGGCGCAATTCGCGCAGCGCCGCAGCGGAAAGCCCAAGCGCCACTTCACCACCGATGCCGATAGCGCCCTGCGTAATCGCGACCTCCTGCGGATTGGCGAGGGTGCCGATGGCCCGCAGCAGGGTCGATTTGCCGGAACCGGACTCGCCGACCAACGCCAGCGTTCGGCCGGGACGGATCGTCAGATCGACGCCGCGCACGACATCGAGCAGCCCGTCGCGGGTCCGGAAGGCCATGCGCAGGGCCTTGACCGAAACCGCGCTTCGATCGGCGGAATCCGCGTCGAGGAAAACGCCGGGCGGCGGTACGGAACGACGGCGCAGGAAGGCGAAAAGCGGTGCCCTGCGGCTCGCACGCCGGCTGGTCGGATCGTAGATCGCGCGCAGCGCCTCGCCCAGCAGGTTGAAGGCGAGCGCTGAGACGGCGAGGAACAGGCCCGGAAAGGTCGCGAGATAAGGGTGGCTGCGGATATAGGAGCGGCTTTCGCCGAGCATCGTGCCCCATTCCGGGAAAGGCGGCTGCGTGCCCAATCCGAGGAAGCCGAGGCCGGAGGCCGACAGCAGCGTCGAGGCGAAGAGCAGGGTCGAGAGCGTGAGCAGAGTACCCGCGATGTTCGGCAAGACATGGCGCAGGATGATGCGGGCGGGACTGGCGCCGAGCGCGGCCGAGCCCTCGATATAGGGTTCGGCCAGGATGCTGAGCGTCACCGCGCGCGCGGTGCGGGCGAAGACCGGCACCGAGACCACGCCGACGGCGATGATGACGTTTTGCGTATTGGCGCCGAGGATCGCCACCACCGCCAGCGCGAAGACAATGTCCGGAAAGCTCAGCATGATGTCGATGGCGCGCATCAGGAGCGCCTCGACCCAGCCACGGCGCCAGGCGGCGAGGATACCGAGCGGCACGCCGATCAGGAAGGCGACGGCGACACCGCCGACGCCGATGCCGAGCGTCGCACGTGCCCCGGTCATAACGCGGCTGAAGACATCACGGCCGAGCTGGTCGGTGCCGAACCAGTGAGCGGCGGAAGGCGGGCGCAAGGTCTGCGCGAAGTTCTGACGGAAAGCGTCCTGCGGCGCCAGCATCGGCCCGAAGATCGCCAGCAGCAGATAGAGCACCACCAAGGTCAGCCCGATCGCCCCCTTTGGCTGAGTGAGGATGCGCCGCAGCAACGTCCAGCGCCGGCGCGGCGCGGCGGCCGTCGCATTGCCGGCGAGCGGGGCAGCGCCGATGGCCATGTCCTGCGCCAGGCTCATGCCGACCGCTCTTGCTCGCGCGTACGCGGGTCGAGCCATTGCGTCAGCAGGTCAGTGACCAGGTTGATGAGGACGAAGAAGACCGCGAACATCAGGATCGCGTATTGGATGACGGGGTAGTCGGCGCGCGAAACCGCATCGACGAGGAGGCGCCCGACGCCGGGAATGCCGAAGACCGTCTCGGTGACGACCGAGCCGCCGAGCATGCCACCGAACTGCACGCCCGCGACGCTCACCGCCGCGACCAGCGAGTTACGCAACGCGTGGGCGAGCACGACGCGCGTCTCGCTCAAGCCCTTGGCGCGAGCGGTATCGAGATAATCCTTGCCCATGGTCTCGGTCAGGCTCGCCGCGACGAGCCGGCTGAACATCGCAGCCGGCCGCGTCGCGATGACGAGGATCGGCAGGACGAAATGGGCCGGCGTCGAGGCGCCTGCCGCCGGCAGCCAGCCGAGATTGACGGCGAAGAGCCAGATGCAGAGCAAGCCGAGCCAATAGATCGGCATCGAGATGCCAGCCAGCGTCAGCACGGTGATCGCCGCATCGGCGAAGCCGCCCGGCCGCATCGCGCTGACGATGCCGGCGAGGGTGCCAAGGGTGATGCCGATCACGAGCCCGCCGATGGAGACGATCAGCGTGTTCGGCAACCGCTCCGCCAACTCGACGACGACCGGTCGGTGGGTGCGGAACGAGGTCGCGGCAGCCGGATCCCAGATGCCGCGGATGAAATGGCCGTAGCGCGTGAGCAAAGGCTCGTCGAGGCCGAGGAATGTGCGGATGCTCGCGACCTCCTCGTTCGAGGCGGACGGCCCGGCGAGAATCTGGGCCGGATCGCCCGGGATGAGGTCGACGAAGAGAAAGACGAGAAGCGAAACCGCAAACAACGTTGGCAACGCTCCGCCCAGACGTCTCAGAACGAACATCGTTCCGTCCTCCGCTTGCGTGGCGTTACTTCAGGGTCACCTTGTCGAAGACCAGCGTCTCGTTGGGCTGGACGGCGAAGCCCTGGACGCGGTTGGAGACACCGATCGCCTGGGTCTGGTACCAGAGGAAGAGGAAGGGTTGGTCCTTCCAGACGATCTCCTGGACCTCGCCGTAGATTTCCCTCTGCTTGGCCAAGTCGGCCGTGGCGCGGCCTTCCTTCAGCAGCGCATCGACGCGCGGATTCGAATAGCCCGTGCGGTTGGCCCCGACGCCCGTGTAGAAAAGACGGTAGAGCGTATAGTCCATGCCCGCCGTGGCGCGCCCGACCATGCCCATATTGTCCTTGCGCTGGTCGGGCTCCATGCCGACGACATTGCTCCAGGTGCCGCGATCGACGACAAGCGGCGTCGCCTTGACGCCTATATCTTCCAGCGAGGCTGCCAGCGCCTGGCAGACCTGGACGTCCTTGATGTAGCGCCCGGTCGGGCATGTGAAGCTGAGCGTGAACTGGCCGGGCTTGTAGCCGGCCTCCGCGAGCAGCTTCTTGGCGGCCGCCGGATCGAAGGGGATCGGTGGGAAGGTCTTGCGTAGCTCGTCCTGCGTGCCAGGGCCGACCATGCCGACCGATGGAGTGCCGAGCCCACCGAGAACGCCCTTCGTGATGCCCTCCCGATCCACCGCCATGTTCAGGGCCTTGCGCACGCGCGGGTCGGCGAGCGGGCCGCGCAGCACCATTTCCATGTTGATCGAGAACATGCTCGGCGGTGTGACCACCTTGGCGTCCTTGAGCGCCTTGATCGCATCGACCGACTCCGGCGGGACGCGCTCGACGATGTCGGCCGCACCGGTCTCCATCAGCGCCATCCGCGAGCCGTCCTCGGGCACGACGCTGAATTCGATGGCCTTCAGCGTGGCCGGATAGTCGCCGGAATATTTCGGATTGGGGACGAGGCGGAAGCCTTCGCCGCCGACGAAGCGCTCGACCATATAGGGGCCGGAGCCGACTGGCTTGCGACCATATTCGGCGCCCATCTCCTTGACGGCTTTCACGTTGACGATGCTGGCGGCGGTGCTGGCGAGCAGCATCAGCACATGGCCGTTGGGCTCGGCCATATGGAACTCGATCGTATCCTCGCCCACAGCCTTGACTGTGCCCAGCGAGGCATAGAGGCCGCGATAGATCGAGCCGGTCTTCCCGTCGAGCATGCGGTTGAAGCTCGCCGCGACAGCCTCGGCATTCAGCGGATCGCCATTGCTGAAGGTCTTGCCAGTCCTGATCTTGACGGTGAAGACCTTGCCGTCCGGCGAGAAGGAGGAGTCGACCGCAAGGTTCTTCTGCACGTTGTTCTGCGGATCGAGTCGGTAGAGCCCATCGAGAACCGCCAGGTCGACCGCATTGCCGACCGGCAGGTCGTTGAAGGCCGGATCGAACGTCGCCGGATCGGCACCGACGGCGACCCGCAACACACCCGCGGGCTGCGCAGAAGCTTGAATGGCGAAGAGGGAGATGCCCGCGGCCAACACCGCCACGGTACAGGAAGAGCGAAGGCTGCGCATGTTCTGCTGTTCCCCAAGCTGGCAATTTCGTCGATCCGCGCGAGCGCCATGGGGCGCGCGAACGCCCCACCGCCGTTACGGTGCGAAGTCAGTCTCTGGTTCTTGGTCGCCTGTCTTACTCACCCCGTCGAAAGCGGATGGCGGCGACAGAAGCCAGCAAATCATAGCATTTGATCTGCCTCAAATTCATAAATTTACGATCTACATAAATTGAGGTTATGACTCGGTATGCATTACCGTCAGGTCGAGATCTTCAAGGCGATCATGGATTCCGGCTCGATCACCGAGGCAGCCAATACCCTCCGCATCTCCCAACCCGCCGTCAGCAAGGCTCTCAAGCTACTGGAAAGCGAACTGGGCCTGCGGTTATTCGACCGCACGACGAAGGGCATCGCCGCGACCGAGGAAGCGCGGCTGCTTTATACCGAAGTCGAGCGAACCTATTTCAGCATGCAGAATCTGGCTCGTTTCGCCGCGAGCCTCGGTGATCGCAGGCAGGGACGCATCGTCGTCAGCACGATCCCGGCGCTCGGCATCGCCTGGCTTCCGGCGATGGTCGCCCGTTTCTCCGCAGCCCATCCCGACGTGACGATCTCGTTGCATTCCAGCAATTCCGTCGATGCGGCACGGCTGGTCGGCAGCGGCGAGATCGATCTTGGCATCGCGCAGTTACGCAGCGAGGAATATAATCTTTCACGCCGCAAGCTCTTCGATCTCGAGGGGGTTATAGCCTTGCCGGTCGGGCATCGGCTCGCCCAGCGACCTCACATCGAGGCCCGCGATCTGGACGGCGAAACGATCGTCGCACTCGGGCCCGATGACGAGTTCCGCCGCAAACTGACGCAGGCTCTGGAGGGTATGGGCCAGCAGCCGCGCACCATCATCGATGCGAGTCTCGGCTTGACCGTCTGCGCGCTGGTCGAAGCGGGCTGTGGGGTCGGGATCGTCGACAGCGAGGCAGCGCGCCTGCGCGATGGGCACGGCCTCGTCTTTCGCAGCTTCCGCCCGGCGATCCGGGTCCCGATCTTCCTGTTCCGCCAGCGCGGCCGGCCGACGGGTAAGCTGGTCGAGGCGTTCAGCGCCGACCTCAAGCCGCCACCGCCTTTCCGGAGCGCCGCGGTCCGAGAATGAAGGCGTTGCCGAGACGCCTTCCCCTGACTTGATGCGACGGGTTCCCTAGGGGTGGATGTTCGGTGAGTATCGCCGACGCCGAACTGTGCGCCTCGGGCACGACAGCACAGCGGCCGCGCTCTGTGAGAGGACGGATGACCGTGAATCTGAGGCATGTCGAGCTCTTCCGCCACATCATGCGGCTTGGCACGCTGACCCAGGCGGCGGAGATGATGTCTGTTTCGCAGCCAGCCGCCAGCAAGATGCTGAACCAGCTCGAGCACAGCACGGGCATCATCCTGTTCCAGCGCATGAAGGGCCGGCTCAAGCCAACCCGCGACGGCGAATTGTATTTCGCGGAAGTGCAGCGGACCTGGGAGAGCGTCGATCGGCTGGAGAGGATGACACGGGATATCCGCGAGCTCCAGTTCGGGCGTCTCAATCTCGGCGTCATGCCGATGCTGGCCGGAACGCTGATCCCGCCCCTGCTGACGCGCTTCTGCCAGCAGCATCACAAGACCTCGGTCAAGCTGCACTCGCGCAGCTCCGATCGCATCGTCGAATGGGTGATCGCCGGGCAGATTGACCTTGGTATCACCGAACACGCCACACCTCATCCCAATGTCGTGAGCCGCATGCTTGCGCGCATCCCCAATGTCTGCGCCGTGCCCGAGGGCCATCGCCTCGCGAGCCTGAAGACGATCCGGCCTGAAGATCTCGACGGGGAAAACTTCGTCTCGATCGGATCGCCCGATCGCCGTGCCTTCGTCGAGACCGTCTTCGAGCAGGCGGGTGTACTTCCGCGGATGTTCATCGACGCGCCGATGGCGAATGTCGCGAGCGCCCTGGTCGCGAACAGCGCTCGCGTTACCATTCGGCCGATTCCGAGGGACGGCCTTTCCGCCGTTGGCCCGGTACCTGGGCTGGAAAACTACTATCTGATGGTTACCCATAGCGGCGCCACGCTATCGCCCGCGCTCGGCGCCATGGCCGCGGACGAGATCGTCAACGGCACCAGGCGGCCGGAGCTGGAAGGCTTCAGGCCTGCGCGCTTCTTCTCCTGAGGCGAACCGCGGAGCCGGCTTCCGGGAGTGGTGCATGACACCGTCTGGTTTGACACGCTCCGGCCCTCACAACGATGCGACGGGCTCCATCTTGTCATCGATCAGAGTGGTGCCCCCAGGTGGCTTTTCATGCTCCGTTAACAGGGCAAACTGAAGGAGATGTCCCCGTCAATCATCGGTAACGGTAAGCTGTTTGGTCCTGGATATGACGACGATTTCCAGCTTCCGCCCACGCGGTCGTGACCGCAACGGCGTTGCGGTGCCACGTCTCTGATCACGCGGCATTTCCTCGCGATCCGCACAACCACCCGAAGACGAAAATACAACCTAAAGTAGCAATAGGAGTACGCAAAGAGACGTGCTTTCTTCAGTTGCCCAAACGTCACGTTTGGGAGCGACCCGAGGGAGGACAACATGGCGACCGCTGAAGCAGAAGCTTTCGACGAAAAAAGCCTTGATCTGAGTGCTCCGAGAATCAATCTTTCAGCAAAATCAACGTCTTCAACTCTCTCCACAGGCTTGGCGACGTTCAAAAACGTCTCCGGCGGCTATGTTTCGGTTTCCGTTTGGTTCCAGAACGGGAACGCCGGCAACTCGAACGCAACGATACCGCCAGGGCAAACCTGGCAGATCTGGGTCCAGACGGGTGATACCTACTCCTGGGCACCGGGGAACAACGGCGTTCCGACCGGAGCCCCAAGATACTGGATCAATTACGGCCTGAACAACGTCGGCTAGCACCAATCAATAAGGTTGGGGTGTCAAAAGCCCCAACCCTTCAAACCGTCCAGGATAGCTACCCATCTGGCTCCCAAGCGTCCGCAAAGCCTTGTCTTCCCGAGGATTGCAGAGTCAGGCGGTTTTCCTCAAGACGCGTCGGAGAGCGCCTTCGCAATTTCGTCTTTAATCTGGAGCCGGCGCTTGCGGAGGTTCACTTCATCCAGCTGCTCGGTCGGCTTCAAGTTGGTTTCAGCCAGATGAACCTTGTCGTTCACCTCGTCATATTGCTCCAGAAGCTTCGCAAAGGCTGGGCTTGAAGTCTTCAGCCTGTGAATTTCGTCCATCTGGCCAGAGAATTCATCGGCAAGCGTATGCGGGGTATTGGACATGCCTCGTCTCCTTGTCGCTCTTACACCCACTCG
>JARYGW010000600.1:0-1443 GCA_033792295.1 Allobosea sp.
CGTCGCTGCCAGGATCGCGCCGCCCTGCGCAAGGTGATCGCGCATCAGCCCCGCCAGCATGAGCTGCGAAGCGGCATCCAGCGCCGACATCGGCTCGTCGAGAAGCCAATAAGGCCGTCGCGAGACGAGGAGCCGCGCCAGCGCCACGCGCCGCCGCTGCCCGGCTGAAAGATAGCCGACCGGCAGCTCCGCCGCATGGGGCAGCCCGACCGCCGCCAGCGCCTCCTCGGGCGCGGCCGCCGCATCGCCGAGCACGTCCTGGGCGAAGACGAGGTTCTCCCGCGCCGTCAGTGCGGTCTTGAGCCCGTCGCGATGGCCGACGAGATGGGAAATCTCCGCGAGCTGCGCGTCCTCGTCACCGCCTTCGAGGCGGATGCGCCCGTCATCGGGCCGCAGACGCCCGCACAGCATGGCGATGAGGCTCGACTTGCCGGCGCCGTTGCGTCCGGTCAGCGCGAGCCCCTCGAAGATCAGCCTGCCACCGCGGCGGCAGGCGAGATTCTCGGCGTGAAGGCGCATCGGTGGGAATGTTTCTTGCCTCAAGACAGCGCTGCCGCCGACGCATACGACCACATCTCGTTCATCTAGCGCGCTTCTTGGACTTGCTCTAGAGAACCCGCGGCTACGCCGCACGCCGATCCGGCGCGGGGCTCGGGCACTCCCGAGGCGGCGCGCGCGTCACGCGCATTAGGCCTTCGAACGGATGCGTCCGCAAGGGCGTAACCGGTCGTGACCGCAACCCCTTGATCAGGATCAAGCCCGACATGGCCTCGCTCGACTCCTTCAAAGCCCGCAAGACGCTCACCGCCGGCGGCAAGACCTACACCTATTACTCCCTGCCCGACGCCGAGAAGAACGGCCTCCCCGGCATTTCGAAGCTGCCCTTCTCGATGAAGGTGCTGCTGGAGAACCTGCTGCGCTTCGAGGACGGCCGCTCGGTGACGAAGGCCGATATCGAGAACTTCGTCGGCTGGCTCGACGACAAGGGCAAGGCCGGCAAGGAGATCGGTTTCCGCCCGGCCCGCGTGCTGATGCAGGATTTCACCGGCGTCCCGGCGGTCGTCGACCTCGCCGCGATGCGCGATGGCGTGAAGGCTCTCGGCGGCGACCCCCAGAAGATCAACCCGCTCGTTCCCGTCGACCTCGTCATCGACCACTCGGTCATCGTCGACGAGTTCGGCTCGCCCAAGGCCTTCGCCAGGAACGTCGAGCTCGAATATGAGCGCAACGCCGAGCGCTACAAGTTCCTGAAATGGGGCCAGGGCGCCTTCGACAATTTCCGCGTCGTCCCGCCGGGCACCGGCATCTGCCATCAGGTCAATCTCGAATACCTCTCCCAGACCGTCTGGACCCGCAGCGAGACCATCGACGGCGTCGAGGTCGAGGTCGCCTATCCCGACACCCTCGTCGGCACCGATTCGCACACCACCATGGTCAACGGCC
>JARYGW010000601.1:0-1404 GCA_033792295.1 Allobosea sp.
TGCAGAAGGGTTGAACAAATGAGTGGGCCTAGGCGATCGTTAAAGACTCGATTTTTGACACGATAAGATCAAAGGTTTTGCGTTCCTCCAGCAGGGCCATATCAATGTCTCCGTTCTTGAGCGCGTTTAACATCTCCGCTTTAAATTTCGCGGCGGATTCGGCGCCTTCATGTGAGGAAATGTGCCTCAGAGAGTATCCGATACAAAGATATAGGGCATTCAGTGCGATTTTAATCTGCTCCATATTTGTGTCGGTCACATTTTCAATTTCCTCTGCCATTTTATGCTCCTTTGAGCGACCGCCCGAGAGCGACCGAGCTCCCAGTCGAGGCAATGCAACTTTGAAAGAAACCGCCGACTAGCGTGGCTGTTCCTAATTGCCCCGTGGTACAGAGGACGCAGACCCAACCTAAATAGTCATCGCCTTGGAAAGCTAACCTGATCGACTTCCGGCCCGGCGATCGCTCTCGCGGCCATCTGACGAGTTGCTCTGGTCGGAGATCCGATCGTTCTCCTCGTCCAGTAGGATGCGTTCGGCCGCCCCGTCTAGATCATCGTACTGGCCGCTCCGCAACGACCAGAGAAAGGCTGCCAGCGCAACCCCACCCAGGAGAAGCGCCAGCGGCACGAGAAAAACGAGGCTACTCATCCGCTTGGTCCTACGTTCGGAGCGAGAGCGCTCAAATCAGGCTGCCCGACGCGTGATCGAGCGTACCCGCTCGCGTCGAGGCGCAATGCATTCGCGACCACGAGGATCGAGGACAGAGACATCGCCAACGCCGCGATCAGGGGTGTGACGTATCCCGCGATCGCGATCGGAAGGGCAATGGCGTTATAGGCGATCGCAAGCGCGAAGTTCTGTCGGACTAGCCGGCCTGCGTTACGCGAGACCGCGAACGCCATCGGTACTGCATCAAGCCCATCGCTCAGGAAAACGAAATCCGCCGCGTTGCGGCTGATATCCGCGGCCGACGCTGGCGCCATCGAAACATGGGCAGCGGTCAGAGCCGGGACGTCGTTCAGCCCATCCCCGACCATCAGTACCTTCCAGTCCTCTGCTCCCAAGGCAGCGAGGCGCTCGACTTTTTGGGCTGGCAGCAAACTCGCAACGACAGAGTCGAACCCGAGCTTGCTCCCCATGGCATGTACGGCCTCCGGGGCATCGCCGGAAAGCAAACTCACGCCCAACCCTGCAGCGTGCAATGCGTCGACCGCCGCTCTCGCCTGCGGACGCGCTTCCTCCTCGAAAGTGAAACGGGCGATGGCGGCGCCGTCGCAGCTGAGGGCCGTGCCGCTCCCTGCAGTCTGTGGCAGGGCGTTTCCGTCAGAGACAGCCCAATCGGCTCGACCGAGTCGATAGACGCGACCCTGCAGCCTGGCCTCGATACCGAGTCCGGGATATTC
>JARYGW010000602.1:0-1275 GCA_033792295.1 Allobosea sp.
GGACTTCATCGGGGGTCAGCAGCGGGCGGGCCGTGTGTTGCTCGCCGTAGGAAATGCCGGATTTGTCGGAATCGAGCGCCCGGCTCATAGTCTGGAACACAACGGTTTCCTGCCCGAGCAGATCGGAGACAAGCCGGGCGCTGTCGTGATCGTTGACGCCGAACACTTGTAGGACGCCGGCATTTGACAGGAAGGTGCCGGCGCGTTGCCCATAGGTGGCGCGGAGCTGGTGAACGTCTTGCAGGATCGGCCAGAGCTGGACGCCGTAGCCGGCCATGAGGCCCATAGCGCGCTCGACGGGTTCGAGGCGGCCGAGGGCGGCGAACTCATCGAGCAGGAACAGGACGGGGCGGGCGGGGGAGGCCGGCGCGCGCGCCAGATCGGTCAACCCTTGCGCCAGCATCAGGCGCAGCCACCGGGCATAGGTGGCGAGCCGATCGGGCGGCAGCACCAGATAGACGGTTGTGGGCTGCGTCTTCACATCGGCGAAGGTGAAATCCGAGCGGCCCAGCACGGCCGACATGCGCGGGGAATCGAGAAAATGGGTATGGCGCTGCGCGGCCGACAGCACGCCGGCCGCTTCGCGGTCGGACTTGCCCAGGTGGCGGTTGGCGGCACGCGCGATCAGGCCCCGCGCCTGCGTGCTGCGCGACATTTCCCGCAGCATCCTTTGGGAATTATCAGGCGCGAAGGTGAGGCAGTCGCGCAGGGCTTCCAGCGTGTAGTCCTGGCCTTGCGCTTGCGGGTCACAGGCCACCCACAAGAGGATACCGGCGATCAGCGCCTTGGCTTCCTCGTTCCAATGCGCCTCGCCAGCTTCGCCGGGAGCGTCATAGACCAGCGCGTCGGCCAGCGTCATGGCGTCGTCGGCGAGATCGAGGCCGGCAGGGTCGAGGCGATCGAGCGGGTTGAACGCGGCTGAGGGGATGCCCGTCACCCCGAAGGGATCGAGGACATGGACCGGGCCGAACTTCGCGCGATAGCGGGCGGTGATGCGGGCATTCTCGCCCTTGGGGTCGATGCAGATGACCGAACCGGGATAGTCGAGCAGATTGGGAATGATGGTCCCCACGCCCTTGCCGGTGCGCGTCGGCGCGATCGTCAGCAGATGGGCGGGACCGGCGTAGCGCAGCAGCTTGCCCGATTTGCGATCACGGCCGATCAGCAGGTCTTCGCCATTTTGGGCGAGCGGGCGCGTCTCGCGATCGGTGGCGAAGCGGGCCGAACCGTGGGTGTCATCGCCGGCAGGACCGCCATAGCGCAGGATCAGCGGTT
>JARYGW010000603.1:0-1269 GCA_033792295.1 Allobosea sp.
GTCCGCATGGACGCGGGCCGACCAGAAGAACCGGCAGCTATGGTTCGGGCTGGGCGGGGCGACGATCGGCATCCTCGCATGGGCAATCGTGCCGGGCCTCGTCGCGCGTGAGGTCGCGCCGGCGAGCTGGCAATGGCCCGAGCGCATGGCGGCGCGCACGCTCGACCTTCCGCGCTGGGAGGCAGGGCAGCGGATGATGCAGAGCGCCAGCCAGACCGCGTTCCGCGCGATCGTCGGGGCCGACAGGATTGTGACGGCCAACCGCGAAGTGGTTGAGGGGTGCAGTAAAGCCGCAGCCCGAAAGCGCGAGACGGTTCGATGTACAATCAGGATAGGGTCGGAGGAGAAGCAGTAGGTATGACGCACATCAGGATTCTTCACCGCGATACGGCCGGCAAGGCGTTCGACGGGGGTGTGGATTTCAGCCCCGAGGATTTTGCGGGCCAGGTGCCGGCTATTGGCGACATGATCCTCAATCCGGGCGTTCCGGTCGGGAAGAAGCGCGATGATCCGCGCAATAGGGAAATCTGGACCGTGGTCGGGCGCGTATTCAACTCGCGCGACAACAAGGACTATGTATCCTTGATCGTAGAAGGGTCGTGCGGCTGAGCGGAACAGAAAAGTGTCATAAGGAGCCGTTTGGCTCAATGCAGCGATAGATAGTGGCCGGGTGAACATTGAAGGTCCTGGCGACGGAGCTGATTGATTTGCCCTCCAGAACAAGTTGGCGAGCAAGCTCGGCCTGATCGGGTCGCATTTTCTTTGGGCGTCCGAAGGTCACGCCGCGCACCATAGCCGCCTTTCGACCCTCGTCGGTTCGGCTCAATATTAGAGACCGCTCGAACTGGGCGATCCCGGCGAATACGGTCATGATCATCACGCCAGACGGGGACGTGGTATCGGCCCAAGGTTCATCAAGCGATTGTAATCCTGCCTGCTTTTCCCTGATACGTTCCGCGATGTGCAAGAGTTCGATGGTGGATCGCGCCAAACGATCGAGGCGGGTGACGACGAGAACATCGTCTTTGCGCAGGTGGCCCATCAGCTTTTCAAGCTCGAGCCGGCCACGAGCGGCCCCTGATATTTTCTCGTCGAACATCATTTCACAGCCAGCCTCCGAGAGCCGAGCGCACTGGATGTCCAGGTTCTGATCCTCGGTGGAGACGCGCGCGTAGCCGAGCTTCATGCGGAGGCTCCCGCCATTGTGCGAAAGTTGCTGCAAAACGACTTTATTTCGCACATATATTTTGCGAAGAAATTCGCCTTGTT
>JARYGW010000604.1:0-1257 GCA_033792295.1 Allobosea sp.
GGTCCTGATCGGCCGCGACCTGCGTTCGTCGAGCCCGCTCATCGCGGCCCAGTGCGCGCAGGGCATTGCCGATGCCGGCCTCGTCCCGGTCGACTGCGGAGCCCTTCCGACCCCGGCGCTGGCCTTGGCGGCGATGAAGCGCGCTGCGCCGGCCATCATGGTGACGGGCAGCCACATTCCCGACGACCGCAACGGGCTGAAATTCTACCGCGCCACCGGCGAGATCGATAAAGCCGACGAGGCGCGCATCCTCGACTGGCATGCGAAGCTCGCGCTCGACGCCGCTCCCGAGATGTCCGTCACGCCGGTTCAAGACGAAGCCATCGCAGGCTACCGCGCTCGCTACACCGCGTTTTTCGGCGGGAACGCCCTGCAGGGCTTGACGGTCGGCGTCTACCAGCACTCCTCCGTCGGGCGCGACGTGATCTGCGACGTGCTCGCGGCATTGGGCGCCAGGCCCGTGCCACTCGGGCGCAGCGACCGTTTCATCCCCGTCGACACCGAAGCGCTCAGGCCCGAGGACGAAGAACTCGCGCGGCAATGGGCGGGCGAGCAGAAGCTCGACGCCATCGTTTCCACCGATGGCGATGCCGACCGGCCTCTCGTCGCCGACGAGGCCGGCCGCTTCCTGCGCGGCGACCTCCTCGGCGCGCTGACGGCGCGCTTCCTCGGCGCCGACGCCATCGTCACACCCGTGACCTCGAATTCGGCGCTGGATCGCCCCGGCCTGTTCCAAAAGCTCGTCCGCACCCGCGTCGGCTCGCCCTATGTCATCGCCGGCATGGAGCAGGCGAAGGCCGAGGGCGCACGGATCGTCGTCGGCTTCGAGGCCAATGGCGGCGTGCTGCTGGGCTCGGATGTCGCGCGCGACGATCGTCGCCTCGCCGCCCTGCCGACCCGCGACGCCCTGCTGCCGATCCTCGCGACCCTCGCTCTGGTCAAGGCGGAGAACAGGTCGTTGAGGGCGATCGCGGCGGAAGCCCGTTTCGCCATCGCCCTGTCGAACCGCCTTCAGGAGGTGCCGCAGGATCGGACTCTGGCGCTGATCGCCCGGCTCGACGCCGAGGATGGCGATTTCCGCGACGCGGCCTTCGCAAAGCATGGCGGCGTCGCTGCGCGCGACCGGCGCGACGGCCTGCGCCTGACGCTCGGCAACGGCGCAACCGTGCATTTCCGGGCCTCGGGCAATGCGCCGGAGCTGCGTGTCTATGTCGAGGCGCCGACGCCGGAAGCGGCAGAGGCGCTCCTCGCCGAGAA
>JARYGW010000605.1:0-1160 GCA_033792295.1 Allobosea sp.
CTTTCGGCAACGCACCGACCGGCCTCAGGCCGAGCCTCAGATCCGCAGTCAGCCCGCGCAAATCGACCGTGCCGCTCGCCTCGGCCTTCAGGCCGTTGCGTTCGAAGGAGAATGGCTGCAGCCGAATCAGCCCCCCCGCCAGCGTGAAGGGCAGCGTCACATCGCCGAGCGCCCAGGAATCCCTGTCGAGCGCTTCGGCCAAGCGGTCGCGCAGCCGCGAGGCATCGCTTTCGGAAGCGTCCTCACCAATATTGGCGATGATGCGGTCATAGGCCTTGGGGTCGAAGCGCGCGAGACGCGTGCCGGTCAGAGCCAGACTGCCGGCCCCGCTCAGGCCCGCCACCAAACGCGCCGGCGTCTCGCCCGCACCGCCGAATTCGAAACGTCCCGAGCCTTTGCCGCCGACGCCTCCCTTGGTCAGCCCGGCGAGATCGACAGCCGCGAGGTCGATGCGGCCATTGAGCTGCGCCAGCCCACCGTCCCGTCGCAGGCCGAGCCGGCCGGAAACCTGCCCGCCACCATAGCTGCCGGCGACATCCTCGAGCCTGAGGCCGTCCTGATCGGACCGTAACGCGAAGCGGGCCTTCTGCAGACTGACGCCGTCGAGGAATGTGAGCGTATCGGCTTCGACCGACACGTCCATCTCGGGCAGCTCGGCGACGCGCCCGAACCGCGCCGTCGACCAGAGAGATCCGGCTGTTGCGGGCGCCTGGCCCAGCGCCGCGCCGATCAGCCCACGCAAATCCGCCCCCGGCACGGTGAACCGCCCTTGATAACGTCCCTCGCGCGGCAGGGTGAGTGAGCCGGTCGCGGCAGCACCGCCGAGATTCGCGGCGATGTCCTCGAGCCTGGCGCCCTCCTCGCTCATCCGCAGCCGGGCATGGGCGTCGAGGACCCCGTCGGGCAGCAATCGCGCCGGTCCCTCTGCGAGGATCTGGCCTGGCCCATCCGCCTGCAAGGTCAACTGCGGCCCAGCTGAACCATCCTCGACGACAATGGACAATCCCGGCCCAGCCAGCGAGCCGACCGCACGGCCGCCGCCCAGATCGAGCGTGAGCTTGCCCGGCCCGCTCTGCATCGGAGCCGGCAGCCCGATCGCGGCAAAGACCTGCCGCCGGTCGGCGAGGTCGAAACCGAGCGTCGCCCGCTGCCAGGTTCCA
>JARYGW010000606.1:0-1133 GCA_033792295.1 Allobosea sp.
TGACATATTGAGACCCCCTGTCGGAATGATGCACGAGGCCGCCGCGATGGACGGGCCGTCGCTCATGCAGGGCCTGCTCCAGCGCGTCGAGCACGAAGCTCGCATGGGGCGTCCGCGATACGCGCCAGCCGACGATACGCCGCGCATAGGCGTCGATGACGAAGGCGACATAGACGAAGCCCGACCAGGTCGAGACGTAGGTAAAGTCCGAGACCCAGAGCCTGTTTGGCGCCGGCGCGTGGAACACCCGGTTGACATGATCGAGTGGGCACGGCGCCGCCTTGTCCTGAACGGTCGTGCGGATAGGCTTGCCGCGAATGACGCCTTGCAGGCCGAGCTCCGACATCAGGCGTTCGACCGTGCACCTCGCGACATCGAACCCCTCGCGCAACATCTGTCGCCAGACCTTGCGCGCGCCATAGACCTCGAAGTTCTCCCCGAACACGCGCTCGATCTGCGGCTTCAGCTCCAGGTCCCGCTTCGCCCGAGCCGACAGCTTCCGGGGATCGGTCCGCCTGGCAACATGCTCATGGTAGGTTGACGGGGCGATCGGCAGCACCTTGCAGATCGGCTCGACCCCATAGGCCCTGCGGTGATCGTCGATGAAGCCGATCATGACCGGTGTCGGCGGTCGAGCTCCGCCTGGGCAAAATACGCCGATGCCTTACGCAGGATCTCGTTTGCCTGCCGAAGCTCGCGGTTCTCGCGTTCGAGAGCCTTCAGCCTGGCCGCCATATCCGTCGTCAGCCCAGGCTTGCGGCCGCTGTCGACCTCGGCCTTCTTCACCCACTCGCTCAGCGTCTGCGCCGTGCAGCCAATCTTGCCCGAAATCGACGTGATCGCCGCCCAGCGCGACGGATGCTCAGCCTCGTGGTCCAGCACCATCCTAACCGCGCGGGCACGCACCTCAGGCGAAAATTTGTTCGTCGTCTTGCTCGTCATGGCTCCACCTTCTCAGGAGTTGGAGCCTCCGACAAACCCGGCGCGGTTCAGCCTCCGCCTCGGCCCGGCGGAGGGCTTCCTCTATGTCACCTCAGGCGACGCCCATAACGGCGCGGTGCCGCAAAGTCCGACCCGCATGGGCGGAAAGGTGCTCCGCATCGACCGGGACGGCAAGGCAGCGCCCGGCAACA
>JARYGW010000607.1:0-1091 GCA_033792295.1 Allobosea sp.
CCAGCGCCTGCGCAACCGTCATCTCCTTGTGATCGGGGTGCGCATGCATCGCGGCCCAACGCCGGCACTCCGCCTCCAGCCAGCCGTTCAGCTCCTCCAGGCTGGCGAACCGCAGCCGTGGCTTGAAGAACCGGCCCCGGATCGTCTGGACCTGGTGCTCGACCTGACCCTTCTCCCAGCCGGCCGCCGGCGAGCATGCGGTCGGCTCGACCATATAATGGTCCGCCATCACCAGGAAGCGACGGTTGAACACGCGTTCCTTGCCGACGAACACCGTCGTCACCGCGGTCTTCATGTTGTCGTAGATGCCGCGCAGCGGCACCCCTCCGAAGAAGACGAAGCCGCGCGCATGCGCGTCGAACATCATCTCCTGCGTCTCGCGCGGATAGGCCCGGACGTAGACCGCCCGCGACGCGCACAGCCGCATATGCGCGACCTTCACGCGCATCGGCTTGCCCGCGATCTCCACGTCTTCGTGGCTCCAGTCGAACTGGTATGCCTCGCCCGGCTTGAACAGCAGCGGGATGAACGCCGCCACGCCCGTGCCGGGGTCCTTGCGCCGCGCCTCGGCCCAGCGTGCGGCGTAGCGTCGGACCGCATCGTACGATCCCTCGAAGCCTTCGCGCAGCAACAGATCGTGGATGCGCGTCATCCGCAGCCGATCGCGGCGGTGCCGTGCCTCGTTCTCGGCCAGCAGCGTATCGAGCCGCTCCTGGAACGGTCCGATCCGCGGCAACGGCTGCACCGACCGATGATAGTCGAACGCACCTTCCGGTGCCCGGATCGCCTTGCGCACCACCTTGCGCGACAATCGCAGATCCCGCGCGATCGCCCTGATCGGCTTGCCGCCGGCGTACTCACGCCTAACCCGAACCACAGTCTCCACCACCAACATCCCGATCTCGCCGCCTGAGAATACCCAGGCCACCGACTAAACCATCGAAATGAGGGGTCCCTGTTGGACGCCGATCACCCCGTTAAGGGGGTCCTTTTTGCACGCCGATCCACATGCGCTGTTCGCCACCAACCCGGCCATCGCTGATGCGTTCTGGTCGCTCGCGCTCGCCGAAAACTCGATCCTGACGGAATGG
>JARYGW010000608.1:0-1073 GCA_033792295.1 Allobosea sp.
TGAGGATCCGGCGCGAGCACGCGGCGGGGAAAGCCATCAAGGCGATAATGCGCGACCTGCATCTGTCACGTGGGGTGGTGCGCAAGGCGATCCGGTCGCCGGAGGCGGACATGGGCTACCGACGCGAGGTTCAGCCGCTGCCGAAGATCGGACCATTCCAGGTGCGACTGGATGCGCTGTTGGAGGAAGACGAGGCACGGCCGCGGCGCGAGAAGCTGCGCATCACGCGTATCCACGACCTGCTGCTGCGCGAGGGGTTTGACGGCTCGTATGATGCGGTGCGTCGCTATGCGGCCCGCTGGCGGCAGGCGCGGCGTCGCGACGTGATGGATGCGCCGGCGTTCATCCCGCTGCTGTTCCGGCCGGGCGAGGCCTATCAGTTCGACTGGAGCCATGAGGACGTCGAGATCGCGGGCAAGCCGATGCGCGTGAAGGTCGCGCATGTGCGGCTGTGCGCGTCGCGAGTGATATACGTGCGAGCCTATCCCCGCGAGACGCAGGAGATGCTGTTCGACGCGCATGCGCGGGCGTTCGCCTTTTTCGGGGGCGTGCCAACGCGCGGCATCTACGACAACATGAAGACCGCGGTGACGAGCGTGTTCACCGGCAAGGAGCGGGTCTTCAACCGGCGGTTCCTGGTCATGGCCAACCACTACATGGTCGAACCGACGGCATGTTCGCCGGCAGCCGGTTGGGAGAAGGGTCAGGTCGAGAACCAGGTGCAGACGGCACGTGGCCGGTTCTTCCAACCACGCCTGCGCTTTGCCAGCATTGAGGAGCTGAACGGTTGGCTGGAGGCGGAGTGTCGCCGTTGGGCGGACACGCACCAGCATCCCGAGCAGAAGGAACTGACGGTCGCTCAGGCCTGGGCTGCGGAGCGCAGCGTGCTTCAGCCCGTCGTCGCGCCCTTCGACGGGTTCTACGAGAGCGAACACGCGGTGAGCGGCACGTGCCTGATAAACTTTGACCGCAACCGCTACTCGGTCATGGCCAAGGCGGTGCGGCGCGCGGTCCAGGTCCGTGCCTATGCCGACCGCATCGTCGTGCGCTGCGACGGCGAGGTCGTTGCCGAC
>JARYGW010000609.1:0-1061 GCA_033792295.1 Allobosea sp.
GAGCCGGCGCAGGCTGTCGACGGTCGTCGCCGGCAGCCGCAATGCCGCGATCGGCAGGGGCATGATCGCAGCCGCGCTCCCGCCGGCGGGAACGACGAGCGTCGGCCGCGCGGCGAAGCGCGCGAGCGCATGCGCCGCGCCCCAGGTGTCGGCCATCGCCGCGCGCGCGGACAGGCCGGCCGCTTTCAGCCGCGCCACGATGTCGGCGAGCATTGCGGCCTCGCCGCCATGCAGATGCGCGGCGCCGGTCGCGTCGATGACCAGGCCAGCGGGCGGATCGGCGGCGACGATCGGCGAATAGCGGCGCAGCGCCCAGAGCGCGAGCCGGTCGAGCGCGGCGAGGTCCGCGTCGGGCTCGGCATCGCGCATGACGAGATCGCGCACGAGCGCCTGCGCCTTGCTGGCGGCCATGCCGACACGCAGGCCGGCGCGTTGCGCGGCCGCATCGGCAGCTACGATTTCGCGACGTCGGCCCTCGCGGCCGACAAGAACGATCGGCGTCTCAGGCGGAGGCGCGGCGTCGCCCAACATCCTTCGCACCCTGTCCGTCGGCCAGGCTGGAAGGAAGAGCGAGACGACCCTGGTCATCACACGCCTCCACAGTGAAATCCGCACATTCTCCGGCCCGCGATCGGATGAGCTCGAGGAGCCAGCGCGGCCGTCCGACACCGGGGACCGGCAGAGGCGCCGACGGCAGGGCCGACACGCGCCATCGCGTCGTCGCCGCCGTGGGCAGCCCAAAATCAGCGGCCTCGGTCTGTCGCCGCCAGCGCCGGACCGCGAGGCCGAGCGTGCCGGAGGCCTCGGCCGCGAGCTGGAGCCGGCGCGAGGCGGTCATGGAGAGACGCGACACCTCGGCGACGACGGCGCCCAATCCCGGATGCCGCAGCCCTTCTTCAAAACAGGCGAGCAGGGCTTTCTCATCGCCGCACTCGACATAGACGACGCGTCCGGGGGCGAGGCCGGCCTGGGCGAGCGCCGGCGCGAACAGGTAGGGCCGCGTCACGCACCACAGCACCTTGCCGCCGCTGCGGGCCGCGACGCCGGCGGCGAACAGGGCG
>JARYGW010000060.1:0-18786 GCA_033792295.1 Allobosea sp.
TCGCTTTGACCGACCATGCCGCCGGCACACCCGCCGAGGTGCTGGTGCTGGAGGAGAAGATCGGCGCGGTCTCCTGCGCCGTCGAGGTGACCGGCAGCCATGCCGGGCACGCGGTCTTCACCCTGCCGCGCCTGCCGGAGCGGGCGGGGGAGGTGGCCGCCGCCGAGATCCTCGCGGAGGCGCTCGGCCTCGAAAGCGACGATATCGGCTATGGGACGCATCTGCCGGGGGTGTTCACCGCGGGCGTGCCCTACACCTGTATTCCGCTCGGCACGCGCGAGGCGGTGGCCAGGGCCAGGCCGGATCTCGGCCCCTGGGACGCTGCGATGCTGGGCGGGGCGGCCTTCGTCTACAGCCGCGAGACGGCCGAGACCGGCCATCATTTCCACGCACGGATGTTCGCTCCCAATCTCGGCTTGATGGAGGACCCGGCGACGGGCTCCGCGGCGGCTGCCTTCGCCGGGGCGATCATGGCCTATGAAAAGCCGGCCGACGGGGACCATCGCTTCGTCATCGAGCAGGGTTACGAGATGGGCCGGCCTTCGCAGATCGCGCTGGAGATGAGCCTGCGCAACGGAACGCTGGCTTCGGCGCGCATCGGCGGCTCGGCGGTGGTGGTCAGCGAAGGTGTACTGCTGTGAGCGCAGGAGTCGAGAACGGCAGCATCGTCCGGCTCGAGCGGATCGAGGCTCACGTCGAGCCTTATGACTGGGCTTATGCCCGTGAGAATGCGGAGGCCATCGCCGCCTATTGGGCGAAGATCAGCGCCGACAAGCCGGCCATGTTCAACGGGCGGATCATGCTGCAACACCGCACCGCGATCCGGGACGGCGTGTTCGAGGCCGGTTATTTCGAGACCGACTATGCCGCCTTCATGGCCTGGCGCGATGCGGGGCACCCCGGGCCCGTCATCCGCAACGGCTTTGCCATGGCGGCGCTCAGGGCCAATGACGGTGCGTTCCTCTGCGGGAAGATGGGCGACCACACTGCGAATGCCGGCAAGGTCTATTTCGCTGCCGGCACGCCGGACCGCGAGGATGCCCGCTCCGATGGCACGCTCGATCTCGCCGGCAGCGTCACGCGCGAGCTGGGCGAGGAGACCGGGCTGCAGATCGGCGAGCTGACGCTGGGCGCTGGCTGGACGGCGGTGATCGACGAGGGCCGCATCGCCTTCATGCGCGAGGTCGATATCGATCTGCCGGCGGAGGAGGCGCGCGCTCTGATGCTGGAGCGGATGAAGACGCTCGACGAGGAGGAACTTTCCGACATCGTCATCGTGCGCGATCTCGCCGAGACCAAAAAGCATGACATGCCGCTCTTCATGCGGCGCTATCTCGCACATATCTTCGAGGGCGACTGATCCCCGCCCGCCTCGCGAAAGCAACCCGATGAGTTCTGTCGAGACCGCCCATCCCGAAGCCTTGCCGTTGCCGGCCGAGAACCCCTTCGCGACGCGTTGGGAGACCCCGTTCCGCCTGCCTCCCTTCGCCGCGATCAAGCCGGAACATATCCGGGCCGCCTTCGACGCGGCGCTGGCGAAACACAAGGATGAGATTGCGGCGATCGTGGCCGATCCGGCCGCGCCCGACTTCGCCAATACGATCGAGGCGCTGGAGCAGGCGGGAAGGGCGCTCTCCCGCGTCGGCGGCGTGTTCTACAACCTGACGGGCGCCGATACGAACGAGGCGCTGCAGGTGATCGAGCGCGAGATGTCGCCGATCACCTCGCGGCACTGGTCCGCGATCATGATGGACGAAGGGCTCTTCGCGCAGGTCGACGCCGTCTATGCCAAGCGCGATACGCTCGGCCTCGCTCCGGAGCAGGCGCGGCTGCTGGAGCGGACCTACAAGGGCTTCGTCCGCTCTGGCGCCAAGCTCTCCCCCGAGGACAAGAAGCGCCTCGCCGCGATCAACGAGCGGCTGGCGGCGCTGGGTACGCAGTTCAGCCAGAACGTGCTGAAGGACGAATCATCCTATGCCCTCTTCATCGCCGACGAGGCGGGGCTGGCCGGCCTGCCGGAATTCCTGAAGGCCGCGATGGCGCGCGCGGCGGCCGATCGGGCTAAGCCCGGCCAGCATGCGGTTACGCTGTCGCGCTCGATCATCGAGCCGTTCCTGACCTTCTCGACCCGGCGCGACCTGCGCGAGGAGGCCTTCATCGCCTGGAGCAAGCGCGGCGAGAACGGCGGCGACAGCGACAACCGCGCCATCGTCGCCGAGATGGTGAACCTGCGCGCCGAGAAGGCGAAGCTGCTGGGTTACCCGACCTTCGCGCATTTCAAGCTCGACGACGCCATGGCGAAGACGCCGGAGCATGTGCGCGACCTGCTGGAACTGGTGTGGAAGCCAGCCAAGGCGCGCGCGGCGCGCGAGGCGGCCGATCTCGCCGCGCTGGCGCAGAGCGAGGGCGAGAACGGGCCGATCCGGCCCTGGGACTGGCGGCACTACGCCGAGAAGGTCAGGCAGAAGACCTATGCGCTCGATGAGACTGTACTGAAGCCCTATCTGCAACTCGACCGCGTGCGGCAGGCGGCCTTCGACGTTGCCGGCAAGCTCTTCGGGCTTTCCTTCGTCGAGCGTCCTGAACTCGCCGGCTATCACCCCGATGTCCGCATCTTCGAGGTGACCGAGGCTGCGAGCGGGCGCCATATCGGTCTGTTCATCGGCGACTACTTCGCCCGCTCCTCGAAGCGTTCCGGTGCCTGGATGAGTGCCTTCCGCGGTCAGCGCAAGCTCGGCGGCGAGGTCCGGCCGATCATCGTCAATGTCTGCAATTTCGCCAAGCCTGCCGAGGGCAAGCCGGCGCTGCTCTCGCTCGACGATGCGCGTACGCTCTTCCACGAGTTCGGCCATGCGCTGCACGGGCTGCTGTCGGACGTGACCTATGGCTCGCTGGCAGGAACCTCTGTGGCGCGCGACTTCGTCGAACTGCCCTCGCAACTCTACGAGCACTGGTTCCTGACGCGCGAGGTGATGCGGCAATATTGCCTGCATGCCGAGACCGGCGAGCCGATCCCGGAGGCGCTGATCGAGAAGATCGAGACCGCGCAGACCTTCAACCAGGGCTTCGCCACGGTGGAGTACACCTCCTCGGCGCTGGTCGATCTCGCCTTCCACTCGCTGGAGGCGCCGGCGGAGGTCGATCCGCTGGCCTTCGAGGCCGCGGAACTCGCGCGCATAGGCATGCCGGCCGAAATCACCATGCGCCACCGCACGCCGCACTTCACCCATGTCTTCTCGGGCGACGGCTATTCGGCCGGCTATTACAGCTATCTCTGGTCCGAGGTGATGGACGCCGACGCCTTCAACGCCTTCACCGAGACGGGCGACGTGTTCTCAGCCGCGGTGGCCGAGAAGCTGAAGCGCTATATCTATTCGGCCGGCGACACACGCGATGCGGCCGAGGCCTATACGCTCTTCCGCGGCCGGCTGCCGACGCCGGATGCGCTGCTGGAGAAGCGGGGGCTGGCGGCCTGAGAGGACGCGACGTTCTCGGGGCGAAGCTGCACTTCGACCCGAGAATTCCTGCATGAGAAGACATTGACTCCGTTCATGCTCAGGGCCGGCCCGGGCATGATGGCTGTCGCTGCGCAGCCTGCAGCGGCCATGGCGAAATGCTCACTTCTCACCTCGCAAAGCTGATGTCGTAGACCTCAGTTTGGATGCGCGTTATATTCGCGCCGAGGCTTTAGATCGCCGCGCGTCCTATCGGACGCGATAGTGATGACCTACCTCATTGATATCGCATCGGATTTTACGAAAGGCGGATTCCACTTTTCGGTCCGATGCCATAGCGATGCGAGCCGGCTCATGATGACCGCTGCGCAGATGCGAGCTGCCCGGGCCATGCTCGGGATTGACCAGCGCCAACTCGCCGAGATGGCGGGTGTCTCCGTGCCCACCATTCAGCGCATGGAAGGCAGCGAAGGCACCGTGCGCGGCATGATCGAATCCCTGACTCGCGTCGTGGAAGCGCTGGACCGCGCCGGCATCGTGCTGATCGGCGATAATGCAGTCAGCAGCTGTGGCGGGCGCGGCGTCCGCCTCAAGGCACCTCCCTGACCTCCTGCCGGAACACCCGTTGCGACACAGCGGCGTCGACCGCGATCCGGCCGATGAACCCGCTGCGAAGTGGCAAAGGAAAGGGTCGTCATGGTCGCCACGAGCATCAAGCCCAGCTTCGTCGAGCTTTACACTCCCAAGTTGCTGACCGTCCTGCGCGAAGGCTACAGCCTCGCCCATCTCAAGGCCGATGCGATCGCGGGGCTGACGGTCGCCATCGTCGCGCTGCCCCTGTCCATGGCCATCGCCATCGCCTCGGGCGTCACGCCAGACCGGGGGCTCTACACCTCGATCATCGGCGGCTTCATCGTTTCGGCGCTGGGTGGCAGCCGCTTCCAGATCGGCGGGCCGGCGGGCGCCTTCATCGTGCTGGTTGCAGCCTGCGTGGCGCAGCACGGGGTGGATGGGCTCCTGCTCGCCACCTTCCTCTCCGGCCTGCTGCTCGCTGCGGTCGGATTCCTCGGCCTCGGCACCTTCATCAAATACATTCCTTATCCGGTCACGGTCGGATTCACCGCGGGCATCGCGGTCATCATCTTCGCCAGCCAGATCAAGGACCTGCTCGGGCTGTCCCTGGCGCATGAGCCGGGAGCCCTGCTGCCGAAGCTCGAAGCGCTCGCGGGCGCGTTGCCGAGCGCGAGCCCGGCCGCGATCATCGTTACCGCCGTCACTATCGGCCATATCCTGCTGCTGCGTCATCTGCGCCCGCATTGGCCGGCCTTCATCATCGCCGTTGCCGTAGCTGCCGCGGGGGCGGCCCTGGTGGGGGCACCGATCGAGACCATCGGAACGCGCTTCGGCGGCATTCCGCAGACGCTGCCGCTGCCGCGCCTGCCGGAGGCCTCGTGGGAGAAGGTCATGGCAGTGCTGCCGAACGCGCTGTCCTTCACGCTGCTCGGCTGCATCGAGAGCCTGCTCTCGGCAGTGGTGGCTGATTCGATGACCGGCCGGCGGCACCGCTCCAATTGCGAGCTGGTGGCGCAGGGGCTCGCGAACATGGCCTCGCCGCTGTTCGGCGGTATCTGCGTCACCGGCAATATCGCGCGGACCGCCACCAATGTCCGTTCCGGGGCACGCGGTCCGGTCTCGGGCATGCTGCATTCGGTCTTCCTGCTGCTGTTCATGCTGGTCGCGGCGCCGCTCGCCTCCTACATCCCGCTTGCGGCGCTGGCGGGGGTGCTGGCGGTGGTGGCCTGGAATATGGCCGAGAAGCATGAATTCGCGACGCTGATCCGCGCCTCGCGCGGAGATGCCGTCGTGCTGCTGGTGACATTCCTGCTGGTGATCTTCGTCGATCTGAGCACCGGTATCGTCGCCGGCTTCGTCGTCAGCGCACTGCTCTTCCTGCACCGCATGGCGCAGTCGGTCGCCGTCGAGAACGGCGTTCCGGTGATCGACGAGGATCGGGCCGATTCGGTCAACGGCAATGGGCGCAAACCCTACGATGCCGCGCCGGCGACCGATCCCGATGTGGTGGTGGTGCGGATTTCGGGCGCCTTTTTCTTTGGCGCCTCGGCGGCGGTGGGGGCGGCGCTCGACCGGATCGGTGAGGCGCCCAAAACCTATGTCGTCGATCTTTCAGCAGTCTCCCTGCTCGACTCGACCGGTGCGGCAACGCTCGAAAGCTTCGTGCGCAAGGCCAATCGGCGCGGCGCGGTCGTCTATATCGCGGGGGCGAGGCGGGTGGTGCGGCGCACGCTTCTCATCCACGGCATCGGGCGGCCGCGCGTGCGCTTCGTCTCGTCGGTGAGCGAGGCTGTCACCGCCGGACACACAAGAGCGAAAAACGCTGGCGAGATGGACGCGCCCGAACCTCAGCCTGGATAGCCGAATCTGGCCTTGGCCGCCCGAACCTGACTGATCGCGCCGGCTTCGTTTCCGGCCGCACAGGTGGTGCGGGCGTGCGCGATCTCGGCGCTGGCGCGGGCGTGCACGCCCTTCGTCGTATGGCCGATGGCGACATCGTTGTCGATCACCGCCTGGAAGCGCTCGACCTCGCCGGAACAGCCGGTGCCGCCCGGCATGTGGAAGGTGCTCGGGGTCACGCCGGGGGCGGCCTGCTCGGGCGCTGGTGCCGGCGGTGGGCCGGCGCTCTGGCAGGCGGCGAGGGCGAAACTCGCGAAGGCGAAGAAGGGCAGCGCGCGCATCGGTTTCTCCGGCACGATCGGGAGCCCGACCATTGCCGATTCTGTGCGGCCGCGCCAGCGACGCGCCTCTCAGCCGTCGCGCAGAAAGAAGGTGGCCGCGATCGTCAGGGCGGCGGCGGCGACGGTAGCGAGCCAGATCGCCGACAGGCCGATCAGCCGATGCACGGTCGCGCCCAGGAAGGCGCCGCCCATCAGGCCAAGCCAGAGCAGGAAATGGCGCAGGAAAGCGCGTTTCGGCCCTCCGAGCATGGCAGAGGCGATGCGCTGGCCCATCTTGACCAATGTGCCGGTCATATAGGTCAGGCCGATCGTGACCTCGCCGTCGCGTTGGAAGACCGCGTTTTCCGTGCCCATCGCCACTGCGAGAAGCGCGATCGCCATCTGCGTCTGGCCGCTTGTTTCCAGGAGAGCGGCAAGCGCGAGCAGCACCGTCACCGTGGCGAGCACCGCCGGTGCGCGCTGCGGCCCGGTGGCATGGCCGATGAGGGAGCCGAGCACCACGCCACACAGGAACAGGCCGATGATGCCGCCTGCCAGCGCGATCCCCCCGGAATGGCCGTTCGCGAGCTCGATGCCGAGCCGGGTCGTGTTCCCGGTCATGAAGGAGACGAAATAGCCGCCGAGCGTGATGAAGCCGAGGGCGTCGACATAGCCGGCAAGCGCGGAAAAACAGGCAGCGAGCGCTATCTCGCGCCTCTGGTAGCGCATCATGACGAATACAGAATCCCGGATCTGCGATCCGTCGCCGGGGGACGGTCGAATCGCGTTTGCTCGATCATAGGTCGCGCTGGACTTTCGTCATGCTCCGGAAACCGCATGCGACGTATGCTTGCGCTCCGGCTGGTCTTTCGGTTACATCCAGTCCCGTCGATGTGAGGAGCGCCTGTGGTTTCGACCGCCCGCCATGACCTGACGAAGGACTGCGCCGCCGCGCAGATCGTCGGCATGCGCGCTCGCGCCCTCCTTGCGCCGGCTTCCGGCTCCCTTCTCGGCCTTCTTCTCCTTAGCTGCCCCTGAGGGCCGGCCGGGCATGCTGCCTGGGCGCTCAGGGGATTGACGAGAACCGCCAAGCGAAACCCAGCGCCCGCTCTTCATCGACCGCAGCGGCGCGCCGACGCCGGAAGACCATCATGACCCATTCGATCCAGACCCGTTCCGCCAAAGAGCGCGTCCTGATTTTCGACACCACCTTGCGCGACGGCGAGCAGTGCCCCGGCGCTACCATGACCTTCGAGGAAAAGCTGGAGATCGCCGATGCGCTCGACGCGATGGGCGTCGACATCATCGAGGCTGGTTTCCCGATTGCCTCCGAGGGTGATTTCGAGGCCGTCTCCGCGATCGCCACGCGGATCAAGCGCGCGACCGTCGCCGGCCTCGCCCGTGCGATCTCCGCCGATATCGCGCGAGCCGGCGAGGCCGTGCGCCATGCCGCGAAGCCGCGGATCCACACTTTCGTCTCCGTCTCGCCGATCCATCTGGAGCACCAGATGCGCAAGAGCCAGCAGGAGGTGCTGGACATCATCACCGCGACGGTTACGCAGGCTCGCAATCTGGTCGAGGACGTCGAATGGTCCGGCATGGATTCGACCCGCACGCCGATCGACTATCTCTGTCGTGCAGTCGAGACCGCGATCAAGGCTGGCGCGACCACGATCAATCTGCCCGATACGGTTGGTTACGCCACGCCGGACGAGTACCGCGCCATGTTCAAGGCGGTGCGCGAGCGTGTGCCGAATGCCGACAAGGCAATCTTCTCGGCGCATTGCCACAACGATCTGGGGCTGGCGGTCGCCAATTCTCTGGCCGCGGTCGAGGGCGGAGCCCGTCAGATCGAGTGCACCATCAACGGCATCGGCGAGCGCGCCGGCAACGCCGCACTGGAAGAGATCGTGATGGCGCTGCGCGTACGCGGCGACGTGATGCCCTACGAGACCGGGATCGATTCCACGCATCTGATGCGCGTCTCGAAGGCGGTCTCCACCGCCTGCTCCTTCCCGGTGCAGTACAACAAGGCGATCGTCGGCCGGAACGCCTTCGCCCATGAGAGCGGCATCCACCAGGACGGCATGCTGAAGAACAACGCCACCTACGAGATCATGACGCCGGCCTCGGTCGGCGTGACCAAGACTTCGCTGGTGATGGGCAAGCATTCCGGCCGCGCCGCGTTCCGCTCCAAGTTGAAGGACATGGGCTACGAGCTGGGCGACAACCAGCTCGAGGACACCTTCACCCGCTTCAAGGCCCTGGCCGACCGCAAGAAGCACGTCTACGACGAGGATATCGAGGCGCTGGTCGACGAGAACATCGCCACCGCCCATGACCGCATCAGGCTGGAGTCGCTGACCGTGATCGCCGGCACGCGCGGGCCGCAGCGGGCGACGATGAAGCTCTCCGTCGATGGGCGCCAGATCACCGAGGAAGCCGAGGGCAACGGGCCGATCGACGCCGTCTTCAACGCGATCGCGGCGATCGTGCCGCATGAGGCGAAGCTGGAGCTCTACGACGTCCATGCCGTCACCGAGGGTACGGATGCTCAGGCCGAGGTGACAGTGCGCCTCGCGCGTGACGGCTCCTCCGTCACTGGCCGTGGAGCCGATCCGGATACGCTCGTCGCTTCGGCCAGGGCCTATCTGGCGGCGCTCAACAAGCTGGTCGCGCGCGGCGGGCGCCTGCACGCGCAGGCGGCGGAGTAACCGCGGGGAGGGCGTCATCGGGAAGAGCCCTTGGGAAACGCGCATCATCCCGTGCGCGCCGCAGCGTGAAACGCTGCTGTGCAGACACGGGATGACGCGCTGCTGCCAACAGGCTGACCGCTCCGATTCCGGTGGATGACGTCGCCGCGATCTGGCGCGGGCCCTGATCTTGCTTTCATCTGCTCTTCCGGTGCGGTCGCTCCTCCGGCGACCCTGGGGGAGCCATGGCGATGGGCTATTTTCCGAACTGGACCTTGAAGACCTCCGGAGCCGTGCTGCCAGATGAAAGGCTGCCGGCGGGGCAAACCGTCATCGCCGGATTGCAGCATGTCGTCGCCATGTTCGGCTCGACCGTGCTGGCGCCGGTGCTGATGGGCTTCGATCCGAATGTCGCGATCTTCTTCTCCGGCATCGCGACCTTGCTGTTCTTCGTCATCACCCGCGGGCAGTTGCCGAGCTATCTCGGCTCCTCCTTCGCCTTCATCGGCGTCGTCATCGCAGCGACAGGTTATGCCGGTTCGGGCCCCAACGCGAATATCGCGGTGGCGCTGGGCGGTATCATCGCCTGCGGCGTGGTCTATGCGCTGATCGGCGTGATCGTGCAGGCGGTCGGCACGCGCTGGATCGAGACGCTGCTGCCTCCGGTCGTCACCGGTGCCGTGGTGGCCGCCATCGGTCTCAACCTGACCTCGGTCGCGATCAACATGATCTCGGCCAGCCCCTACACCAAATGGATCGCGCTCTTCACCGTCGTCTCCGTGGCACTGGTCGCGGTCTATGGGCGCGGCCTGCCGCAGCGCCTGCCGGTTCTGATCGGCGGGCTTGCCGCCTATGTCCTCTATGCCCTGACAGCCTCGAGCTTCGGCGCGCCGACGATCGATTTCGGTAAGATCGGCGCGGCCGCCTGGTTCGGCCTGCCGCAATTCGTGGCGCCGGTGTTCGACACCAAGGCGATGGCCCTGATCGTGCCGGTCGCGATCATCCTGGTCGCGGAGAATCTCGGTCACATCAAGGGCATCTCGGTGATGACCGGGCGCAATTTCGACCATCTGATCGGCCGTGGCTTCATCGCCGACGGGCTCGGTACGATCATCGCCGGCGCCGGCGGCGGCACGGGTGTGACAACCTATGCTGAGAATATGGGCGTGATGGCGGTGACGCGGGTCTACTCGACGCTGGTCTTCGTCGCGGCTGGCATCATCGCGATCCTGCTCGGCTTCTCGCCGAAATTCGGCGCGGTGATCGGGACGATTCCCGTAGCGGTGCTGGGCGGGCTGGCTGTCGTGGTCTTCGGCCTCATCGCTGCGACGGCTGGCCGAATCTGGGTGGAGAACAAGGTCGATTTCTCGGAGCCGAAGAACCTCATCACAGTCGCCACGGCGCTGATCCTCGGTGCGGGCGACCTCAAGCTGCCGATCTTCGGTTACGAGCTCGGCGGCATCGGCACTGCGACCTTCGGCGCGATCGCGCTTTACCACCTGCTCAACCGCCGCGCGGCGTGACGATCCACAAGCTCGCCATGTGTCCTGCCGGATGCGGCGATGGCGCCCCATGCCTTCGTCTTCGCACGGAATCTTCCGAAAAGCGGCTTTCCCTTTTCTGTCCGCTGCGAGGGCTCACCGGAGAAATCCGGTGAGCCTGCAAAATTTCTGTCATGGATGGGTGGACAGGGCAGGGGGGCTTTGCTACACGCCCCCTGCCTGACGCGGCCGACGCCGCTGACCGGCAACGCTTCGTGGCGTATGGGTGATTAGCTCAGTTGGTAGAGCAGCTGACTCTTAATCAGCGGGTCGTAGGTTCGAGCCCTACATCACCCACCACGGTTTCCTCCAGACATCGCTAAACCGGACAAGCTGGACCGAGCGGCTGGCTCGTGGAACGCAGCCGCCCGTTCGCATCTCGTCACCGTGCCGCGGCGAGAGCCGAGATCATGCCGGACAACGAGTTGATCAGGATGAACTGATTGTCGACGCGGACCCAGCGCTGGCCGGGGCCGGGCGAACGCAGATGATAGCGATGATAGTCGGCGACATAGTTGCGGCGATAATGCGATGGCAGGGCGTGCCCGCGGACCCAACGCTGCTTCTTCACGACCACGACCTTCTTGGTCGTGATGTGCTTCTGCACATGGACGGGCCCACGATGCGGGGCGCCATAAGTCTGGGCGAAAGAAATACCTGGAACGGCAAGAAGAGAAAGGCTGATGATTCCGGCGGATAGAAATTTCTTCATGGCAAAACTCCTTTTGTGTCGATGACGATATACTGTGGATCGGAACATAAATGGAAGCTGAACAGGCAGATTAAACTTCTGTAATGACAAGTTAATCTATATTCGCTTCGTCCTTTCGAAGGCCGTCGCCCGTGTCTGCGTGCCACTGGACCGGGCCACGGTTTCCGGCTCATGGTGAACTCCGACAGCACGGGCAGGGCGTGGATGAGGGCGGGTGGTGGAAGCGGAACAGCTTCTTCGATTGGTGATCGGCATGGCTGCCGGCCTTGTCATCGGCTGGCAGCGGACGGTGCGGCACAAGAATGTCGGTATCCGGACCTTCGGGCTCGTCGGCCTTGGGACGGCCGCGGTTGCCAGCCTGTTCAGCGAGGCGTTGCAGCCCGATGCCGCGAGCCGTGTCGTGCAGGGCGTCCTGACCGGGATCGGCTTCCTCGGTACAGGGCTGATCATCCGCCGCAACGACGATCTCATGCCGCACGGGCTGACGACGGCGGCTGCGATCTGGGTCACGGCGGCGCTGGGCTGCGCGGCCGGTGTCGGGCATTGGCTGGTCGCCGGCACTGCTACGGTGCTGGCGCTGGCGCTGCTCTTCATCGACCATTCGGTGGAACGCTGGGCCGCCCGGCGTTCCCCGGTGCGGAAGCAACCTTCGGATGATGGTTCAAGCTCGGGGCAGGGTGGGAATCCCGGGTACTGATGCGGGGCGATATCGAAGCTGTGCCAGTGGGCCGGCGGTTCGCAGCGAACCTTCGCGCCCTTGCGACGTTCCTTTCACAGGAAGGTCGATAGCCAATGATGACGTTCGTTCACGGAGCCGTTGCCGGACCCGGCAATACGCCAGCCATCCCCAATCCGCCGCCCGAGGCGCCGCCGCTGACGCCGGGCAGCGTGCCGCCGGCACCGCCGGTCGAATCGCCGCCCGAGGAGGAGCCACAGGGCATTCCTACCGAGCCGCCGCCCGAGCTGCCGCCGAATGCGCCGCCGGAGGCGCCTCCTGCCACACCGATCGATTTGCCGCCCGGGCGAGATCCGCACCAGCCACAGGAATGAGCTTGAAGCCGGCCGTGCTCCCGCAGGCCTTCAGAAAACGTAGCCGACGCGCACCCCGTAGTTCGTCAAGCCCGGATTGTCGTGGCAGAGGCCGGCATTCGACATGTGCTCGACCGTCGCCATGATGCTCCAGTTCGGGCTGAGGCGGTAACCGAGCGAAGCGGATTCCCGGAATAGCGGAGAACAGCCGAGGGCGATCCTGTTTTGGGGAACGAAATTGCCCGTCTTGCCGTTGTGGAAGCCGGCGCCGACGCTGACTTCTCCGAAGAGCTTGTCGGTGAAGTCGTAGCTCCAGGTGAAGCCGCCGTAGACATGGCTGGTGTCTTCGGCGGTGTTGAGCGTCGTGCCGAGATGGATCCGGGGCACGAAGAACGCCATCACCGGGTCGGCCGGCTGGAACGGCTTGACGAACAGAACCTCGAGATTGACGTCGGCGCTGCCGCTCTCCCGCCCTGCGGGGTTATGGGCGAAGACGCCGCCGCGCAGTTCCGAGATCAGGCCGACGCCGACGGCCGGTGGTGCATAGGCCAGGGGAGCGGCGAGATCGGCGGCGCCGGCCTCGCAGGCGAAAAGGCCGAGGGCGACCAGACACAGGGCGCCCAGAGATAATTGCAAAGACCGCATCGACCGAATCTCCGCTGCGATTCGTCATGGTTAACGAATCCTATGCAGCGGAGAATCGTCAAAAGATGGTTTGCGAATCCTTAAGATCGCGAAGATGCGGGCTTCACACGGCCGGTGCTTCGCCCGAGCCGATATCCCAGTAGAGCCCGGCCATGGCGGTGAGGCCCTCGCGGGCGATGGCGACGGGCAGGTGCTCGTCCGGCGCATGCTGCTGGCAACCGGGATAGGAATGCGGCACCCAGATGGTACGCAGCTTCAGCACTTCGGCGAAGATGTCGTTGGGGAGCGAGCCGCCGAGATTGGGCAGCAGCGCCGGCTTCTTGCCGGTGCTCTTCGCGATCGAGTCGACGGTGAACCGGACCCAGGCGTCGTCCGGGTCGAGCCGCGTTGCGCCGAAGCGCTCCGTGCCGGGCGTGACGATCTCGACCATCGGGAAGCCGTGGCGGTCGAGATGACGGCGCAGCGCCGGGACGACGTCATGCGGGTCGATGCCGACGACGAAACGCAGGCCGCAGCGGGCCCAGGCGCTCGGCGGCACGGCATTGACCGGCGTCTCCGGTACACCGGACTTCATCGCCAGGACGTCGAAGGAGCACCAGCCGAAGACCCGCTCGGCGGGAGAGAGGCCGGCCTCGCCCCAGTTCGGGTCGATGGTCGGGCCGTCCGGGCCGCCATCGACCTCGCAATCGGCGAGCGCGCGCCGCACCGAGGCGGGCAATTCCTTCGGCACCCATTCATGGATGCGGATCTGGCCGGTAGGGGAGGTGATCGAGGCGATGGCGTGGACGAGCTGGATCGCCGGGTCGGAGAGCAGGCCGCCCCAGTTGCCGGAATGGTGGCCGGCGTCGCGGGCGTTGATCTGCAGGTCGAAGGTGATGACGCCGCGGGCGCCGAGGAAGACGGTCGGGCGCTCGGCATTGAGGCGCGGCCCGTCGGAGGCGATCAGGATGTCGGCCTTGAGCAGCTCGGCCTCGTCGGCGCAGAGCTCGCGCAGGCCCGGCGAGCCGGATTCCTCGCCCATCTCGATCAGGTACTTGGCGTTGAAGCCGAGCTTGCCGCGCGTTTCCAGCACAGCGGCGAGGCCGTTCAGGTTGATCAGGTGCTGGCCCTTGTTGTCGACGGTGCCGCGGCCATACCAGCGGCCGTTCTTCTCGACGAGCCTCCAGGGCGAGAGGCCTTCGCTCCACTGTGCGTCGAGGCCGCGGATGACGTCCCCATGGCCGTAGCCGAGGATGGTCGGCAAGGCGGGGTCCTCGATGCGCTCGGCATAGAGGAAGGGGCCCTTGGCCTTGGGATGAGTCAGGATACGGCAGGCGAAGCCGAGCTTCTCCAGCAGAGGGCGCATCTCCAGATCGAGATATTCGGAAAGGACCGGAGCACGGTTGGGGTTCTGGCTCTCGCTGGGCATCGCGACGAGGCGGGCGAGGTCGCTCTTCATGCGGCCTGAATCGAAATAGTCCTGTGCTTTCGCGATCGCCTGCGCGCGGGTCATCGTCGGTCTTCTCCCGGATTCGAAGGCGGCACAGTGCCGGTGGACGCCGGCTTTCACCAGTGCCAAGAGAGCGGGATGCGCCATGCCCGACGATCAGGGCATCCGTGGCGGTGCCTTCCGGAAACGTGCTTCGTCGTTCATGATCTTTATTCCCCACCCCCATCAGCTCGTCGCGCGCGACGCCATCCTCGCGGCGCGGGCGAAGGGAGCGACGGGCTTCCTGCTGGGCGACCTCACCGGCCTCGGAAAGACGCTCTCGGCCTGGCTCGCGCTTTCGGCCATGCCGGAGGAGGAGATTTTGGTGATCTGCCCCAAGGGGGCGATCCCGCAATGGCGGCGGACGATGGCTCTGTCGGGCCTGCCGGCGAAGCGCGTGACGCTGATGAATTTCGAGAAGACGAAGTCGCTGCTGGCCCCGCCTGCCGACAGCAAGAAGCGCTCGACGCGGGCGAAGAACAACGAGCTCGCCAAGCTCGGTACGCCGAAGCGGACCTGGCCGCTCGTCGTGATCGACGAGGCGCACCGCATCCGTAACCCGTATTCACAGCAGGGGCTGGTCTGCCGGCAGATGGCGGCGCGAGCCGATTTTACGATCTATATGAGCGCGACGGCAGGGCAGTCCCCGCATGAGCTGTCCTATCTCGCACCGCTGCTCGCCAAGGCGGCCGGTATGCCGAGCGCCGATCTCGACGGTTTCCGCATGCTGATGAAGCGGCTGAAGATCGGCAAGGCCAAGGGAAGCTGGAAGAACTGGAGCTGGGAGCCGAACGAAGCCGATCGCAAGGCGATGGCAGCGCTGCTCTATCGTGGCGCGAACGCCATCGGCCTGCGCCGGCGGCCGGAGGAGATCGCTGGCTGGCCCGAGGTGCAGCGGGAGCTGGCGCCGGTCGCGCTCGATGCTTCGGCCCGCAGGCTCTACGAGGCGACCTGGCGCGAGTTCCGCAAGGAGCTGGGACTGGCCGGAGGCTCGACGCGCAAGCCGCAGGGCTGGGCCGCGGACCTGCGCTTTCGGCAGAAGGCCAGCCTGCTGCGCATCCCCGGCACCGCCGATTTCTGCGAGGATTTGCTCGGCAATGACGAGCAGGTGGCGATCTCGGACGCCTTCCTCGAAACCAGCGCGATGCTGGCCGAGACCCTGAGCGGGCGCGGCTGGCGCGTCGGCGAGATCAATGGCGAGCGCTCCGGCGTGCAGAACGAGGAGACGCGCATCGCCTTTCAGACGGGGCAGCTCGATGCCGTGATCTTCACCGTGACCGAGTCGATCTCGCTGCATCGCGGCGAGATGGCGGGCGGGGAGCGGGAGAGGGCGCTCGTCATTCACGACATGCGCCACAGCGCGATCCAGCTTCAACAGATCGAGGGGCGTTGCCATCGCGACGGCCAGCACGCGACGATCTTCTACACCTATGCTGAGGATACGGTGGAAGAGGCGATTGCCGGGACCGTCATCCAGCGCATGGCGGCAATGGAAGGGCTCGCCGGCGACGATACGAGAATGCTCGAGGCGATCGCGCAGATCGTCGAGGAGCGAGCTGCGGCCTGACAGGGCCTTCCCATGTTACTGGCGGGCGCGTTCGCCGAGATCCTTGGCACCTTCGACCGAGGATTGGGTCAGCCGCACGATGCTGTTCCAGGCGTCGCGTGTATAGGCGCCCTGATGCACGATGGCGTCGTAGCCGACGACCAGCACGATGATGAGCAGAAACACGCGGAACACGAAATGACACTCCCTCCGTGGCGTCGCATCAACGCCGCCCGCAGGAGAGGGTTCCCGTTTCGCGCCGCGATGAGCAGCCGCAGGCCGGTTTCAGCCGGCCGGCAGCAGCTCTTTCAGCCGCAGCAAGGCGATCTTTTCGACTTGCTCCAGCGCGGTCGCGAATTCCTGATCCGGGGTGTTCTTCAGCCGCTTCTCGAAAGCTGCAAGGATCGCATTTTTGCTCGCGCCCTTGACCGCCATGATGAAGGGAATGCCGAAGCGGGCCTTGTAGGCCTCGTTCAGCGCGGTGAAGCGGACGCGCTCGTCGCTGCTCAGACGGTCGAGCCCGGCCGAGGCCTGCTCGCCGGTCGATTCCGGCGTCAGCTCGCCCGCCGCCGCCAGCCTGCCCGCGAGGTCGGGATGGGCGGCGAGCAGGGCTTTCTGCTTCTCCCGCCCGGCCTTGCGCATCGCGGCGGTCATCGCGGCATGCAGCCCTTCGGCCGTGTCCTGGGCGGAGGTGAGCCCGGCGTCGCAGGTGGTTTCGGCGACCCAGGGCGAATGTTCCCAGACGCGGCCATAGACCTCGATGAACAGCGCCTTCGGCAGCTTGGAGGGGACGTAGCCGCCCACAGGCGGGTGGGTCCTGACCCAGTGGCGGGCGATATCGAGCCGGGTCGCGACCCAGACCCGATCATGGTTCTGCACGTAATCGAGAAAGCGGGCGAGAGCGGCAGCCCGGCCCGGCCGGCCGACGAGGCGGCAATGCAGGCCGATCGACATCATCTTCGGCGCGGTTTCGCCTTCTGTGTAGAGCGTGTCGAACGAGTCCTTCAGATAGGCGAAGAACTGGTCGCCGGCATTGAAACCCTGCGGCGTGGCGAAGCGCATGTCGTTGGCGTCAAGCGTGTAGGGCACGGCGAGCTGTGGACCCTTCGGCCCGTCGAGCCAGTAGGGCAGTTCGTCGGCATAGACGTCGGCGGTGTAGAGGAAGCCGCCTTCCTCCATGGTCAGCGGGATCGTGTTTTGCGAGGTGCGGCCCTGATAGCAGCCGAGCGGGCGCTCGCCGGTAAGCTCGGTCTGGATGCGGATCGCTTCCAGGATGTCGTTGTGCTCGCGCTCCTTCGGCGTGTCGCGATAGTCGATCCATTTCAGGCCGTGGGTGGCGATCTCCCAGCCGGCCTCCTGCATCGAGCCAACGATCTCGGGATAGCGCGCCAGAGCGCTTGCCACCGCGAAAACGGTAACCGGCAGTTTGCGCTCGGTGAACATCCGCCAGAGACGCCAATAGCCGGCGCGGGAGCCGTACTCGTAGATCGACTCCATGTTCATGTGGCGCTGGCCCGGCCAGGGGGCGGCCCCGACGATTTCGGACAGGAAAGCCTCCGAGGCGGCGTCGCCATGCAGCACGCAGTTCTCGCCGCCCTCCTCGTAGTTGATCACGAACTGCACGGCGATGCGGGCCTCGCCCGGCCAGTGCGGATGGGGCGGGGTGCGGCCATAGCCCCTGAGGTCGCGGGGGTAGGCGGTGTCGATCATCGGAGAGGTGCTCGCAAACTGATTCAGCGCATGATCCTAAGTGGCAGTGCCATCGCGTCAAAGCGCGGTCCGCACATTCTCAGCTTCCCCGATAGGTGGTGTAACCATAAGGCGAGGCGAGTAGCGGGACGTGGTAGTGCCGCGTCACCTCCGAGAGGCCGAAGCGGATAGTGACGACATCGAGGAAGGCCGGCTCCGGCAGTGTGACGCCGCGCTCGCGAAAATAGGGGCCGATGGCGAAGTCGATCTCGTAGATGCCAGGGCGCGTTGCTTCCGGGCTCAAGAGCGGGGCGTCGGTGCGGCCATCCGCGTTGGTGACCGTTTCGGTGAGCGTTTCGGTGCCATCCGGTCCGATACGGCGCAACGAGACCGCGACGCCGGCGGCGGGCCGCCCGCCATGTGTATCCAGGATATGCGTCGTCAGTCCTGCCATGTCCGGCCTTTCCGTCGCCTCGTGTTTCCCGGCCAGCAACTTGCATGCCGGTCGCGCTCAACCGTAATTTGCCCTGGGGCGAAGTCCAATGGCGCGTGGCGCCGTTCCCGCCCACAGAATGAGGACAGCGACCCGCCATGCTCAGCGCCTATCTGATGGAATGGGGCAGCATGATGCTGCGCTGGCTCCACGTCATCACGGCCATCGCCTGGATCGGCTCCTCCTTCTTCTTCATTCATCTCGATGCTTCGCTTCGGCCGGCGCCCGATATTCCGCCCGGGACCGGCGGCCGCGCCTGGCAGGTTCATGGCGGCGGCTTCTACGAGATGCGCAAATACATGGTCGCGCCGGCCGTGATGCCGGCCGAGCTGACTTGGCACAAATGGCAGAGCTACTGGACCTGGATCTCGGGCTTCTTCCTGCTCGTCTGGGTCTATTACGCGCAATCGGAACTCTATCTGATCGATCCGGCAGTGATGCAGCTCTCACCCGTCGCTGCGGGTGCGATCGGCATCGCCGCGCTGGTCGGCGGCTGGCTGATCTATGACTGGATGTGCCGCTCGCCTCTCGGCCGGCACGACGTCCTGCTCGGGCTGATCGGCTTCGGCTATGTCGTCGCGGCGAGCTGGGCCTTCGCGCATGTTTTCTCCGGGCGCGGTGCGCTGATCCATACCGGCGCGCTGATGGCGACGATCATGACCGCCAACGTCTTCTTCAACATCATGCCGGGGCAGCGGAAGGTGATCGCGGCGCTGACGGCCGGCGAGAAGCCGGACCCGAAATACGGCAAGGCCGCCAAGCAGCGCTCGACGCACAACAACT
>JARYGW010000610.1:0-995 GCA_033792295.1 Allobosea sp.
GGCCCCGGCTCCATGCCGGCGAGGTCGTGGTTGATCCGCATCTCGGCATTGCCGCCGAGCTGGATGTCGGTGCCGCGGCCGGCCATGTTCGTGGCGATGGTGATCGCGCCCGGCACGCCGGCCTGGGCGACGATATAGGCTTCCTGCTCGTGGAAGCGGGCGTTCAGCACCGCGAAGGCCTTGATCGTCTTGCCCTCGCGCGCGGCCGCGTAGACCGGCTCCAGCGCGGTGGGATCGGTGAAGTCGAGGAGCTTGTAGCCCTCCTTCTGCAGCATCTCGGCGACGAGCTCGGAACGCTCGATCGAGGTGGTGCCGACAAGCAGCGGCTGGCTGTTCTCCTGAGCCACCTTGATCTCGCGGATCACGCCGCGAACCTTCTCCTCGAAGGTGCGGTAGACCTCGTCGTCCTCGTCCTTTCGCGCGACGGGAACGTTGGTCGGGATCTCGACGACCTCGAGCTTGTAGATCTGGAAGAACTCCTCGGCCTCGGTCGCCGCCGTGCCGGTCATGCCCGCGAGCTTGCCGTAGAGCCGGAAGTAGTTCTGGAAGGTGATCGAGGCCAGCGTCGCGTTCTCGGGCTGGACGGTGACGTGCTCCTTGGCCTCCAGCGCCTGGTGCAGCCCTTCCGAATAGCGCCGCCCCGGCATCATGCGGCCGGTGAACTCGTCGATGATGACGACCTCGTCATTGCGGACGATGTAGTCCTTGTCGCGGGTGAAGAGCGTATGCGCCCTGAGCGCCTGGTTGACGTGGTGGACCAGCGTGACGTTGTGGGCGTCGTAGAGGTCGCCCTCGGTCAGGAGCCCGGCCGCGCGCAGCAGCTCCTCGATATGCTCGTTGCCGGCCTCCGTCAGCGAGACGGCGCGCTGCTTCTCGTCGACCTCGTAGTCGCTGGGGATGAGGCCCGGCAGCACCTTGTCGATCGCGACATAGAGATCCGACTTGTCGTCGAGCGGACCCGAGATGATCAGCGGCGTGCGCGCCTCGTCGACCAG
>JARYGW010000611.1:0-960 GCA_033792295.1 Allobosea sp.
TCGGTTCCCTATCGCTTTGCCCGCGAGCAGGTTGAGGCGCGTATCACCGCCAATACGATCGAGATATTCCATAAGGGCGAGCGGATCGCCGCGCACCGCCGCTCGAGTGGCAACGGCAAGCACACGACCATCCCCGATCATATGCCCTCGGCGCATCGTCGTTTTGCCGACTGGACGATCGAACGCATTCGACGCGAAGCCTCCGCCATGGGGCCGGATGTCGACCTCTTGTGCGAGCGCATCCTTGCCGACCGGCCGCATCCCGAGCAGGGCTTTCGCGCCTGCCTCGGGATTGTCCGCCTCGGCAGGAGCTTCGGCCGCGACAGGGTCAATGCCGCCTGCGCCCGAGCGCTGGAGATCGGGGCCCGGACCTATGGTTCGGTGCGATCCATCCTCGACAACCACCTCGACCGGACGGCGAGTTCGAATGGAGCCGCATCGCACGAACCGATCCACCACGAGAACATCCGCGGACCTCGCTATTACCACTAAGGAGAACGAAGAATGCTTGCTCATCCAACACTTGATCGACTGAACGCCATGGGCCTGGCCGGCATGGCCAAAGCCTTCGGCGAACTCGTCGCCAACGGCGAGGCCGAACATCTCTCGCATGCCGAATGGCTCGGATTGCTGCTCGAGCGGGAATGGAGTTCCCGTTACGACCGCAAACTTGCGGCGCGTCTCAGGTTCGCCAAGCTTCGTCATCAGGCGACCCCGGAAGATGTCGATTATCGCGCCGAACGCGGCCTCGACCGTGCGCTCTTCATGAAGCTGCTCGGGGGCGACTGGATCGGTGCTCACGACAATCTGGCCATATGCGGCCCCTCAGGCGTCGGGAAGAGCTGGTTGGCATGTGCCCTTGGCCATAAGGCTTGCCGCGACGACCGTTCCGTTCTCTATCAGCGTGTCCCTCGGCTCTTTGCACAGCTCGCGCTCGCCCGCGGTGACGGCAGATACGCC
>JARYGW010000612.1:0-893 GCA_033792295.1 Allobosea sp.
AGCGGGCATAGGTATCGAGCCGATCCGGCGGCAGGCACAGGAACACGGTGCCAGGCCGCTCCTTCAGGTCCGCGAACCGGAAATCGGAGGCCGACGTGCTTTCGACCAGGCGCGGGCTGTCGAGAAAGTGGGTGTGGCGCTGCGCCGAGGACAAGACGCCCGCGGCCTCGCGATCAGACTTGCCGAGTTGGCGGTTGGCGGCGCGCGCGATCAGGCCGTGGGCGCCGGTGCTGGCCTGCATGCCCGCCAGCAGGGCGGCGAAGGCGACGGGATCGCGGGTGAGCTTGTCGCGCACATTCGCGAGCGTGGCTTGGGACACGGGCTCGTGGACGACGGTGTGCAAGATCACGCCGGCGATCAGCGCCTTGGCTTCCTCGTTCCAGTGCGCCTCGCCCGATTGCCCCGGCGCATCGTGCACAAGCGCGTCGGCGATCGTCTGCGCATCTTCCGCGAGGTCCGGGCTGGCGGGATCAAGCTGCGCCAAGGGGTTGTAGCGGGCCGCAGGGCGCCCAGAGACGCCGAAGGGATCCAGACACCACACAAAGCCCTTCCTCGCTCTCCCACGGGCCGTGACGCGAGCATTCTCGCCCTTGGGGTCGATGCAGACCACCGAGCGGTCGAGCAGGAGCAGGTTGGGGATGATCGTGCCCACGCCCTTGCCGGAGCGGGTGGGTGCGATCGTCAGCAGGTGGGCCGCGCCGTCATAGCGGAGCAGCTTGCCGGATTTGGCCGATCGACCGATGAGCAGATCGCCGTCGCCAGATTCCAGGCCGCGCACATCGTCACGCGATCCGAAGCGGGCCGAGCCGAGCAGCTCGTTGCGGCCTGCCCGACTATTGATCCGCCAGACCGCGACCATCACCAGGGCGAACGCGCCCCAGGCGATGATGCTG
>JARYGW010000613.1:0-614 GCA_033792295.1 Allobosea sp.
CCAGCTGCGCGACGCCGAGGTCTTGCTGGCGGGTGGGCCCGGATTCGCGCGGTGATCGCATGGCGCGGCTCTCTACCATGGTGGCCCGCCGCTCAGGCTGACGCGGCCGCTGGGACACTGGCACGCGACGTCACGCGCTTGATCCCCGGCAGGCGCGTGCGCTTGAGCATCAGCGCATTGATCGCGACGATCGCGGAGCTGCCCGACATGGACAATGCAGCGACCTCGGGCGACAAGGTGAACGGATACAGCACCCCGGCCGCCAGCGGGAAGGCGATCACGTTGTAGGCCACGGCCCACCAGAGGTTCTGGTGCATCTTGCGCAGCGTCGCCCGGGACAGTTCGATGGCCCCGACCACGTCGTAGGGGTCACTCTTCATCAACACCACCTGGGCGCTTTCCATCGCAACGTCCGTCCCCGCGCCAATCGCAAAGCCCACGTCGGCCTGCGTCAGCGCCGGAGCGTCGTTGATGCCGTCGCCGACCATGCCGACCTTGTGACCCTGCTGCTGCAGTTCCTTGATCTTGGAGGCCTTCTGCCCGGGCAACACATCCGCAAGCACGATGTCGATGCCCAGTTCCTTGCCGATGCGCTCGGCGGTCGCCTGGTTGTC
>JARYGW010000613.1:624-886 GCA_033792295.1 Allobosea sp.
GCCGGTCAGCATCGCGACCTTCACGCCGCGTGCCTGCAGCTTGGCGATCGTCTCGCGCGAGGTCGGCCGCACGGCATCGGCGATCGCGATGAGGCCGATCAGCCGGCCACCGCGCGCGACGTGGACCACAGTGCGCCCCCCGCCTTGCAGCCGCGCCGCCTCGCTGGCAAGGGGAGCCAGATCCACCTGTTCCGACTGCATCAGCAGCCGGTTGCCCAGGAGCACCGTCTCGCCCCCGATAGTGGCCCGTGCGCCTTGCCCA
>JARYGW010000614.1:0-866 GCA_033792295.1 Allobosea sp.
TTCACCGTTTGCGACGACGCGGCCGGCGAAACCTGTCCGATCTGGCCGGGTCATCCGATGACGGCGCATTGGGGCATTGAGGATCCGAGCCATGTCCAAGGCCCGACGATCGAGCGCGAACGGGCGTTCGTGACGGCGCTGCGCTATCTGGAAAATCGGATTAAGCTGTTCATCGCGCTGCCGTTCGACCGGCTCGACGCCTTGGCGTTACGCGCCCATGTTCGGGAAATCGGCCAGGTCGAAGGCGCGAGCACTCGTCGCGGGGACGCTGCGTGATGCCGATCGACGTGATCATCTATCATAATCCCGATTGCGGAACGTCGCGCAACACGCTCGCGATGATCGAAAATGCCGGCATCGAGCCGCATGTCATCGAATATCTCAAAACGCCGCCGAACCGAACGCGGCTCGCCTCGCTGATCGGGCGCATGGGAATCACGCCCCGTGATCTGCTCCGCGAGAAGGGCACACCCTATCACGAGCTCGGCCTCGCCAATCTTGCGTTGAGCGATGACGAGCTGTTGGACGCGATGATCGCACACCCGATCCTGATCAACCGGCCGATCGTCGTCTCGCCGCTGGGCGTCAAATTGTGCCGACCCTCAGAGGAAGTGCTCGATCTGTTGCCGAGCCAACAGCGCGGCGCTTTCACTAAAGAGGATGGTCAGCGTGTTATCGATGCCGCTGGCAAGAGGGTCGAGGGATGAGCGCTGTTAACGCGCCGACCAAACCGGCGATCAGCGGTTTCGAACGCTATCTGAGCCTTTGGGTGGCGCTGTGCATCATCGTGGGTATCGCGCTCGGCTATGCGCTGCCGGGCCTCTTCGCCGCTATCGCCGCGGCCGAGATCGCCCGTGTCAATCTCG
>JARYGW010000615.1:0-830 GCA_033792295.1 Allobosea sp.
TGAAATAGGCGCATCATCCTGATACAATGTGATTCTAAATTCGATCAATATACATATCAGATTTGAGCACCATTATGCGCCGGATGTTGCATTTTAGGCACTAGGACCGCTCCAGATAAGCCCCGATCGACAATGCAATCGAACACAGACACGCCTCGCAGCTGCGATCGGTAAAGAGTCCTGGTATGCAGCGCGACGACGGGCATGGCTCGCATGCCGATCCGGTTTCTAGCGCAAGAGCCAATCGCATAAGTGTGATCTTGGAATCAAATCAACCCCAAACTGCAATCACGCCTATCGCACGCCCTCCCGAAATGCCGATCTATATTTTTGTTATTTGGCTTAATTCCGAATTATAAGCACATTTATATGGAATATTGAAGCCTATAGGAAATATCAATAAAGGTTTGATTGAAAAAATACTACGGACACTCGGGTAAATCGGCGCAACATCACCTTCCTGGATTGCGGCTTTCGGGCGGGAACCCCGCCTCGAAACACTTCTGAAACAATCCGTTTGGACTGCGGAATATCCTTTCGCACTGCCACCAAAGGGCTTTTCTGGCCTGCCAATCATGATAACGTGATCGTGAAAGGGGCAGACTGCACGCAGCTTCCCGGGCAACCGGGCAAGCCGGTGTGGTCCTTTATGGGTAATAACAGGACCTGATGAATCGACAGAACCAGAGCTTTCTCTCACCAGCGCTGTGTCGGATGCCGCCGGAAGCGCTTCGCCTTGTGCCGCTCAGCGGGGTTGAGGCGCAAATTTATGCGCGGCTTTGGCGTTGCGTCGCCGAACGAAAACTTCGCCCGGGCACAAAGCTGAACGA
>JARYGW010000616.1:0-819 GCA_033792295.1 Allobosea sp.
TCCTTGAACGAAAGCAAGCTTTCCGAAAACGACGCCATCAAGACCGCCAACATCGTGCGCTACATCCGGGCGCGCGAGACCTACGATCCTCGCGCGCTGAAGGACAATTACGATCTCGCCCAACTCTATTCGACGGGCCAGGCCGCGGCGGATCTCCGGCACGAGTTCGAGCCGTCAAATCCGCAGTCGAAAGACAAGGTTTTCGGCCGCACCACCCGCATTGCCGTCACCATCAAGTCGGTCTCGTTCCTCAACGCCTCCACCGCTACCGTGCGCTTCTCGACGGAAACGCGGCGCGACAACACGCTCCGCCGCGAGCACTGGGTCTCGGTGGTCCGCTTCCGCTATACGACCGCGCCACTGAAGAACGAATATCGCTTCGACAATCCGCTTGGCTTCCAGGTCGCAGAATACAGGCGCGACCAAGAATCGCTGCCTGAAGTGTTGCCGGCAGACAAGGCAGGGCGCTGATGCGGAAAGAAATCCTTGCCCTCGCAGCGCTCGCGCTGCTCGCCACGGCATCCACATCCACGGCCGCCGATCCGCGCATCCGTTACATCACCTTCAACAACAACTCCGTCGTAACCGTGCCGGCGGGTCTGGGTGTCTCGACGATGATCCAGCTCGGCAGCTCCGAAGTGATCGAGACGATCTCGGCCGGCGATACAGCCAGCTGGTCGATCGTTCCCAAAAAGGGCTCCGGCATCCTGTTCGTAAAGCCGCTCCGGGAAAATGCCGAAACGAACGTCAACATCGTCACCAACCAACGCGTCTATGCCTTGCTGCTGAAGGGATCGGCCGCAGCGGACCTGCGTGCGG
>JARYGW010000617.1:0-814 GCA_033792295.1 Allobosea sp.
GATCCCGGCGAAAATGTCCGCGGCGGCGTGCGCTTCCTGCGCCATCTCCAGTCCCGCCATGGCAATCCGTTCTATGTGCTCGCCGCCTACAACGCAGGCGAAGAGACGCTGATCGCGCATCGCGGCGTGCCGCCGTTTCCCGAAACCGTGCGATTCGTCGCCACCGTCGTGAACGACCTCGCGGGTTGGCCTGGGCTCGAAGGGATCGAATTTGGTCCAAGCTCCAGCGGCGTACCCGATAGACGGACCGCACAGGCTTTGACCACTCCGAGACATCGCCCGGCCGGCACCCAGCCAGCCTCGACGGCCGATTTTGTCATGCATATCGAATGAGGATGCTGCAGATGCTGCTTTCGAGACATTTTTTCCGCGCGGCCGGCGCGACATTGCTGACGCTGGCTGCCATTGACGCGAAGGCGCAGTCCGGCACGTTACAGCCGGTTCAATCGACCTTGAACCAGCTCGTGCAGGCACTGACCGGTCCGATCTCGACGGCGCTCGCGACGCTTGCCGTCATTGCCTGCGGTTTCTTCGCCTGGGCCGGCCGTCTGACCTGGGGTGTGGCCGGCTCGGTCATCTTCGGCATCGTCCTGGTGTTCGGATCGGCGCAGATCGTTCAGTTCTTCCAGTCGGCGGTCGGGCAATGAGCGTGCAAGACCCGGAGCAGCCACTGATCACGCCTCTGGTCAAGGCGTTGACGCGGGCGCCGACCTTGATGGGCGTGCCGTATCTCTATTTCATGTTCAATGGCGTCGCCTCGTCAGTGTGCTTTCTGGTCTCGCACAACCTCTTGATGCTGCTCGTCGCGATCCCG
>JARYGW010000618.1:0-810 GCA_033792295.1 Allobosea sp.
AATAATTGCTTCCCTCGTTTGTCCACCCTCGCTGCGCCGGATCGACCGAAAGATAGATATTGCGCACGCGAAACTGGCCTTCGGCCAGCGACTCCAGTGACGCTTCGTCAAACGTGAAATGACTGGCTTGCGGGATGCCGACGGGACGACTGGACAGGATCACGCGGCGGTTTCTACCGGGAAGGTTCCGAGGGGTGGCAGGCGTGGACATGCAGATATCCTGAAAGCTTCATGTTGCCATGACGTGTGGAAAAACGGAGTCGTCGTCCTTCGAATATCTTCCTAATGTGGCCGTGCCCACTCAGACATTCTCGGCTGCGATTAGTGGCCTAGCGGGAAAGAGGCAGAACGATGCCGTTCTCGTGTTCGAGATGGACGAGTTGGTCAGAAGGCGACATTGTCGCCGCCTTTGGTCTGGAGCATGGTGCGGGCCTCGGCGGGGGTGGCGATATCGAGGCTGAGTTCCTCGAGGATGCGGCGGATCTTGGCGACCTGCTCGGCATTGGAGGTGGCGAGCCTGCCCTTGCCGGCATAGAGGCTGTCCTCGAGCCCGACCCGCACATTGCCGCCCAGGATCGCGCTCATCGTGACGAACGGCAGCTGGTGGCGGCCAGCGCCCAGCACCGAGAGATAATAGTCCTGCCCGAACAACCGGTCCGCGGTCGCGCGCATGTGCAGCAGGTTCTCCGGCTCGGGTCCGATCCCGCCCAGGATGCCGAAGATGCACTGCACGAAGAAGGGCGGCTTCACCAGGCCCAGGTCGGCAAAGTGCGCCAGATTGTAGAGATGCCCCACGTCATAGCACTCGAA
>JARYGW010000619.1:0-245 GCA_033792295.1 Allobosea sp.
AGTGCCTGTGCCGCGTCTCCATCAGGTGATCGAATGTCGGCATATACTGCCCCGATGCCAGACCAAATAGTCGAGCGCGATATTTGCGCTAGAAGGTGTGTCGTCTCCAGCAGGCCCTTAAATCCTCGATCCCGATAGTGGTCAACGCTCGCGGTGGTGTTCAAATGGTCGTAAAAGACATGATCTCCGCCAGTACCGGAAAAGAATGCGTCTCGTGTGAATTCCTTGTCAATCGGCGTCCAAAA
>JARYGW010000619.1:255-804 GCA_033792295.1 Allobosea sp.
GTTCGCGCTGGTTGCGGCGTAGGGCGGGCGTAGCTCGACCGGAGGCGCAACCAGCGCGAAGCGTCTTCTGCCGGTAGTCCCTTGCGTCAGCTGCGGTGTTTGAAGCGCCAGCTGTCGTTGCCGGTCTCGACGATGTCGCAATGGTGGGTAATGCGATCGAGCAGCGCGGTGGTCATCTTCGGGTCACCAAAGACGGTTGGCCACTCGCCAAAGGCGAGGTTCGTCGTGACGATGACCGAGGTGCGCTCGTAGAGCTTGCTCACCAGATGGAAGAGCAGCTGACCGCCTGAGCGGGCGAAGGGCAGATAGCCCCACGACATCGAGGCGGGAGAGCTGTTTTGCGAGCGCGCCGGCTTTGCCGAGGCGGTTCTCCTCCTCGAGCCGGTTCACGAGGTCGACCGTGTTGAAGTAGTGCCCGCGGGCACCGGCCCGCACGACGTTGGCGGTGATGGCGCTGGCCAGGTGTGTCTTGCCGGTGCCCGTACCGCCGACCAGCACGACGTTGCGCTGGCTCGCCAGGAACGAGCCGCTGTGCAGCGAGCGTACGAG
>JARYGW010000061.1:0-18703 GCA_033792295.1 Allobosea sp.
TAGGCGAGCTTAACTTTCAGGTCATCCACGATCGTGAAGTAGGGCGCGGTCTTCGGTTTCGTCGAGTCCGAGAAGAAGCAGAGGATCGTCCGATCTCCGGTCGCTTCCTCCCAGATCGCGTTATGGTTCGCTCCGCGCCGCGCCCATTCGCGCTTGTTGATCCGGACGATATTTCTACCTTCGAGCGCGTAATACCAGAAGCGCTGTCGCCTGTTGAACAAGCTCTCCAGACGCTCGTCGATCAAGGTCATTGTCTCTCTTCTGCACGATCGCCAGTGTGAAGGCCTGACACGGCGTTTAGGGGGGCGAGAGTAGCCGTGACGGGAGCGCGGGCTACCACCCTACCTGTCCGCCAGCGCGCCTGCTACGCCCCTCTTGATGGCATTCTTTAGGCGCGCGGTCCTCTTCTGTGCCAACTGGATATTTTGCCAAACCTCTGCGAGATGCGTCATGTCCAAATCAAATCGGACACGCTCCAATTTCTCCTTGGCCATGCGCAAAGAATAGCTGCCGTATTTCGGTCCCTGTCCTTCCGTCTCGTGACCGGCGATGATGTCGGTCCACTGCTTTTCAACATCCGCGTCGCGGGCCTTGGTAATCCAAGTGTGCCGAAAAGAGTGAACCACCTTGCGTTTTGCATTCACACCCGCTCGGTCAATGGCTCGATTGCAGCGCTTCGACAGCGCGGCGGCAAATTGCCCCTCTTCAGTCTCGGTAAGATCGGTAAAGAGCCTGCCGGGGCGAGCTTTTTCCCAGAAATCTCGAAACCCGAGCGTCAGCATGGCGGAATGGATGGGCACCGCACGCGCCGATGCCTCGGTCTTGAGTGTCCCACTTACCTTGAAAATGAAGACGCCATTTTCGACAAGAAACTGATCTTTCCGAGCCTGCGCCCACTCATTGATACGCCCGCCGTGCAAAATCAGCCCCAACATGATCCAATAGTCAGACGGTTCTGCATATTTTCCTCGGCCGTCGAGGCAGAAGTTCTTGCCGAATATCGCCTTGATTTCCTCATCAGCAAAATCAAGGTATTTCGTTTCAGACCGAGGCTTCCCCTTGATCGCTCCCAATTCTGCGAACGGGTTCCTGATGCTTAATCGCTTGCAGGCAGGGTAAAGGATTGCGCGAATTGCATTGGTGTAAGCGTTAACTGTCTGCCCGGTCAGCCGTTTTGCCTTTTTCTCTACCGCCCAAGCTATGCTCGCGTCGAATCCCTTCACGGCGGCTGGCCGTCGCGCCGGAAACTCCAGCAAAGCCTTTCTGAATTCCTCCGCCTTCGTCGGGGTCAAATGCGTTAGGCGAACATCGTCGCCGAGCCATTCTTGGAAAATACCTATCCGAGCGCGCCAAAGCTGCTCCGTCTTCGGCCTCACATCGTGCGCGCGACCGAAATACTCCTTTATGGCGTCAGAGATTGTCGTTCCTTTCAGGAGGGTTTCCTCCTGATAGTAGTCGAAATCGTCAGTGTTCGGTAGGTTTTTACTTTCTGGAAATAGCGCCTTCCAATCCAGATTGTTAGACTGGTATTTCATATTTCGATTAATCAAGCCGACACACGCTTGAATAAACCGTGGAAGCGAGGGCAGAATGGCGCGATAAATTTCGAAGTGGGAATTAATCCCGGCGCGAACAGTCGTTTGATCGACACGCTCTTTCACTTCGTGCTCGGTATAGTGACTTTTTGCAGCCGCATCGAAATGCGCACGCCAATGATGTTCAAACCAATCTCTTGCAACCTCGCGAAAAAGCCCTTCACGAAGCGAGTGGCTACTGATGGGGGTCCCGTCTTCCGTTTCGAGATCAAATGAGTTTGCCGACCTCTTCACCCGGAGTGGCCCCAAGGTGAAGACCGTTTCTCGCGCGTTCGCGGCTCGCGCGCCCTTTATCTTGGTGTCCCATTCGGCAATGAGCGGCGAGGCCAGCTTCTCGGCTTCCCGCTTGGAGGCAGCGCCGAGCGTCTTCGTAATCTCCTTCAGGTTCTTGAAGTGCGGCCTGACATCCTCGGGCAGTACGAGGCGGAAATACCACCGCTTGTTTTTCTGCTGAACATAGGCCATTCGCGAACCACGATTTGGGAGTCGATTTGGGGAGCTTTTTGGGGAGATTCGGTTCGAAAAGGCCAGCGGAATCAAGAGGTTTCCGAATCCAGCTTTCGTATCAATCCGTTCCCCAAATTGGGTTGAAAGACTCCCTCCGTCTCCGCCACTTCTCTCTCAAGCCCTTGAAAATCAATTTGTTTTGACAGACGAGAGCGCTCGGATCGAGGTCAGGCTCGGGTTGCAATGTGTTTCCACTGTCAGAGCACGGGCCGAGCGGCGGCGCGAATCGAATCGCGGGCAACAGATAGTCGCCCCTCTCGCCGACAAACCGTGCCAGCAGGCATCGCGCTGCAACCCAGCCATCTCATGCCGCCGGGTTCCTTCAGCCGTCCGGTCTGGGCTAACAAAGACGACATGCTGCAGCCGGTTTCGGCCTGCCCGGCAGCGTTGCCGTCCAGTTCGTCCGAAGGGGAATCGTCGTGGACCTGCCTACCAACGCCTTCAAAGCCGGCCTCGCCCGCGGCGAGCTCCAGATAGGACTGTGGAGCAGCCTGTGCAGCCCGATCGTGGCCGAGATCATCGGCTATAGCGGCTATGACTGGATCCTGGTCGATACCGAGCACTCGCCGAATGAGCCGCCGGCCGTGATGGCGCAGCTCCAGGCACTGCAGGCCGGCACCGCGACACCGATCGTGCGCCCCGCCTGGAACGACCCTGTCCTGCTGAAGCGCCTCCTCGATATCGGTGCGCAGGCCGTGCTCATCCCCTTCGTCCAGAACGCCGAGGAGGCCGCAAAAGCTGTCGCCGCCTGCCGTTATCCCCCCGCCGGCATTCGCGGCATCACGGGCAGTGGCCGTGGCAGCCGCTACGGACGCATCCCCGACTACCTCAAGCGCGCCGACGGCGAAATCTGCGTACTGGTCCAGGTCGAGACCGGAGAGGCGCTGGAGCAACTCGAGCAGATCGCCTCGGTCGACGGCGTCGACGGCGTCTTCATCGGACCGTCCGACCTCTCAGCCTCGATGGGGCATATCGGCAATCCCAATCATCCGCAGGTGCAGGCGGCGATCCAGAATGCCGTGAAGCGCCTGACCGCGATCGGCAAGCCGGCCGGCATCCTGACGCCGTCCGAGGCCGATGCGCGTCGTTACATCGAATGGGGCTATCGCTTCGTCGCCGTCGGCTCCGATCTGGGACTGTTGGCGAAGCACGCCGATGCTCTCGCCAAGTCGTTCGGCGTAACCAAAGGCGCCGCGGCCACGGGCTCGCGCTGACGGCCGGCGGGCGGCCCCTGCCTCTGGACTAGCCGATCAGCGCGCTGCGCAGGAGGCTCGTCGCCAGCGCCGGCATCATGGCGCCGATCAGGAGGCAGCAGCCTCCCTGAGCGTCACGCCTTCCGCCGTGTCCCAGCGCGTGAAGGGACTGGAAGAACGGCTCGGCGCGATCCTGCTGACGCGGGTGCGCCCTGCCGACCGACCGTGACAGGCGCGAGGCTCTGCGCCCATATCGAGCAGGTCCGGCTGCTCGAAAGCGAGGTCGTCGCCGACCTGCCCGGACTCGCCAGCCGGGAGCCCGGCCCCTACACGGTGCGTGTCGCCGTGAATGCAGACAGCGTCAGCACCTGGTTTCCGAGGGGCGCCGCGACGTTCGCGCGAAAGACCGGCGCCTTGCTCGATCTCGTCCTCGAGGACGAGCTCACACAGCCGAACGCCTGCGCACGGGAGAAGTCCTGGCAGCGGTCACCGCCGATCCCGCTCCCGTCGTCGGTTGCAAGATCTATCCGCTCGGCGCCATCGCCTATGTCGCCGTGGCCAGCCCTGAATTCCAGGACCGGTGCTTTCCCGCAGGCGTCGATGCGGGGAGCCTGCAGGAAGCGCCCATGCTGCGTTTCGACCGCAGGGACGAACTGCAATCCCGATGGGCGCGGGAGGCCTGGGCAACAGCCGTTTCACCAGCAACCCATTGGACGCCTTCGACCCAGGACCTGCTGGACATGACGCTCGCCGGGCTGGGCTGGTCGATGGCACCGCTCTTCCTGGCGACGCCGCATCTGGCCTCCGGCCGGCTGGTCGAGCGGCGCCCCATAGATCGATCGCCGTCACACTCTACTGGCAGCGCAAGGGACCGGCGGCCCGGATGCTCGGCGACCTGACGGCAGCGGTGCGATCCGTGGCCGCCTCGGAGCTCACGCAACCGGGCTGAGACGGAGAGGTCTCCGACAGAGAGGCTTCAGGGCGGATGACGAGAATCGCCGGCGCACCCCGTGTCGCGAACCGCAGGTCCCGGCCCGGCCGACGCCGCGAACGAGATCTTCCTTCACGAGCGTGAGAGAAGGTGTTTCATGCTTTGCCGGCGACAGTATTTGAAAAGACATACGATTGACGATCGATCGTCGTGTCTCGATGATCGTCTGCGTCGACACGACTTCCGTCTTGTCGGTCGCGGGATTTGTCGGAGCAGCTTGCACCGCGTCACCAATGCTAAAAGCACCACGAGCGTATTCGTGGGCTCCTGCAAAAGGAAGATGCCCGTGCTATACCTGCTCAACTTTGCCGTCAGCGCATTGCTGCGTCTCTCCGCATTCCTGCGCTGGACCCGCACCGGCTGAACCGGTCGGCATGCCGTCCTGCACGGCCGGCGCCTTTCGGGAGAGGCTCACAGCACCGCACTTTCCCGAAGCGTGCCATCTGTCCTGAAGCAGGCCGCCCGGTATCGCGCCGCACCGGCTCGGCAGGACGGATTGCCCGCGTGGGATTTCAGCCGGGACCGTCGATGAGACCCTGCTCCGGCTGGCCGATCAGTACGGCGGCGGAGACAGCGCGGTCACGCCCCGCATTCTTGGCGTCGAACAGGGCAAGATCGGCAGCATTGAGCAGAAGATCGGGTTCGCTTTGCGGCTGGGGGAACGCCGTGGCGACGCCGACGCTGACCGTCACCCTGCCGGAGCCGTGAGAGATGTTCAGGTCGCGCACACTCTGCACGAGACGCTCGGCGACATAAGCTGCTCCGGCCTGCGACACATCCGTGAGGATCACGACGAATTCCTCGCCGCCGAAGCGGGCAGCGAGATCGGTCGAGCGCGCGGCGCCATTCTGGATCACGCCCGCGACCTGCTTGAGCACATCGTCGCCGGCGAGATGGCCGTGGGCGTCGTTATATTGCTTGAAGTGATCGACATCGATCATCAGCACCGACAGGGGCGTGCCGGTGCGCAGGCTACGGCGCCATTCCGCCGTGAGATATTCGTCGAAATAGCGGCGGTTGCCCAGCCCCGTCAGCCCGTCGATGCGGGTCAGGCGCTCGAGCTCCAGATTGGCGCGCATCAGCTCGCGCTGGCTCTCCCGCAAGGCCCGGTAGGCCTCGTCCCGCTGCAGATGGTCGAGATAGGCGCGAGTATGGTAGCGGATCCGCGCGATCAGCTCGACCTTGTCGGGCAGCTTCACCAGATAATCGTTGGCGCCGTTCTGGAAGGCCTCGCTCTTGGTCGCGGGGTCCTCCTTGGTGGAAAGGACGATGACCGGAACCGAGTGAAGCGCCGGATTGCCGCGATAGGCCCTCACCAGATCGAGACCATCGACACCGGGCATCACCAGATCCTGCAGGATCACGGTTGGTTTCACCCGCAAGGCGACCTCCAGCGCCTCCCGTGGGTCGGTGCAGTAATGGAAGTCGAGATCGGGGTGATGGGCGAGCGCCCGGCGAACCGCCTCGCAGACCATCACCTGATCGTCGACGAGAAAAACCATCGAAAGATAGCTATCCGCCGGGGCGGGAACATCGGGAACGGATCGGGTCGCTTCGCCTGCCATGGCTTACCCTTATCGCAACGAGCGACCGCACGCACCGGCCAGGCGCGGCGCGATCGCGGTCAGCGGCAGAATTTCGACGGCGGCGTCGATGGCGGCAGCAGCCTTCGGCATGCCGTAGACCGCGCTCGTCGCCTTGTCCTGTGCTATGGTCAAATGACGCCCCTCGCGCAAGAGCTTCAGGCCGCGCGCGCCGTCACGCCCCATGCCGGTCAGCAGGACGCCGATCAGCTCTCCGCGCCAGTGCCGGGCGACGCTCTCGAAGAAGACATCGACGGAGGGCCTGTAGGGATAGTCACGCGGCTCGGCCCTGTAGCCGAGCTCGCCATTCGCGGTCAGGATCAGATGGTCGCCGCTCGCCGCGATCAGCACCACTCCGGCCGCCGGCTTCTCGCCGATCTCGGCCGGGCGGACCGGCAGGCTGCATTGCTGACCGAGCCAATGGGCGAAGCCCGGCACGAATTGCGCGTCGAGATGCTGGACCAATACGATCGCCCCCGGAAAATCCGGCGGCAGCCCCGCAAGCAGCGTGGCTACGGCCGCGGGGCCGCCGGCCGAAGCCCCTATCGCCACCAGCGGATAGGCGGCCGACGCGTGCATCGCCGGCACTGCCAACCGGCGCGGAGCCCGGCTCTCGTCGCGCGACAGGCGCGCGATCGCGGCCATGCGCGCCAGCAGGGCCGCGCCTTGGGCAGAGGTGCCGCCATTGGGCCCGGCCGTAGGAATGTCGACCGCATCGAGCGCGCCATGGCCCATCGCGTCGTAGACACCCGAAACATTGGCATCGATGCTCGCGGTCACCAGCAGGATCGGGCATGGCGTCTCGGCCATGATCAGACGGGTGGCCTCGACGCCGTCCATCACCGGCATGTTGAGGTCCATCAGCACGAGCTCCGGCCGGTCGCGCCGACAGGCCTCCACCGCCTCGCGGCCGTTCATCGCGATCCAGGCGACCTCATGCTCGCCGGAGGAGGAGACGAGCCGCCTGAGCAGCTCGACTGCCATCGGCAGGTCATTGACGATCCCGGCCCTCATGACATGCCCCCTGCCACGGTCTCGAATCTCATGGTTCGCCGATGAGATCTTCGACGGCGTGAAGCAAAGTTTCGTCGTGGAAGCTGCTTTTGGTCAAATAATAATCGGCGCCGGCATCGAGCCCGCGGCGGCGGTCTTCCTCGCGATCCTTGTAGGAAACGATCATCACCGGCAGGTTGCGCAGATTGGCGTCCCTGCGGATCAGCGTCACGAGTTCGATGCCGTCCATGCGCGGCATGTCGACGTCGGTCACAACGAGATCGAAGCCGCCGGAGCGGACGGCATTCCAGCCATCCATGCCATCGACCGCGACCTCGACCTCAAAGCCCCGATGGTCGAGGAGCTTGCGTTCCAGCTCACGAACCGTCAGCGAATCGTCGACCACGAGCACCCGCTTGCGCTGCCTGCGGCCCGCTTCCGCGATCACCGGCTCCAGCGACCTGAGCTTGCCGGCACCGACCAACTTCTCCATCGAGCGGACAAGGTCCTCGACATCGAGGATCAGGGTCGGGCTGCCATCCTCGAGCAAGGCGGCGGCGCTGACGTCCTTGACCTTGGAAAGGCGCGCATCGAGCGGACGCACGACGAGCTCGCGCTCGCCGAGGAAGCGATCGACGACCAGCGCATAGGTGCCCTCCCCGGCGCCGACGATGACCGCGGCCAGCTCGCCGGCATCAGCCACCGGCTGTCCGTGGCCCAGGATCTCATGGGCCGCAACGAGACCGACCTGCCGGTCCTCGAAGCGGAAATGCGGACGCCCTTCGAGAAAGGAGATCTGCTCCCGCGCGAGGCGCAGGGTCCGCGTGATGGCCGCAAGCGGAATCGCATAGGGCTCGCCGGCGATCTCGACGAGCAGGGCCCGGATCACCGACAGGGTCAGCGGCAACTGGAGCTGGAAGCGCGTGCCGTGGCCTGGCTGCGAGACCACGCCGACCTGCCCACGCACCTGCCGCACCATCGCCTGCACGGCGTCGAGCCCGACACCGCGTCCGGAAATGTCGGTGACCGACGTCTTCATCGAAAAACCCGGCAGGAACAGGAATTCGAGAAGCTCCTCCTCGCTGAGGCTTTCCGCGTTCCCAGCCGCGACGAGGCCACGAGCGACCGTGCTCCGGCGCAGCGCCTCGATATCGATGCCGCGACCATCGTCCGAGACGATGATCTGGAGCAGGCCGGCGCTGTGCCGGGCCTCGATGCGGATCGTCCCCTCATCCGGCTTGCCGGCGGCTCGGCGCTGCTCGGGCGCCTCGATGCCATGATCAACCGCGTTTCGCAGCAGATGGCCGAGCGCCGCGTCGAGCTGTTCGAGGATGTCGCGGTCGATGCTGGTCGAGCCACCGACGATGTCGAGGCGCACCGGCTTGCCAAGCGCGCGCCCGAGATCACGCACGGTGCGGGAGAAATGCCTGACACCGTCCTCGAAGGGGCGCATCCGGCTCGCCAGCGTCTCGTCATAGAGTCGGTTCGCGAGGTCGCTCGCCCCGCGGTCGACGATATCGAGTTCGTCCAGGCGCTCCGCCAGGATGGCCTGCCCTTCCTCCAGCCGAAGCTGCAGGGCGGAGAGCGCCTGCTCTGCCCGCTCATCCACGCCGGCCGGCAGCACCGCCCGTAGGGCATCGAGGTTGCGGGACAATTCGCCCTGGACGCGGTGCAGGCGCAGAAGCCCGTCATTGAAGGGCCGCAGCCGCCGCGCCGCCATCAACGATTCACCCGCGAGGCCGAGCAGGCGGTTCAGGCTCTCGGCGGTCACCCGCACCATGCGCTCGCCCTGCGCCTCGGCGGCCGACGCTACGACCGGCGGCTCGACAGGCTTCTCGGTACTTGAAACAGGATTCGAGACCACGGGCTCGACGGCCGGGGCGCGGCCTCCGCCGAGAGGCATCGCCGCTTCCGCCCGCTCAAGGGCTGCCGATGATTGCTGCGCCGGCAGGCGCAGGGCTTCGATGAAGGCGTCGATCCGCCGGCGCTGCGCTTCCTCGTTCCCACCCTCTTCCGCCGCGATCGCGGCCAGAAGATCGACGCCCGAAAGCAGCGTGTCGATATGGGCGCGGGTCAGCGTCAGCGTACCGTGCTGCGCGGCGACGAGGCATTCCTCCATCTCGTGGGCGACCCGCACGGCAGGCGTCAGCTCGATGATCCGCGCGGCGCCTTTCAGCGAATGGGCGGCCCGCATGCAGGCCTCCAGATGCGCCGGCGCGCCGGGGTCGCGCTCAAGTGCCAGGAGCCCGGATGTCAACGCCTGCGATTGCGAAGCCAGCTCCGCCCGGAACAGCTCGAGCATCGAGAGCTCGCTGAAATCATCGCCGCTCATGCGATGCTCCGGTCGACCAGATCCAGCAGGATCGTCGCGTCGAGGCAGCCGACGGCGTGCCCGTTCCAGGGCAGCATGGCCGTGACCGCAGTGGCTGCCGACTTGCCGACCGTAGCGGGAACCGGACCGAGGGCCCCCCGATCATAGCCGTGGAGCCCATGCACCTCATCCGCCTCGAAGGCAGCCCGCCCTCCTTCCCCACCGATCACGACGAGGCGACGGAAAGCGGCAAGACGTCCTTCGCTGCGGGCGGTCCCGGCCGCGCCGACACCGAGCAGTTCCGACAGAGACAGGCAGACGAGCAGCTCGCCGCGGACATTGACGACGCCGCGCATCGCGGCGCTGCGGCGATGGGGCAAGGAACGAACCGGCCGCGGCTCGGCGATTTCCTGGCAGATCGCGACCGGCAGCGCGAGCCATTCATCCCCGATCCGGAAGATCAGGGCGGTGTCGCGCTCGCCCTGCCCGGTTGTCGCCGTCGCCTCGCCCGCGAAGAAGCGGGTCCATTCCTCGCGATAGCCCGCCGGCAATGGCCGGTCGAGCAGTTGCCGCGCGGTCCGCGCGTAGGTTGGACAGTTGCGGCAATGCAGATGCTCCGCCAGCTCAGGGCACGAGCGGTCGCCGCGGACGCCGATCTGGCGCCAGCATTCATCGATGCCCGAGGCCGAATCCATCGCTGTCGTGTCGGCAACGGCCATCAGGCATCACCTCCTTCGCCGAGCCGGCCGAGCCGGCGCGTCAAGGCCCTGACGCCAGCCTCCTCGCCCTGCCGTTGCAGCAGCAGTCGCAGATGGGCCAAGGCCTCGCGGTGATCGGATTTCAGGTAGATCGCCTTGCGATAATAGCCGATCGCCTGGGTCTCGTCGTCCTGCGCATCACAGGTCAACCCGATCAGATAGAAGGCTTCTGCCGAAGGACCGCTCTCGACGATGCAGCGCTCGGCGATCTGTCGCGCCTCGGCAAAGCGCCCGGCATCCGCCGCCAGCCGAGCGGCTGCGAGATCGGCTCCTGCCGCGCTCGGCGCCGGTGTGCTCAATTCCACGGGGGCGGACCGGCGGGCGAAGGGCTTGGCTGACGGCGGCAGGCGGCGGCTCTCCGCCATCGGCGGAAGCGAAGGACGCGGCGGGCGGCGGGCGCGCGCCTTCTCCGGCGTGGCCGGCACGGACTGAACGGCCATCGCCTTGACGAAGGCGAAAGCACGCGGCCGTCGCGCCGAGGCATAGCCGTGAAGAGAAGGCACGCCGGATTCCCCCGGCCCGACAAGGAGCAGGCCATCGGCCGCCAGCATGCCGCCGAGCCGCGCCAGCGCCCGGCCTTGCGTCTCACGATCGAAATAGATCAGCAGATTGCGGCAGAAGACGACGTCGAAGGGCGGCCAGGCAGAGAAGGCGGCCGGGCCGAGCAGATTACCGAGCGTGAAGCGAACCTGCCGCCTGATGCGATCATGCGGCTTGAAGCCGCCTTCGCAGGCCTCGAAATAGCGCTCGCGATAGGCGAGATCGGTGCCGCGGAAGGAGTTGCGGCCATAGATCGCCCGCTCTGCATAGGCAAGATTGCGAGTACTAACATCGACCGCCTCGATGGCGAAGTCGGCCGCAGCGAAACCGGCATCTAACAGCGCCATCGCCATCGAATAGGGCTCTTCTCCCGTCGAGCAAGGCAGGCTGAGGAGGCGGAGCGGGCGACCGCCATATTCCCGCGCCCGCACATGCTCCGTCATCGCCCCGAACGCCTCGGCGTCGCGGAAGAACCAGGTCTCGGGCACGACGACGCAGTCGATCAGCTCCTGACGCTCGTCCCGGTGCTCGTTCAGATAGGCCCAATAGGCGTGGAGATCGGGCAGCGCGCAGGCGGCCATGCGGCGCGCAAGGGCGTGGCGGATCACCGAGGCGCCGACGCTGGCGCTGCTCAGGCCGATCATTTCCTGCAGCAATCCCTCGAAATCGTGCGCGGACACGGTCTCGCCCATCATGACAAGGCTGCCAGCCGGGCAAACAGGATATCGCGGATCGCGGGAGTTAGCAGCGCCTCCCCGCGGACCCATTGGATCAGCCCGTCCGCGTCGGGCGCGATCGGCCCGAGATAGGGCGGCATGCCGGCCTCGACGCCGGAGGCGGTGAAATCGCCCGGATCGCGCTCGACAGCCTCGACCGCCTTTTCGGCGAGAAGACCGAGAAGCCGATGCTCATCCCCGGCCACGGGATAGCGCAACAGGATGATACGGGTGCTGAGCAGCGGCTCGGCCGCGCGGCCGAGCGCGAGCAGGCTCAGATCGATCAGCGGCACGGGCCGGCCGCGATAACCGATCGCGCCCGCGACGCCGGTCGGCGCTCCCGGCAGCTGCTTGACGGCGAGCAGCGGCAGGACCGCCTCGACCTGCCCGGCATCGAGCGCGTAACGGTCTTGCCCCAGCCGGAAGGTCAGAAGCAGCATCGGCTTGCCCGTACTCGCCGTCAGGCGCGCAGCTTGAAGCGCGCGACGCTGCTGCGCAGGCCCGTCGAGACCTGGTTGAGCTCGTCGATGGCGAGCGTGGACTGCTGCAGCGATTCCACGGTCTGTTGGGCCGCTTCACCGAGCTGGATCAGCGCTTCGCTGATCTGGCCCGCGCCGGCAGCCTGCGCCTGCATGCCTTCGTTCGCAACCTCGAAGCGCGGCACCAGCCCCTGGACCTGCTCGATGATGTCCGAGAGCTGGCCGCCGACCTGCTGAACATCCTGCATGCCGCGCCGGACTTCCTCCGAGAACTTGTCCATGCCCATCACGCCGGCGGCGACGGCCGACTGGATGTCCTTGACCATTTGCTCGATGTCATAGGTGGAGACCGCCGTCTGATCGGCGAGGCGGCGGATCTCGGTGGCGACCACCGCGAAACCACGGCCGTACTGGCCGGCCTTCTCGGCCTCGATGGCCGCATTGAGCGAGAGCAGGTTGGTCTGGTCGGCGACCTTGGTGATGGTGGTGACGACCTGATTGATGTTGCCGGCCTTCTCGCTGAGGATCGCGAGCTTGGCGTTGATGGCGCCGGCCGCCTCCATGACCTGCTGCATGGTATTTTCCATGCGGGAGAGCCCGGCCTGGCCGCCGCCGGCGAGCTTGGCCGTCTGCTCCGCCACTTCCGAGACCTCGTCCATGGTGCGCACGAGCTCATTCGAGGTCGCAGAAATCTCCTTGGCGGTCGCACCGATCTCGGTGGTCGTGGCGGCGATCTCGCTGGCGGTCGCCTGCTGCTCCTTGGAGGTCGCGGCAACCTCGGTGATCGAGGTGTTGACCTGGATTCCAGATTTCTGAATCTGGCCGATCAGCCCGGCGAGATCATCCGCCATCGCGTTGATGCCGTCGGCCACCGTGCTGAACTCGTCGCGACGCGCGAGCGAAAGCCGTTCGCTGAAGTCACCGCGACGCATCACCTCGACGATGCCAAGCAGCTTGCCGAGCGGCCCGGCCACAGCCTTGAACAGGAAATAGCCGCACAACATGGCCAGGATGACGGCAAACGCAAAGCTGACGATCAGCCCCAGCTCCGCCGCGCGCACGATGGAAACGATCTTGCGCGTGGAATCATCGGCTTCCGCCTTGTTGAGCGCGAGGATGGCACCAACCACCTCCTGGAGACGCGCCGCGATCGGTTCCACCTCGGTCCGGTTTCGCGCGTTCAGATCGAGCGGCTGGGTGTCGGGCGCAGGCTTGCCGGATGACAGGATCGCATCCTGCGCCTGGGCAAACTGGTCGAAGAGCTGCACGGCGCGGCTGTGGTTGGCCCGGTCCTCTTCCGTGGTGATCACGCTCTCGTAGGATTTCAGGGTCTCGCGGATGCGAACGCGCCCCGTCGCGATCCTGTCCAGAGCCTGCTTTTTTTCATCCGCAGTGTCGGAGAGGAGAAATTCGCGGGTCAGGCCGCGATTTTCGCTCCAGGCCGCCATGAGCTGCGCGCTGATGTAGAGCCCGGGAACCGTCTTGGTCTCGACGCTCACCGCTTCCCGCTCCGTCTGGATGAACCAGACATAGGACAGTGCCGCCATGGCAGACATCACCGCAAGTACCGCGGCGAAGCTGAGCAAGATGCGGCGGCGTATCGTCAGGCTGATCATAACTTCGGTCCATCCAGAAGCGCCCGCGAACGCGGCGTGGCCACCCCTCGGCTCCGCCGAGGCCCAGTCCCCCGGTTGGAATCATTAGTGACAAGTGGTTTCCTGACCGTTGCCGTTTCGGCTCAAATATCTGGCCGGAGAGTCTCACCCGCTTTCCGCCTTATTGACGCGATAGGCGCAATCGGGAATTGAAGGCCCATCCGCCGCCTGCAAAAAGGACCTTCCATGTCGGCCGTGCGCGCCCTCTCCTCTTCGCGGTTCACCTTGCCGGGCCTCCTGCTTTGCGCAACGGCCCTGGCCGGCTGCAATGGCGAGAAGTCGGCGGCGCCGCCTATCCAGCCGCAGGCGCAGGTCAGCATCGTCGTGCTCCACCCGCAGCCGGTCGCCATTACCGCGGAGCTGCCGGGGCGCGTCGCGGCCAATCTCGTCGCGGAAGTCCGGCCGCAGGTGAACGGAATCATCAAGTCACGGCTTTTCCAGGAGGGAGGCGACGTCAAGGTCGGCGACGTGCTCTACGAAATCGACCCTGCCCCCTATCAGGCAACGCTCGACAGCACGATCGCGGCGCAGCGGAAGGCGGAAGCCGCCGTCACCAACGCGCAGGTCCGGGCCAGCCGTTACCAGGAGCTGTTCCAGCGCAACGCCGGCAGCCGGCAGGACATGGACGACGCCAACGCCACGCTCGCCCAGGCGCAAGCCGATGTCGCGGCCGCCAAGGCGAATGTCGAGACGGCGCGGATCAACCTCGCCTACACCAAGGTCACCGCGCCGATCGACGGGCGCATCGACAAGTCGGCACTGACACCGGGCGCGCTCGTCACCGCAAACCAGGCGACGGCGCTGACGACGATCCGCAAGCTCGATCCGATCAATGTCGACGTCACCCAGTCCAGCACCAACCTGCTGCGCTTCCGCGACGACATCGCCTCGGGCCGGCTGCGCTTCACCGGCCTCAATGTCGCAGTGAAGCTGAAGCTGGACACCGGGCAGGAATACGGTCAGTCCGGCAAGCTCGAATTCGCCGAAGCCAATATCGACGAGACGACCGGAACCTTCCGCGTCCGTGCCGAATTCCCCAACCCGGACAAGCTGCTGCTGCCCGGCATGTTCGTGCGCGCCTTGATCCAGGAGGGCATCGCCGAGAACAGCTTCCTGCTGCCGCAGCGCGGCGTGGGACGCAACACCAAGGGCGAGGCGACGGGCAAGTTCGTCGGCGCCGACGGCAAGGTCGAGGAGCGGGTGCTGACCACGCGCCGCAGCATCGGCAACAACTGGCTGGTGGATGGCGGCGTCAAGGACGGGGAGCGGCTCATCGTCGAAGGCGGCCAGCTCGTTCGCTCGGGCCAGGTCGTGACGCCGACCGAGGTCAGCATCGACGAAGCGACGGGCGAGCTGAAATCCGCCAACCGGCGGGCCCAGCTCGATTCCGGCAACACAGCGAAGAACTGATCCGATGCTGTCGCGCTTCTTCATCGAACGACCCATCTTCGCCTGGGTCGTCGCCATCGTCATCATGCTGGCCGGGCTTCTGGCGCTGCAGACGCTGCCGATCTCGCAATATCCGCAGATCGCGCCAACGACCGTGCAGATCAGTGCCAACTACCCCGGTGCCGACGCACAGACGGTCGAGAATTCGGTGACCAAGGTCATCGAGCAGGGGATGACCGGCATCGACAACCTGCAATACATGACCGCCACCTCGACGGCGACCGGTAACACACAGATCTCGCTGACGTTCAACAGCCAGGCCGATCCGGACGTGGCGCAGATGCAGGTGCAGAACAAGCTGCAGCTCGTCACCCGCCAGCTCCCGCAGGTGGTGCAGAGCACCGGCATCACGGTCGCCAAGGCGTCGACGGGCTTCCTGATGGTCGCCGCCTTCGTCTCCACCGACGGGCGGATGACCACGACCGACCTCGCCGATTACGTCGATTCCACGCTCAACGACACGCTGAAGCGCGTCGAAGGCGTCGGCACGACGCAGCTCTTCGGCGCCGGCTACGCCATGCGTATCTGGTTGAATCCAGACTCCCTGCGCAAATACGCGCTGATGCCGAAGGATGTCGTCGCCGCGATCCAGGCGCAGAACACGCAGGTCTCGGCCGGCCAGCTCGGCGGCCTGCCGCAGGTCAAGGGCCAGCAGCTCAACGCCACGGTGACGGCCGCCTCGCGGCTGCAGACGCCGGCCCAGTTCGAAAACATCATTCTGAAGAGCGGCCCCTCGGGCTCGATCGTGCGGCTCAACGACGTCGCCCGCGTCGAGCTCGGCGCCAGGAGCTACGACACCTCGTCGCGCTACAACGGCAATCCGACGACCGGCCTCGCGATCAGCCTCGCCACCGGCGCCAACGCCATCGAGACGGCCAAGGCCGTGCAGGCGACGATCAATCGTTTCAAGCAGACCCTGCCCGAAGGCGTCGAGGTCACCTATCCCTACGACACTACGCCTTTCGTCACCCTCTCCATCGAGAAGGTGGTGCACACGCTATTCGAGGCGATCGTGCTCGTCTTCATCGTGATGTTCGTCTTCCTGCAGAACATCCGCGCCACCTTCATCCCGATGCTGGCCGTGCCCGTGGTGCTGCTAGGCACCTTCGGCGTTTTGTCGCTGGCAGGCTATTCGATCAACACGCTGACGATGTTCGCCATGGTGCTCGCCATCGGACTGCTCGTCGACGATGCCATCGTCGTGGTCGAAAACGTCGAGCGCGTGATGCAAGAGGAGAAGCTCGGCCCGAAGGAAGCGACGATCAAGTCGATGGACGAGATCACCGGCGCGCTGGTCGGCATCGCCACCGTGCTCTCGGCGGTGTTCGTGCCGATGGCCTTCTTCGGCGGCTCGGTCGGCGTCATCTACCGGCAGTTCTCGGTGACTATCGTGACCGCGATGATCCTCTCGGTGATCGTCGCGTTGGTGCTGACCCCCGCGCTCTGCGCGACCATCCTGAAGCCCGTCAAGGATCATGGCGAGAAGAAGGGTTTCTTCGGCTGGTTCAACCGCAACTTCGAGCGCACGACCAACGGCTACCGCGCCGGCATCAACGGCATGATCGGCCGGCCGCTGCGCTTCCTGCTCGTCTTCCTGCTGATCGGGGGCGGCATGGTCTATCTGTTCGCACGGCTGCCGAGCTCCTTCCTCCCCGACGAGGACCAGGGCATCCTGCTGACCAGCGTGCAGACGCCGGTGGGCGCGACACAGGACCGGACGCTGCGCGTGCTCGACGAGGTGCGCAAATACTACCTCGAGAAGGAGAAGGACCATGTCGAGGGCGTGCTGACCGTCGCGGGCTTCGGCTTCGGCGGACAGGGCCAGAACGTCGGCCTCGCCTTCGTGCGGCTGAAGCCGTTCGATCAGCGGGTGGGGAAGCAGGCGACGGCACAGGCCATCGCAGGCCGCGCGATGGGCGCCTTCCGCGCGATCAAGGACGGCACCGTCTTCGCACTCGCCCCGCCCGCAATCCAGGGCTTCGGCAATACGGCCGGCTTCGATTTCTACCTGCAGGACATCACCGGCGCGGGGCATGCCCGGCTGATGCAGGTGCGCAACCAGCTCCTCGGGCTGGCGGCGCAGAGCAAGGTCCTTACCGGCACCCGCCCGAACGGGCAGGAGGACACGCCGCAATATGCGGTCGAGATCGACCAGGAGAAGGCGAGCGCGCTGACGCTCGCGCTCGGCGACGTCAACGACACGCTCTCGACCGCCTGGGGCTCGGCCTATGTCAACGACTTCATCGACCGCGGCCGCGTGAAATCGGTCTATGTCCAGGCCGACTCCGCCTTCCGCATGCAACCGGACGACGTGTCGCGCTGGTTCGTCCGCAACCAGGGCGGCGAGATGGTGCCGTTCTCGGCCTTCTCCTCCGGCCGCTGGAGCTACGGCTCGCCGCGCCTGGAGCGCTACAACGGCGCCTCGGCGGTCGAGATCCAGGGCGGTGCGGCGCCCGGCGTCAGCTCCGGCGCGGCGATGGACGAGATCGACCGCATCATGACGCAGCTTCCGGCCGGATTCAGCCATGAATGGACCGGCCTTTCCTTCCAGGAAAAGCTCTCCGGCAGCCAAGCCGCGGCGCTCTACGCCATCTCGATGCTGGTCGTCTTCCTCTGCCTCGCAGCGCTCTATGAGAGCTGGTCGATCCCCTTCGCGGTGATGCTCTGCGTGCCGATCGGCATCTTCGGCGCGCTCGCCGCCGCGACCTTGTTCGGCCAGACCAACGACGTCTATTTCAAGGTCGGCCTGCTGACGACGATCGGGCTTGCAGCCAAGAACGCGATCCTGATCGTCGAGTTCGCGATCGAGCAGGAGGCGCAGGGCAAGGGGCTCATCGAGGCGACGCTGGAAGCGGCGCGCCAGCGCCTGCGGCCGATTCTGATGACCTCGCTCGCCTTCGTGCTCGGCGTGCTGCCGCTGGCGGTCGCGACCGGCGCGGGCTCGGGCAGCCAGAACTCGATCGGCATCGGCGTCATGGGCGGCATGATCGCCGCCACCGCCGTCGGCGTCTTCTTCGTCCCGCTGCTCTATGTCTCGGTCGTGCGCCTCGTGCGGCGACTGCGCGGATCGAAGACGCAAGCCGAAGCGACGGCATAAGGCAAACCGGCCCAGAGTGGGAGTTCCCCATTCCGGGCCGTGCTTCGCGGGCCGCAGGCTTCGCCACGCGACCGAGAACCGGAACGGCGGCGCGATTGCGAAATGCTCCATCCCTCTTTCGCTTCCCCACGCGGTCGGGCCGGATAGCTCCGCGACGATCTACAACCAAAGTCTAAGAATGCGGCGAAGTGCCTCCCGTTACGCCAGCTTGACGCGCAACAGGTGGAGTTTCACTATTCCAAATTAAACAATGCGTGATTGTTCGTCTGGGAGGTTGAGATGCTGCAAGAGCTCTCGCGCCGCCAGTTCATGAAAGCCGCAGGAGCGGGGTTAGGCGGATCTGCCGTCGCCGCGCTCGGGTTCGGCGGGGCTGAGGAAGCCCTCGCCCAGGCCGTGCGGCCTTTCAAACTGACGGGGACAACGGAAACCCGAAATACCTGTCCGTACTGCTCCGTCGCCTGCGGCGTGATCATGTACAGCCTGGGCGACAAGTCGAAGAACGCCCACCCGGCGATCATCCATATCGAGGGCGACCCGGATCATCCGACCAATCGCGGCACGCTCTGCCCGAAGGGCTCCGCCCTCCTCGATTTCGTCCATTCCGAGACGCGCACCACGGTGCCGCAATATCGCGGCCCGGGCGAGAAGGAGTTCCGGCGAATCAGCTGGGACGAAGCGCTCGACCGTATCGCGCGGCTGATGAAGGACGATCGCGACAAGAACTTCATCAAGACGAACCAGGACGGCGTCACGGTCAACCGCTGGCTGACCACGGGATTCCTGGCCGCTTCGGCGACCACGAACGAAACCGCCTTCCTGACCTACAAGGTCGTCCG
>JARYGW010000620.1:0-793 GCA_033792295.1 Allobosea sp.
CTGATCATCAAGGTCGCCGACGAGATCGAGCGCCGCTTCGACGATTTCCTCGCGGCCGAGGTCGCCGACACCGGCAAGCCGATCTCGATCGCCTCGCACATCGACATTCCGCGCGGCGCCGCCAATTTCCGCATGTTCGCGGACGTCGTCTCGACGACCCCCACCGAATCGTTCATGACCCCGACTCCCGACGGGTCGAAGGCGCTGAACTATGCGGTGCGCAAGCCCAAGGGCGTGGTTGCGGTGGTCGCGCACCGCGGCGCTGCTCGGCGAGGTGATGGACGCGGTCGGCATGCCAAAGGGCGTGTTCAACGTCGTCCACGGCTTCGGCCCGGATTCGGCCGGTGAGTTCCTGACCAGCCACAAGGACGTCGATGCGATCACCTTCACCGGCGAGACCGGCACCGGCACGGCGATCATGAAGCAGGCCGCGGTTGGCCTGCGCGACATTTCGTTCGAGCTCGGCGGCAAGAACCCGGCGATCGTGTTCGCCGATTGCGACATCGACAAGGCGATCGAGGGTGTTGCTGGGCCCGCTGATCAGCGACGAGCATCGCTCGAAGGTGCTCGGCTATTACCAGCGCGCGGTCGACGAAGGCGCGACCGTCGTGACCGGCGGCGGCGTTCCGAAGAACGTTGACGGCGGTTTCTACGTCGAGCCGACGATCTGGACCGGCCTTGCTCCCGATTCCACGGTTATGCGCGAGGAAGTATTCGGCCCGTGCTGCGGCGTCATTCCATTCGACACCGAGGAAGAAGCCATTGCGATGGCCAACGACACGCCCTACGGGCT
>JARYGW010000621.1:0-786 GCA_033792295.1 Allobosea sp.
GCCTCGGCGGCGACTTCTTCCTCGCTCGGGACGTGGCGCGGCAGGAAAATCTGGAAGGCCGTGCCCTTGCCGATGGTGGAATCGACGAAGACGTAGCCGCCGGTCTGCTTGACGATGCCGTAGACCATGGAGAGGCCGAGGCCCGTGCCCTTGCCGACTTCCTTGGTGGTGAAGAAGGGCTCGAAGATCTTGTCGATATGCTCCTGCGGGATGCCGGTGCCGGTATCCTCGACCTCCAGCAGCACATAGTCGTCGGCCGGCAGGGAGGCATGGCCGAAGCCCTTGCAGTCGTCGCGCGGGACGTTGCGGGTGCGCACGGTCAGCTTGCCGCCATCCGGCATGGCGTCGCGGGCATTCACCGCGAGGTTGACGATGACCTGCTCCAGCTGGCCGAGATCGGCCTTGACCGGCCACAGGTCGCGACCCTGGCGGACGTCGAGCGTGACCTTGTCCGCGACGACACGCTTCAGCATCAGCGAGAGATCGGAGAGTACCTCGCCGAGCTCCAGCACCTGCGGGCGCAGGGTCTGGCGGCGCGAGAAGGCGAGCAACTGCCGGACCAGCGCCGCGGCGCGGTAGGCGTTCTGCTTGATCTGCATGATGTCCGGGAAGGACGGGTCGGTCGGCCGGTGGCTCGCCAGCAGGAACTCGGAGGCGTTGATGATGACCTGCAGCACGTTGTTGAAGTCGTGTGCGATGCCGCCGGCGAGCTGGCCGACGGCCTGCGTCTTGCCGGCCTGATCCATGTTGTCGCGCAGCTTGCGCTCGGCGGTGGTCTCCAGCGCG
>JARYGW010000622.1:0-779 GCA_033792295.1 Allobosea sp.
CGGCGCTGTCAGGCCGGCCTCAACAAGGGCGAAGCCGCACACAAGCTCAAACGCGCCGTCTTCTTCCACGAGCGCGGCGAAATCCGTGATCGCTCCTTTGACAGCCAGGCATTCCGGGCTTCCGGCCTCAACCTGGTGGTCAGCGCCATCGTCCATTGGAACACCGTCTACCTCAGCCGGGCAACGGCTCATCTGCGCCAGCAAGGCCGAAATATCCCCGACGCGTTGCTGAAACACGTCTCGCCCCTCAGTTGGGAGCACATAAATCTCACCGGTATCTATTCCTGGGACACCGAGCAGCAGATGGCCGACGGCTTCAGGCCCTTGCGGCTTCCCGGAAAAATCCTCCGGGCCGCGTGAATGTTCAGGGTTCGTTCGAGCTTAGCGCAGGATTTTGAACAGACCTTGTTCCGCCCCCGCTCGGCCGTGCCGGACGCGCAGGCGGTGATGTGGAGCCCGACCACCTGCGGTTCCGGTAGGGAGGGCAGACAGGTTCTGCCGGCGGCACCAGGCGGAAAAGTGCTTCCAATCCGCCGCATAGGCTCGCCGTGTATTCACCGAACTGGCTGCCTCGACATAGCCTCGGGCGCGATCGGTAGGATCCTGCAGGTGGGTCGGCAGGGCAGGGGAGGCCTCGGCAGGCGGCTGCACAACCGCAATAGCGCCAGAAACCGCCGTGCTGAGAGACGGCGCAGAAGGATCTTGCACGTGATTTTCGCTGTTCTGCTTGATGATATGGACCATTTCTCTGCAATGAGAAAAACAAATGATAATGCAAC
>JARYGW010000623.1:0-764 GCA_033792295.1 Allobosea sp.
ACAGCAATATTATCGTGACTATGCCGGGTCGGACCCCGGCCATTATTCGAGTAGCGCTGGCTTTGCGGATTTTGCCGCAGGCGACGATCCGTTCGCCGAACTCTTCCGTCGCAGCGCACAGGCGCGCGCCAATCGCCGCGGGCAGGACCTGCACTATCGCCTTTCGGTCAGCTTCGTGGAGTCGATCACCGGCGGTTCACAGCGGATAACCCTGCCAGCGGGCGGCACGCTCGACGTGACGATCCCGGCGGGCGTCGTTGATGGTCAATCGCTGCGCCTCAAGGGCAAGGGCGCACCTGGCGCCGGCAAGGGCGGCCCAGGAGACGCATATATCGAGATCGAGGTTCAATCCGACCCACGCTTCCTCCGCAATGGCGACGACATCACGATCGACGTTCCGATCTCGCTGAGGGAAGCCGTCCTCGGCGGCAAGATCCGCGTTCCCACGCCAACCGGTGATGTGACGATGACCGTGCCGGCCAATTCGAACAGTGGCAGCACGCTGCGCCTCAAAGGCAAGGGTGCCCCTCGGCTGGGCGGCGGTCGTGGCGATCAATTCGTGAAGCTCAGGATCGTGCTGCCCAAGCCGGCCGATCCGGAACTCATACAATTCGTTTCGACTTGGGAAGCCGGCAAGAATTTCAATCCTCGTGAGGCCTCGCGATGATAGACTTGGACGAATTTCTATCCCACTCGGGGATCGAACTCCGCTCGCTCGAGCAGTGGATCGATCGCGAATGGCTCCTTGGCGAGCGCAGATCCAC
>JARYGW010000624.1:0-759 GCA_033792295.1 Allobosea sp.
GAGCCTGCCCAGGGCAGCGAACTCATCGAGCAGGAACAGGACGGGCCGCGCCGGTTTGACCGGCGAGCGGGCCATGTCGGTGAGCGCCTGGGCGACCAGCAGGCGCAGCCAGCGCGAATAGGCGTCGAGCCGGTCAGGGGGGAGGCACAGAAACACCGTGGAAACCCCCTCTTTCAACCCCGCGAACGTGAAGTCCGACGCGGCCATGCTAGCGACGATCCGGGGGCTGTCGAGAAAATGGGTATGGCGCTGGGCCGACGACAACACGCCTGCGGCCTCGCGATCGGACTTGCCGAGCTGGCGGTTGGCGGCGCGGGCGATCAGGCCACCGGCGCCGCGGCTGTCCTGCATGAGGGTGAGCAGATCAACGAACCCCTTGGGGGCCAGCGTCAGATATTCCCGCACCGTCGCCAGGGCGCGATGCTCGCGGTCCTCATGGACCACGGCATAGAGGATCAGTCCGGCGATCAGCGCCTTGGCTTCCTCGTTCCAATGGGCCTCGCCACCTTGCCCTGCTGGATCGTGGACCAGGGCGTCGGCCAACGTCAGTGCATCTTCGGCCAGGTCGAGGCTGGCCGGGTCGAGCCGGTCGAGCGGATTGTAGCGGGCAGGGAGTTGCCCGGACACCTCGAACGGGTCGAGGCACCAGACCTTGCCCTTCGTCGCGCGCGCCCTGGCGGTGACGCGGGCGTTTTCGCCTTTGGGGTCGATGCAGATCACCGAGCGGTCGAGGGTCAGCAGATTGGGAATGATGGTGCC
>JARYGW010000625.1:0-758 GCA_033792295.1 Allobosea sp.
CGGAGCCATTGCGACCAAGCAGCGCCACGATTTCACCCGGGCCGACCCGCAGGTCCACGCCCTGCAGCACGTGGGCCCGGCCGTACCAGGCATGTACGTCACGCAATTCCAGCGGATCCGCGGTCATGCCTGCTCCTGCTGGACCGGTCCGAGATAAAGCCGTCGCACGGCCTCGTCCCGCCGTATCCATTCAGGCTCGCCGGTGGCGATCAATTCGCCGTATGCCATGACGGAAATGCGGTCGGACAGGTCGAAAACCACCTGCATGTCGTGCTCGACGATCAGCACGGTGCGGTCGCGGCACTCCTCGCGGATCAAACCTGCCATGCGCGCCGACTCGGCGCGGTTCATGCCGGCCGTCGGTTCGTCGAGCAGCAGCACCCGCGGGTCCGTGGCCAGCACCATGCCAAGCTCCAAGGCCCGCTGCTCGGCGTAGCTGAGCTCGCCGGCCGGGACCTGGGCCCTGTCGTGCAGTCCCATGCGGGCCATGATGTGGCGCGCCCGCTCGTTCAGGGATCTTTTTGCCAAGCCGCGCCACCATTGATAACCCAGTCCGCACGAACGCATCGCGGCGCAACGCAGGTTATCGAACACAGAAAGCCGCCCGAAAACATTTGCGACCTGGAAACTGCGCGACAAGCCACCGCGTGCAATACGATGGGCCGGCCACCCGGTCATGTCGCGCCCATGCAGATACACCGCACCCGACGAAGGCGGCGTCAGCCCCGATATCACGTTGAACAGTGTCGACTTGCCGG
>JARYGW010000626.1:0-748 GCA_033792295.1 Allobosea sp.
TCTCGCGCTACATCATCGCCTGGAAGCTGTGCACCAACATGCGCGCTGAGGACGTCACCGACACGCTGGACCTCGCCCTGGCGGCTTCCGGCTGCGGCAGCGCCACGGTGCTGCACAAGCCCCGGCTGCTCAGCGACAACGGCCCCAGTTACATCGCCGGCGAGCTGGCCGAATACATCGAGGCCAACAAGATGAGCCATGTACGCGGCGCCCCGTGCCATCCGCAGACCCAAGGCAAGATCGAGCGCTGGCACCAGACCTTGAAGAACCGCATCCTGCTGGAAAACTACTTCCTGCCCGGCGACCTTGAGGCCCAGATCGAGACCTTCGTCGAGCACTACAACCACCAGCGCTACCACGAGAGCCTGGCCAACGTGACACCCGCCGATGCCTACTTCGGCAGGGCGCCGACCATCATCAAACAGCGCGAAAGGATCAAGCGACAGACCATCGAATATCGGCGCTTGCAGCACCGCAAGACCGCCGCCTAACATCAAACCCCAGACGAGGCCCGCACTCCGCTAATCTACGCCGCGATCTGTGCCAAATGTTCTGACGACGGACAATGCTGCAAGTCAGGCCGTTGGATGATGGTAGTCTAATCCAATATCGGCAGCTGGGGCGCTCTGGGTGATCCGCCCCACCGACACATAGGTGACCCCGGTTTCCGCGATTTCGCGAATAGTGTCCAGCCGAACGCCTCCGGAAGCCTCTATGGGAACCCTCCCGGCCACGATTGCCACGGCCT
>JARYGW010000627.1:0-713 GCA_033792295.1 Allobosea sp.
GCCGTCTCGGAGCGTACCTGCTGCAGAAACGCAATCGGATTCGTTTTCGATGCCATTGAATATCCACGCCATTACGGCACGTAAAGCTGAACTCTCAGCCCCACGCACCGCGTGTCTGTTTTGCCCTACATAAAGCCCGATTCCCTATTTAACAAGAGGCAACCAGGCTTTTCACGAATTTAGACGGCCGAACGCCATCACGCCATCCCCTCCCCGTCGCTGCAAGTCGTCCGCGCTGTCCGGTTTGGAATGGCAGGGGCAGTAAGGCTCGAACTTACGACCTGCGGTTTTGGAGACCGCCGCTCTACCAACTGAGCTATACCCCTGGATGCCTGCCGTTCCTGGACGAACCGCCCGTCGCCGGCAAGGCATGGCGTCTTTACGGCGCGCGGATCGACTTGGCAACCCCGAAGACGAGATTTTTTCACAGTTTAGAAGGCGGAACGCGCCACCCGCCGCATCGTCACCAGGCGAAACGAAGCTGCGCCTTGACGCTCCCGGTCAGGCGCGCCTCCTGCCGTCGCACGGAGGCACCGAGATCGAGCCCGTCGAAGACGCGCTGCTCGATGCCGAATTCCGTTCCCACCCGTCGGTCGCCGCTCACGGCCGTGCCTGCCGCGACGAAGGCGGTCCCGGTCGGCAGCGCCTGGAGCTTCGCCTTCTGCGTCATGCGCACCGAGCCGCGATAGCCGTGCCGCACATTCGCATCGGCC
>JARYGW010000628.1:0-710 GCA_033792295.1 Allobosea sp.
GGATCGTCGCCTGGCCGCCGCAGGTCACCATGTTGACGTTGACCGCATCGAGGTTCGAATCGGCATTGACCGGCGGCACGGTGAACGGCCCGAGCGCCGCGGGAGTGAGATCGACGATCTGCTTGCCGTCGGCGCGCAGGATCTCGTCATGGACCTTGTGGGCGTAAGCCGAGGTCGCGTCGAACACGACGCCGATCTCGGGATAGGAACCCATCTTCTTGAGGCCCTCGATCCCGTCATGGGTGGTCGCGACGCCGCGCTCGCGCCGATGTTGCCGGAACCGATGATCGCGCATTTGATCTTCGACATTCGTAAATCTCCCAAAGCGCCTTCAGGCGCCCGCTTCGAAAAAAGCTTTGACGGTGCCGACACCGTTGATCCGCGCCTCGACCACGTCGCCGGCCGCGACGCCGGCCATCGGGCCGAGCGCGCCGCTGAGGATCACGTCGCCCGCCTTGAGCGGCCGGCCGGCCTTCGCCATCACCTGCGCAAGCCACAAGGCCGCGCTGATCGGGCTGCCGAGGCAGGCGACGCCCGCACCGACCGAGATCGGATCGCCGCGGCGCTCCATCACCATCCCGCAGGTGCGCAGGTCGAGCCCGTCAAGCTTCTTGGGAACGGCCCCCAGAGTGTACACCCCGCTCGACGCATTGTCGGCGATCGTGTCCCAGATCTTGATATCCCAATTGGCGATGCGGCTGTCGACGATC
>JARYGW010000629.1:0-689 GCA_033792295.1 Allobosea sp.
TTACCATCTACCTGTTCGCGGGCTGGCTCCAGTCGCACTATCCCAGCGTCAACTGGTTTTCGCATGATGCCGGCCATCTGCTCGAGATGATGTTCGGATGGCGGATCAACCCGCATTTCGGTCCATTCCACATTGCCAGCTTTGTCCTGATCGGCGGTGGTTTCTCGATGATCTCGGTCGGCTGGGCCGTGCTCCATGCGGCGCAGCAACACAACGCAATGGCGACCACCGGCATTTATGCACGGCTGCGGCACCCGCAATATGCCGGCTTCATCCTCATTCTGACCGGGTTCCTGCTGCAATGGCCGACGCTGCTGACGCTGGCCATGTATCCGGTTCTCGTCGTCATGTACGTCCGCCTTGCCCACCACGAAGAGAAGGTTGCGATCGCTCAATTTGGCGATGCCTATCGCCAATATATGGCGCGCACCGGCGGCTTCTTTCCGAAATGGCGAACCTCAAGCCCGAGATGAACCGTGTTCCGGCAAATGAGGGCTTGACCCTGACATGATGTCAGACCCCACATGACGCTGCGTTGAAGGAGAATCGATATGACATCGACTGATCACAAGGCGCATCATCATGGTGCGGGCTGTTGTGGCAGCAACACGAAAGCGAGCGGTACGGCCACTGCCTTTGATCCGGTGTGCGGCATGAAGGTCGATCCAGCAGCGACCGAGCATCATGCG
>JARYGW010000062.1:0-4962 GCA_033792295.1 Allobosea sp.
CTGCCGGAACGTCCCGGGCCGCAGGACATCAAGGCGCCTGCTGGTCGCGCCGGCATCATCTCCGGCAGCTGCTCGACAGCGACGCGCGGGCAGATCAAGGCGGCGCTGGAAACGGGCTATCCGGCGCTCAAGGTCGATCCCTTCGCCCTGGCCGAAGGACGGCAGGATGCGGCTGGCCTCGCCGCCTGGGCGCTGGCGCAGCCGGCGGACAAGCCGTTCCTGCTCTATTCGAGCGACGATCCGGCCGAGGTCGCGGCCGTGCAGGACAAGCTCGGCCGCGAGAGGGCGGGCAGCATCGTCGAGCATGCCTTTGCCGAGGTGGCACGGCGGCTGTCGGAAGGGGGCGTCACGCGGCTGCTGGTCGCTGGCGGCGAGACGTCCGGCGCCACCGTGCTGGGTCTGAGTATCCGCACCTTGGAAATCGGTCCCGAGATCGATCCCGGCGTGCCCTGGACGCGCGTCGTCGATGGGCCGGACATGGTCGTCGCGCTCAAATCCGGCAATTTCGGTGCGCCCGACTTCTTCCTGAAGGCTTGGAACCTGCTGCGCTGAGACGCGGTTTGCCAGAGGCGAAACTCGTATAGGATTGCGGTGCAACATAAGGAGCCCGCATGGACATGGCGTTTCTCGGCGAACTCCTGACCAATGTCGCCGATCGCGGTCGCGCGCTGATCGGCATGGAGCGCTTCCTCGGCAAGGGAGCCCGGTCGATCGACCGGCTCTGCGAGGATCTGCTCTCGGGCCGGGGCGAGGCTTCTGGCATGGCGCTCGCCCAGGCGGTTCTCGAAGCCTGGCAGCGCCTCGACAAGCCGGGGCGGCTCGCTTTCTTCAACCTGCTGAAGGAGCGCTTCGGGCCGGATTCCGACAAGCTCGACGAGGCGATCGAGCGCTATCGCGTGGCGCCGGACGCGACCGCCATCGCGGTGCTGCACTTGGCCTCGGAGCCGCGCCGGCAGGAGCTGCTGCGCCGTCTCAATCTCGCGCCCGAGGGCACGCATGTGCTCGTCCAGATGCGCGCGGCGCTGTTCGAGGCGATGGAGGCCGAGCCTGAGCTCAAGGCCATCGATACCGACTTCCGGCATCTCTTCGGGTCCTGGTTCAACCGCGGCTTCCTCGTCCTGCGCCGCATCGACTGGCGAACGCCGGCGAACGTTCTCGAGAAGATCATCCGCTACGAGGCGGTGCATGAGATCCAGGGCTGGGACGATCTACGCCGCCGGCTCGAGCCGGCCGACCGGCGCTGCTTCGCCTTCTTCCACCCGCAGCTCGTCGACGAGCCGCTGATCTTCGTCGAGGTCGCGCTGACCACCGCGATTCCACGCTCGATCGATGAGTTGCTGGAGCCCGAGCGCAAGGTGCTGCCGGCGCAGCAGGCGACGACGGCGGTGTTCTATTCGATCTCGAACTGTCAGGAGGGGTTGCGCGGCATCTCCTTCGGCAATTTCCTGATCAAGCAGGTGGCTGAGGATCTGAAGCGCGAATTGCCCGGTCTCGATACCTTCGTCACGCTCTCGCCGGTGCCGGGCTTCGCCAGCTGGCTGACCGGTGTCACCGCGGAACCGGGCGATTTCCACCTGACCAACGAGGAGCGCTCCGAGCTGGGCCGTTCGGCTGGCGAGACGATTTCGCTCGACGATGCGGCGCGGGCGGGGCGTGACAGGCTGCTCGGCCAGATGGCGGCGCAATATCTGCTCCGGGCACGCGCGGCTTCTGGCCATGTCGTCGACCCGGTCGCGCGCTTCCATCTCGGCAACGGCGCGCGGCTGGAGCGCATCAATGTCGGCGGCAACCTCTCGGCGCGGGGCTTGCGGGAGTCGCATGGCGTGATGGTGAATTACCGATACGATCTCGACGACATCGAAACCAACCACGAGGCTTTTGCCACGCGCAATACGGTCGTGGCTTCCTCTGCGGTGCGCAAGCTGCTGCGCCCGGCCAATCCCTGACCGGGGGCAGGGCGCCTCAATCCGATGACTTGATCGCTCACACCATCGCCCGCGCGGGGATCACCAACGTTTCGCCATCGGCCGGAATGCGCAGCCGCTCGCTGTCGATGCCGCGCTCCTTCGCTGCCTTGCGCAAGGCGGCGCGGCTCACCGTGCAATGGTCCAGCGCCTCCATATGGGTCGCGATCACCGTGGCGTGCGGAAAGGCCTCGGCGAGGGCCAGCGTCTGCGCGACGTCCATGATGATCGGCGTGCCGTCCCACATCGCCCCGCCGGAATGGCTGACGATGATATCCGGGCCGGTTGCGGTGATGGCATCCCGCAGCGGCGGGTAGAGCACGCTGTCGCCGCACCAGTAGAGCGTCGGCTCGCCCGGCGCCTCGAAGCTCAGGCCCATCACCGGCCCCATCGCCTCGGCCACGGCGCCGGTGCCGTGCTGGGCCGGGTGGCGCTTCAACACGATCGGACCGAGCCGGACAGAGCAGTCGACCGCCGAGACGGCGGCGAAGCCGGCCTCCGCGATCGCCTGTTCCTGGCCCGGCTGGCAGATCACGGGCAGGGTCTTCGGCACGCGTGCCTTGGCGATATCGTCGAAATGATCGGCATGGAGATGCGAGACGATCAGCGTATCCACGCCTTCGACGATATCCTCGATCGGCTCGGGCAGCGGCACCATCGGGTTCTGTGAGCGGCCGGTGAAGGAGCGACGACTGAGCGGCACCCCGAAATCCGGGTCGATCAGAAAGGTCCTGCCGCCGTAGTCGAGCTTCAGCGTCGCGTTGCGGAGAAGTTTGAGCTTCATATCCGTTCCGGCTCCGTTGCTGGGCCGGGGCATTGTTCAGCCCAGGCCGCGCGGAGACCAGTTCGGATTTGTGAAGCACTTCCCACGCTCGCGTGAGGTATCAGGCCGCGGCGAACTGGCCGTAAGGAACGGTTTGCCGAGCTGTCCGCAGCGCGCTCGCCCACCAATGGAGCTGCGCTAGCATCGTCGCCATAGCCTTCTCGGCCCGATCGGCGTCGACGAGCCGGCCATCGGCGTCGAAGCGGCTCCAGACATCGGAGAAGGCGACGCCGTCGCGGATTGCGGCGGCATGCAGTTCGCCAAAGACGAGCCGGAGCTGCTCGACCGCGCGCAGGCCCCCCGAGATGCCGCCATAGGAGACGAAGCCGACCGGCTTGCCGCGCCATTCCGGGCCGATCGAGTCGATCAGGAACTTCAGAATGGCCGGATAGGCGCGGTTGTACTCCGGCGTCACCACGATGAAGCCGTCGGCCCACTCGATGACCTGACGCACCTCCTCAAGCGCGGGATGGCCGCTGCCGACATGGCGTGGCGGCAGCTCCAGCTCGCCGGGGTCGATGATCGCGAGTTCGAACGGGCCGTCGCCCTCGATCTGCGAAATCGCCCAGCCGGCGACCTTGTCGCAGAAGCGGCCCTCGCGGCCGCTGCCATAGATCAGCGCCAGCTTGATCCGGGTGTCGAGCTTCTTGAGCATGGATACGCTCCAGTTTGCGTAACGGGAGCGGGGTTTATAGAACCTCAAGTAAGGTTAAGGTCAAGGGCCGAAAACGGAGCTGCCTCGCATGATCGTAGCGCAACGCCTGCCCATGGAATTGAGCGTCGGGGAAGTTGCGCGCCGCAGCGGACTCGCCGTCTCGGCCTTGCACTTCTACGAGGCCGAAGGATTGATCCGCAGTCATCGCACGGCAGGCAACCAGCGCCGTTATGCGCGCGAGGTGCTGCGCCGCGTCGCGATCATCAAGGTGGCGCAACGCGCCGGCATCCCGCTGAAGACGATCCGCGAGGCGTTCAAGGCGCTGCCGCAGGAGCGCACGCCGACGGTGGCGGACTGGACGCGCCTGTCCTCGGCCTGGAAACTGGAACTCGACCGGCGCATCGAACGGCTGACGCATCTGCGCGACCATTTGACCGGCTGCATCGGCTGCGGCTGTCTCTCTGTGAAGGACTGTCCGTTGCGCAATCCCTGGGACCGGTTGGCGGAGGAAGGGACCGGCGCGCGCCTGCTCGATCCTGATTGAATCAGCCGGCGTCGTGCAGCTTGGTCAGCGGGAAGCGGGCGACATCGGCCATCAGCTCGGCGAAGCCCTTCGCCTGCAGGGCGGCGGTCGCCTTGCCCTTTTCGGCCGTGGCGAGGCCGGCATCGCCGGCGACGCCGGCCGGGTGCACGTCCTGCGCCATCCAGGCGAAGGCATGCGGGCCTGTCGGCCGCAGCCAGCGATAGCCCTCCTCGGCCATCGGCAGCATCAGCGGCTCGAAGCGCGCGGCCTGGCCCATATCGACGAGGTCGGGCCGGAAATGCAGCATCAGAGCCGTCTCGACATCGCCGCCATGGATGCCGTGACGGATATCGAGATCGGCATAAAGCCCGTCCGGGAGGCCGAAGGACATCCAGGCGCTGGTCACGGCGAGCATGCCGTGGGCGACGCGCAGTTCGCGCGCGGCGATCTTCATCGGGTCGACATTGCCGCCATGCGAGGTCAGCAGCACGAGCTTGCGGAAGCCGGCCCGCTTCACGCTCTCGCCGATCTCGATCCAGGAGCGGATCGTGCTCTCCCAGCCGATGGTCAGTGTGCCCGGCGAATGCAGATGTTCGTTCGATTTGCAGACCGCCTGCGTCGGCAGCACCAGTACGTCGACATCGGAGCCGACCAGCGGCATCGCCTCGGCCAGCATGCCGTTCATGATGGTGGTGTCGGTCGAGACCGGTAGATGCGGGCCGTGCTGCTCGATCGCCGCCAGCGGCAGCACAGCGACGGTGGTCTCGCGCGGAAGCGCCGCGAAATCGGAGCTCTTGAGGTCTCCCCAGAAGCGTGCGGTCATGACGGGCCTGTCGATGGCGGGTTGAGACTGCAGCAGTTGTGCATGCGGCAGGTCGGCGTTGCGATTTCTGCCACGCTATCGCATGGCATAAGGATATAAGGCCAGAGGTCGCCGGTCTTGATGCGGGGGAGTCTGACATGACGATGATGAAGTATCGCCTGAACCGACGCGCCG
>JARYGW010000062.1:4972-12490 GCA_033792295.1 Allobosea sp.
GCCGCGCTCGGCCTCATCAGTGGCACCGCCGCTTCCGCGCTGGTGCCGGTGCCAGGCGCGCGGGTCAACGCCCAGACGCTCGAGAAATTGAGCTTCCAGACCAACTGGCGTGCCCAAGCCGAGCATGGCGGCTTCTATCTCGCCCTCGCCAACGGCATCTACAAGAAATACGGCATCGACGCCGAAATCCGGCCGGGCGGCCCGCAGCAGAACCCGTCTCAGCTCCTGCTCGGCGGGCGCGTCGACATGACGATGTCGACGAGCTTCGAGGCGATCCGTTTCGCGCAGGAGAACATCCCTTTCCTGGCGATCGCCTCGATCTTCCAGAAGGATCCGCAGGTCATCATCTCGCACCCGAACCAGGGCAACGATTCGCTGGCCGCGTTGAAGGGCAAGCCGATCCTCATCGGGGCCGAGGCCCGCACCGCCTTCTGGCCCTTCCTGCGCGCCAAATTCGGCTACACCGACGAGCAGATCCGGCCCTATACCTACAATATGGCGCCCTTCCTGGCGGATAAGAAGCTCTCCCAGCAGGGCTTCCTCTCCTCGGAGCCCTTCGCCATTCAGAAGGCGGGCGTGAATCCGGTCGTCCATCTCCTCGCCGATAACGGTTTCGACGCCTACAACACGACGATCAACGTCTCGCGCAAGCTGATGGATGCGAAGAAGGACCTGATCCAGCGCTTCATCACCGCGACGTTGGAGGGCTGGGCCCAGTACATGAAGGCCGGCCCCGAGGCCGCCGCCGCCAACGCTCTGATCCTGAAGGACAATCCCGATATGGATCAGGAGAAGATCGACTACGCGGTCAAGGTCATGAACGAGCGCGGCATCGTTCTCTCTGGGGATGCGCAGACGCTCGGCATCGGCGCCATGACCGATGCGCGCTGGACGAATTTCTACAAGACCATGAGCGAGGTCGGTGTCTTCCCAGCGGGCGTCGACGTGAAGAAGGCCTATACGCTCGACTTCGTGAACAAGGGCGTGGGCAAGGCCTGAGGCGGCGGACCGACCAGTTTTGAATATGGCTGTTACTCCATCGGGCGGGGGCGGTTCCGTGCCGGCCGGCACCTGGCCGCTGGTCGCCCTGCGTGGCGTCTCGAAGCGCTTCGGCAATGGCACGCTCGCCGTCCGCGATGTCGATCTCGATCTCGCGGCCGGGGAGTTCGTCAGCCTGCTCGGCCCCTCGGGCTGCGGAAAGTCGACCTTGCTGCGCATGATCGCGGGCCTGGGTGCGCCCTCTGCGGGAACGATCTCCTGGCCCGGTCGCGACGAAGCTTCGGCGGGGCAGGGGCGCGAGCTCGGTTTCGTCTTTCAGGATCCGACGCTGATGCCCTGGGCGAGCGCCTTGTCCAACGTCATGCTGCCGCTGACGCTGAAGAAGGTGCCTCGGAGTGAGGCGGAGGCGAGGGCGGCCGAGATGCTGGCGCTCGTCGGGCTTGCCGGCTTCGAGACATCCTATCCGCGTGAATTGTCCGGCGGCATGAAGATGCGCGTCTCGATCGCGCGGGCGCTGGTGATGCGGCCGCGCATCCTGCTGATGGACGAGCCCTTCGCCGCGCTCGACGAGATTACGCGCCACCGCCTGAACAACGATCTGCTGGAGCTGTGGGCGCATGAGCGCTTCACCGCCGTCTTCGTCACTCACTCCGTCTTCGAGTCGGTCTATCTCTCGCAGCGGATCGTGGTGATGGCGGCCCGGCCCGGCCGTGTCATGGCCGATCTGCCGGTCGACGCGCCCTATCCGCGCAGCGAGCTCTTCCGCACCTCCGGAGAATACGCCCATCTCTGCCGGATCGCTTCCGGCAAGCTCGCGGAAGCGATCGGCTCATGAGCACGCCCGAGGATAGCGCGACGCGTCCCGCCGCCGAGGGCTTGCCGCTTCCGGCCGAGGCCCGCTTCCTGGGGCTGCCGGCGAGCTTCTGGCCGCGCATCTTCGCGCCGCTCGTCATCGGCGCGTTGGTGCTGGGGCTCTGGGAGTTCACGGTCCGCTGGAACGAGATCCCTTCCTATGTGCTGCCCGGGCCGGTGCTCGTCGGCCAGACGCTGGTTGCGGATTGGGCGACCCTTTCGGCCTCGCTCTGGGTGACGCTGCGCATCACCTTCCTGGCGCTGGCCGCCGCTGTGGTCGTGGGCGTCGCGCTGGCGGTGCTGTTCAGCCAGTCGAAATGGCTGGAAATGGCACTGCTGCCCTATGCCATCGTCCTGCAGGTAACGCCGATCGTCGCCATCGCTCCGCTCATCATCATCTGGGCCAACGATATCGACCTGTCGCTCCTGATCTGCGCCTGGATCGTCGCCTTCTTCCCGATTCTCTCCAACACGATCCTCGGGCTCAGCGCGGCCGATCATAACCTCGTCAACCTGTTCGAACTCTACGGCGCGAGTCGCTGGCAGACGCTGCGCTATCTCAGGCTGCCCGCGGCACTGCCCTATTTCCTGGCGGGGCTGAAGGTTTCCGGCGGGCTCGCCCTCATCGGCGCGGTCGTAGCCGAGTTCGTCGCTGGAACCGGCGGCAACGCCTCGGGGCTGGCCTATCGCATTCTCGAAGCCGGCTATCAGCTCAAGATCCCGCGCGTCTTTGCGGCGTTGGCGATGATCTCGCTCTCCGGGGTCGCGATTTTCCTCATGACGAGTCTCGTCTCGCATCTTCTGCTGCGCCGCTGGCACGAAAGCGCGATCCGGCGGGAGAATTGAGTCTTCCAGCCGCCTCGGCCTCAATGACCTCAGGATGAGGATGCGAGGCGTGGGGCGGCTATGGCATCGGACCGAAAGTGGACTCCGTTTTTCGAATTAATGCGCTTTAATATCAATCGGATAGATCATCTTTATCGCGCCGGATAGAACGCGTGATGATCTAGGCGCTCAGGCGAAGAAGGCGAGCTTGCGCTCGGCCGACAGCGCGTCAATCTCGCGCAGGCCGGTTTCGGATGAACTGGGCGCGGCCTGCGCCGTCGCCGGCAAGATGGGCTCGCTGAAGACGATGTCGTCGTCGAGCAATTCGATCGTTCCGATCCGAGGGTCGGCATTCGGAAGATCGTTGAGCTGATGCGCCGGCGGTGGTTCGTCGGCTGGCGGGGCGACCGGGTTGCCGAAGGTGTCGGCCGCGAGACCGCTGCTGAGGGGAGGCGTCGTACGCGGAGCCAGCCCGGCGAGCTCCGTCGCCGTCAGGTAATGGGGGCTGGGGTCGCGCGTGATCTCGCCGAAGGCGCGCAGGCTTGAATCGAGCATGGCGATTGTATCAGCGATCTTGTCGATGCGTTGGACGACGCTGTCGACGAGGCCCACGGCCTGCGAGGCTTCGGCCGTATGACGGTCCAGCCGGTCGCAGAGCGCGGTGTCGGCGCCGCTCTCGCGCAGGTTCCAGGCTACCTCCTGAATGCTTTCCGTCGCGCCGAGAATCGAGCCCGCGGCCCTTTCGATCTGGGCGGCAAGGCCGGAGGAGCGCTCCTGCGTCTTGCCGCTGATCCGCTCCAGATCGACGCGCAGGTCGCTGATCAGGGCCGCAGCCTCGATCAGGCTGGTGTCGCGGCTGGTTTCCTGGACACCGAGACCGACAACGCGCTCGATCCGTCCGATCGCCGTCAGAAGCTGGAGCGTGTCGGCCTGCCGGTTGCGCTTGGCGTATTCGGTCATGAACCAGCGTCCGCGAGAGGTCTCCATGACGGCGGCCTCGATGGCGTCGTAATCGGCCTGGCTCAGCGGTGTCAGGGAGCGGGCATCGCTCATGACAGGTCTACCTTCGATCGAATGGCCGAATCAGGGGCGGCCGAAGATGACGATCGGAAAAACCTGCGCGATGACTGCTTAAGGAATTGCTGCCGCTGCCCAAAGGGCAGTGGCGACGGTTTCCTGCGCTGGCTATGGCGCTTTTCGGCAACGGTTGGTGCGCAGGAGGCCGTCGAGGGAGCGGCTCGGCTTGCCAAGCGCCATGTGCACGGCAATACAAGGCGCAGGGGTGGATTCCGGCGCTGGATGGTGCCGAGGCGGCGAGAGGTGCCGTCCGGTCGGGTGAGGGACATCACGGGCAGATGCCGAGCGTTGACACCGCCGAGCCACAGGCGATCTTCCGAGACGAGGCCGGAACGCTTGCCGTCGCGCTGGCGGGTTCCTGGAGCGCGGACCGCGCGCCGCGCCTCGAGAAGCTGGTCGGCGAGATCACGGGGCGCCTTCAGCGGGGCGGGCAGGCGCGCCTCGATCTCTCGGACGTTACCCGGCTCGACACGCTCGGCGCCTATGTCCTCAACCGGTTGAAGATGCGGCAGGAGCGCAAGGGCGCTTCGGTCGAGATCGTCAGCCGCCGGCCGGAGCACGGTATCCTGCTCGCTGAGGTCAAGGTCCATGACGAGGACGAGACCAGCTCGTCCGATCATTTCAGCGTGGTCAGCGTGCTCGCCAATATCGGCGAGGCCGTCGTGCGCTTCGGCCGCGACATGGTGGGCGGCGCCATGTTCCTCGGGGAGGTGGTGGTCGGCTCGGCTGCGGTCGTCCTCGGCCCGCGCAAGTTTCGCGGCCCTTCCCTGATCAATCAGATCGAGCTGATCGCCTTCAACGGCGCGCCGATCATCATGCTGATCTCTTTCCTGGTCGGCTGCATCGTCGCTCAGCAGGGCATCTTCCAGCTCCAGCAATTCGGCGCATCGGCCTTCGTCGTGAACCTCGTCGGTATCCTCGTCCTGCGCGAGCTTTCCGTCCTGCTCACCTCGATCATGATCGCCGGCCGCTCGGGCTCGGCTTTCACCGCCGAGATAGGCTCCATGAAGATGCGCGAGGAGATCGATGCGCTCAGGGTGATGGGGCTCGATCCGATCGAGGTGCTGGTGGTGCCGCGCATCCTCGCGCTGATCATCTCGCTGCCGATCCTGACCTTCATCTCCTCGATGGCTGGTCTGACCGGCGCCGGCCTCGTCGCCTGGCTCTATGGCGGCATCGGCGTCGATACCTTCCTCGCCCGGCTGCAATCGGTGATCACCTGGAAACATTTCGCGGTCGGTCTGATCAAGGCGCCTTTCATGGCCTTCGTCATCGGGCTCATCGCCTCGATCGAGGGCCTGGCGGTGAAGGGGTCCGCGGAATCGCTCGGCCGCCAGGTCACGGCTTCGGTCGTGAAGGCGATCTTCATGGTCATCGTCGTCGACGGCCTCTTCGCCATGTTCTTCGCTTCGATCGAGTTCTGACGATGGGCGAGCAGGACATGCAGCTTGCCGATGCGGCACGGCGCGGGGGCGAAGGAGAACCCGCTGGGCAGGGTGATCCGCAGCCCATCATCCGCGTGCGCAACCTCAAGGTCGCTTTCGGCGACAAGGTCATCATGGACGGCCTCGATCTCGACGTGCTGCGTGGCGAGATCCTCGGTTTCGTCGGCGGCTCCGGCCAGGGCAAGTCGGTCCTGACCCGGACGATCCTGGGCCTGGTGCGCAAGCAGCGCGGCACGATCGAGATCTTCGGCGAGGACGTCGACAGGCTCAACGTTCCGCAGCGGCGCCGGCTGGAGCGGCGCATCGGAGTGATGTTCCAGCAAGGGGCGTTGTTCTCGGCGCTGACCGTGAAGCAGAACATCCAGGTACCGATGCGGGAATATCTCCATCTGCCGCCGGATCTGCTCGACGAGCTGGCGATGGTGAAGCTCGACCTCGTCGGCCTGCCTCAGGACGCCGCGGACAAGGTTCCCTCCGAGCTGTCCGGCGGCATGATCAAGCGCGCGGCGCTCGCGCGCGCGTTGGCGCTCGATCCGGAGATCGTCTTCCTCGACGAGCCGACCTCGGGGCTGGATCCGATCGGCGCGGCCGAATTCGACGACCTCATCGCCACGCTCAAGGAGACGCTGGGCCTCACTGTGTTCATGGTGACCCACGATCTCGACAGCCTGTATGATGCCTGCGACCGAATCGCCGCCTTGGCGGACAAGAAGGTGATCGCCGTCGGCCCGCTGGCAACGATGCTGGCATCCGACCATCCGTGGTTGAAAGCCTATTTTGGCGGAGAGCGCGCCATGGCCCGGCAGCCGGCCGGGAAGCAAGGGTAGACCATGGAATCGCGTGCCAATTACGCTCTCGTCGGTCTCTTTACCCTGGCTGTGCTCGCAGCCGCCTTCGGCTTCGTCTACTGGTTCAACAGCGGCGCCGCCGGGCGCAGGGAAAACATCCGCGTCATCTTCACCGGCTCGGTGACGGGGCTCGGTCGCGGTTCGAGCGTGCTGTTCAACGGCCTGCGTGTCGGCGAGGTCACGAATATCGAGCTTCAGCCCGATGATCCGCGCCGGATCTACGCCGTCATCCAGGTTGCCTCGACCACGCCCATTCGCGAAGACACCCGCGCGCGCATCGAGGCGCAGGGCCTGGCCGGCGTCGTCGCGCTCCAGCTCATCGGCGGGGCGCCCGATGCCCCTGTTCTGACCGCCAAGCCCGGCGAGCCTATGCCGACGATCATTGCCGAGCGCTCCGAGCTGCAGGACATCATCGAGACCGTTCGCACCGTCGCGCAGCGTGCCGACACCGTGCTGGGTTCGCTCGACGGGCTGATCAAGCAGAACCGCGAGCCGATCAACAACACCGTCCGCAATGTCGAGAAATTCTCCGAGGCCCTCGGCAAGAACTCCGATGGGCTCGACAAGCTGATGGCCGGTTTCGGCAATATCGCCGACACGATCCAGCCATTGTCGCAGAAGCTGCAGAGCCTCAGCGAGGAGCTGACGGATGTGGTCAAGTCGGTCGACCGGCAGAAGGTTTCGAACATCGTCGACAATGTCGACAAGTTCACTGGTGCGCTTGGCGGCTCCAGCCAGGAGGTCGGCAAGGCGATCAAGGACGTCGCCTCGATCACGGACAAGCTCAACCGCGCCGCCGATCAGATCGAAGGCGTGCTGAAGGGAGCGCAGGCCTTCCTGAACACCGCCTCCGGGCCCGACGGCCGCAGCGCCCTGACCGAAGTCGCCGACGCCGCCAAGTCGATCCGCGTGCTGGCCGACAATCTCGACAAGCGCACGGCCGAGATCACGGTCGGCATCAGCCGCTTCACCGGTTCGGGATTGCGCAATGTTGATTCCACCGTTTCGGAAGCCAAGCGGGTGCTGACGGAACTCAACCGCACGCTCCGGAATTTCGAACGCAACCCGCAGCAGCTGATCTTCGGCGGTAAACCGTCGCTCCCGCAATACAATGGATCCCGCTAGCCGATGACGATCGAGGTTCCTCTGACAGTCATGGCCCGCCGCGGCCTTCTTGCGCTGGCGCTGCCCGCCGCGCTCGCTCTAGCCGGTTGCGGCGGTGGTCCGACGCCGACGACCTTCGACCTGACGGCCCCGAGTGGCTTCGGCCGTGTCGGCGGCTCGCACGCCACGATGGTGATCATGCGGCCCACCGCCGTGCAGACGTTCGATTCCGACCGGATCATCGTCAAGGATTCGAGCGGCGCGCTCTCCTTCCTCGGTGGGGCGCAATGGGCGGACCAGGTGCCGGCGCTGGTGCAGACCCGGCTGATCCAGACCTTCGAGAATGCCAGCCGCATCGGCTCGGTTTC
>JARYGW010000062.1:12500-18664 GCA_033792295.1 Allobosea sp.
GCCGGGGCAGGGCATCACGCCGACCCTCCAGCTCGTGACCGACATCCGCAGCTTCAATATCGACGCCGCTTCCGGCTCGGCCGTGGTCGAGATCACGGCCAAGATCGTCGGCGACACCAGCGGCAGGATTCAGCGCGCCAAGCTGTTCTCGGCCCGCGTGCCGGCGGCTGCGGTGGATGGGCCGGGCGCGGCGCAGGCGCTCGACCGCGCCCTGTCGCAGGTGTTGATCGACATCGTCCGCTGGGCGCGCTGAACCGGCGGTCTCGAGGGCGGCGGTAGGCTCAGCGATTTCCCCCCGCAGCGAATCCGTCTAAGTTTCATTCCGGCTTGGCCCGAGCCGCCCCCCTCCAGCGGGGAAGCATCAGCATGCGGGGCTTTAAGACGTTCCGACCGACTGTTCGGGCATCACGCATGAGGAGGGATTGCGCCGTCTGCCCGCGATAGGAGGTCTACGCATGAAGCTTTCGGCACCGATCCATTATCTGAAGCGCCGGGCGAAGCTGCTGCATCGCCGGGAACAGATTCCGCTCCACGTCGCGCTCGACCGCATAGCAGCGGCTGAAGGCTATCGAAGTTGGAGTTTGCTCGCAGCCAGACAACCTGCCGCCAGCGCGGCGACGGCTCTGTATCGCCAGCTCGAGCCCGGCGACCTGGCTCTGGTGGCAGGGCGTCCAGGGCAGGGCAAGACATTGGTGAGCCTTGCACTTGCCGCAGAGGCTGCTCGGGCAGGGCGCCGCAGCGCTTTCTTCTCGCTGGAATGCACACGGAAGGACGTGGTCGATCGCCTGAGCGCGCTCGGCTTCGACCATGGCGAGTTCCAAGGGCTTTTCGATCTCGATTGTTCCGATGCGATCAGCGCTGACTACGCCAGAGCGGAGCTTTCAGCGGCCCCTCACGGTACGCTCGCCGTCATCGATTATCTGCAACTGCTCGATCAGCGCCGTAATACATCGGAATTGTCGCGGCAGGTAAGGGACCTCAAGGTCTTTGCTCGGGACCATGGATTGATCATCGTCCTGATTTCGCAGGTCGATCGCTCCTATGATCCATCGGATAAGCCGTTTCCGGATATGACCGATATCAGGCTGCCCAACCCGGTCGATCTGCGCCTCTTCGACAAGATGTGCTTCCTGAACGCGGGCGAGATCCGCTTCCAGAGCGCGGCCTGACGGCTGAAAGCCCCTACCAAAAAGAGAAGGCCGCCCGGAGGCGGCCTTCATCATCTTTACGAGATGAGACGCTTACTCGAAGCGCCCGCTGGCATGGGCCAGCATGGTGTAGACCTTGCCGGTTTCCGAGGTGAGGTAGGTCTTCGCCACCATCGAGTCGCGATCGTCCTTCGACGCCTCGCCGAGCAGGCGCTCGAACTCGTCGATATAGCGGTCGACCGTGTCCTTGAACTCCGAGTCGCGCCGATACTTGCGGCGGATCTCGTCGAAGGTCTGCTGGCCCTGCAGCGTATAGAGCCGGCGGGTGAAGACGTTCCGTTCGCCGCGCTTGTAGCGGTCCCACAGCTCGACGGCGGCGTCATGGTCGATCATCCGCGCGATGTCGACCGAGAGCGAGTCGAGCTTCTCGATCGAATGCGTGGTCGGCTTGCTCGCCTCCGGCGCCTTGTCGTCGCGCGAGGCACGCACCAGCAGATCCGAGAGCCAGCCGGACTTCGCGGGCTGCTGCGGCTCGGGCGCCCGGCGCGGAGCCTCCTGGGCCGGGGCAGGGCGGGAAGCAGGCTTGGTCTCGGTCCGTGCCGTCGGCTCGTTGCGAGCAGGCTCAGGCGCCGCATCGAGTGAAGGACGCAAGGCCGGGCCCTCGGCCGCGGCAGGCTTGGGCTGCTGCGGCGCCGGTGCATAGACCGGAGTCGGCTGAGCCGCAGCCGGAGCCGCATTGACGGAAGCCGACGCCCGGCGCGGAGTGCCGTGGTCGATCGGCAGGGAGACGTCGCCGCGACGGCCGGCGCGGGTGACGATCTCGGTGAGATCGTTCAGCGCCTTGATCTGCTCGGCCACGACCCGGCGCATGGCCGAGGTCGATTCCTGAGTCTCCTGCGGCAATTCGAGCACGCCGCGCTTCAGCTCGGCGCGGGTGACTTCCAGCTCGCGCTGGATATCGCCGGTGACGCCACGCATGTCCTGCGCCGCCTTCTGGAAGCGCTCGGTGACCTTTGAGAGCTCGCCGCCGATCTCGGCCGTGACCTCGGCATAGGCCGCGCGCAGGGCTTCGGCCGTACGTTCGCGTTCCTTGCCGGTCGTGGCGCGGATCGTCTCGAACTGCTGGGCGATGGCGCTGGTGGTCGCCTCGGCCGAGTCGGAGAGCACGGCGCCGATCTGCCGGGCGCGCGCTTCCGCCGTGCCGAGCGATTCGTCGATCAGCGAGGAGAAGGAGCGGGTGATCGCCTCGACATCCTCGGTGCGGCTGCTGATCAGGCCATGCAGCTCCTCGAGCGAGTCGCGCCGCTCGGCCAGCGCCTTGCCGACGCGGGCCTCGACCTGCTCCAGCCGGCCGACCACGGCGTTGAGCGCCGCGCTACTGGCCTGCGAGACCTCGCTGAGCGAGGTGCCCTTGTCGTCGAGCTGGGCGATGAGGGTGGTCGCGTCGCGCAGCGTGCCTTCCGAAAAGCCCTTGAGATCGGCGATCTGCGCCGTGACCTGCTGCGAGGCGCGGTTGGCCTCTTCCATCACCGTTCCGATGACCGTCCGCAGCTCGCCGACGCGGGTCGACAGGCTGTTCTCGACGGCCGCGAGATTCTTGTTCGCGCCGTTGACGATCTGCTGCATCAGTTTGTTGGCCTCGCCGAGGCGGCCGAGCATGCCGCCCAGCTCCTCGCGCAGCTGCTCATTGGTGCCGACCAGCGCCTCGATAGACTGGCGCGAGCCGGATTCGAGCGTCTCGCGCAACGCATTGGACGAGGTCTCGACCGCATTGGCGATGGCGGCGCCGCGATCGCGCAAGCCGGCGACGACGGCGTTGCCGCGGGCTTCGAGCGTCCGCACGACGGTGTCGCCCGCCGCCGCGAAAGCCGCCGCGAGAGCTTCGCCGCGCTCTCCGAGCGCATCGACCATGCCGCTGTTCTTGGCGTCGAAGAGGGAGCGCAGCGTTTCCGTCCGCTCGTCGAGCGAGGCGGAGACCGTCTCGCCATGACGCTCGAGCGCATCGACGATGATCGCGCCCTTGCGATCGAACAGCGCCCGCAGCGTGTCGGTCTGCTCGTCGAGAGCATGGGAGATGGTCGTGCCCTGCCGGCCGAGCACCTCGGCGATCTCGCTGCCCTTGCCTTCGAACAGGTTGCGCAGCTGCTCCGTGCGGTCGTCGAGCGCGCTGGAGATGGCCGTGCCCTGCTGGCCGAGCGCTGCAACGATGTCGCCGCCCTTGCCTTCGAAGAGCAGGCGAAGCTGCTCGCTGCGCTGGTCGAGCGCGGTCGAGATCGCATCGCCCCGGCGGCCGAGAGCGGCCACGATACCGAGACCGCGATCGTCGAACAGGGTGCGAAGCTGCTCGGCGCGTTCGTTGAGCGCCGCAGCGATGGCTTCGCTCTGCTGGGCGAGCGTCGAGACCATGCCGCTGCCATTGTGCTCGAACAGGGCACGCAGTTCCTGCGCCCGCTCGCTGAGCGCCGCAGCGATGGCTTCCGAACGGCCGTGCAGCGTGGCGGCGATCTCTTCGCCGCGCGTGTCGAGCGTGTGCGAGACGGTGTCGAGCCGGCCGACGACCCGCTCCTCGAAGCGCGCCACGCTCTGGTCGAGCGTGTCCGCGATCTGCAGGGCGCGGCCGCCGAGCGTGGCGTTGATATTGTCGGCCTTGTCGCTGAGCGTGCGGGTGAGCGACTCGCTCTTGGAGGTGACGACCTCGCCGATTTCGTCCGCCTTGGCGGCGAGTGCGCGCGTGACCTCGCGTCCGCCTTCCGCCAGGACGCGGGCGATATCGACCGTGCGTTCGACCAGTGCTTCGTTGAGGGCGGTGGCGCGCGAACCGAGGCTGCCGTCGATGCGGGCGATCAGGCTGTCGAGAGCGCCGGCGATCTCGGCGCTCTTGGCGCCGGAGCGCTCCTCGAATAGCTTGATCTGGCCCTCCATCGCATCCGCCGCCTCGCGGGTGCGGTCAGCGAGCAGTTCGGCGGCTTCCAGCGCGCGGGTGCCGACCTTGTCGGCCAGCGAGACGCCGTCCTGCGAGATCAGCTTCTCGACCTGCGCGATGCCGGCATTGAGCGCCTCGGTGAGCTCGCGCGCATCGCCCGAGATCTTGGCCGTGAGCGAGCCGCCCTGATGGACGATGAGGTCTTCGAAGGCATGGAGGCGTGCGGCGAGGTTTTCCTCGACCTGGCGGCCCTGGCTGTCGAAGAGATGCGAGAGCGCGCTGAGGCGCATGCCGATCGCCGACTCGATCTCGTGCCCGCGCTCGTCGAAGAGGCGGCTGAGCGCGTCATGGCGGGTGGCGAGCGCCTCGGTCAGCGCCTGGGCGCGATCCTCGACCGAACGCAGCATCGTATCGGCATTGGCGGCCAGCACCTGGCCGACGCGGCCGCTCTGGTCGCTCAGCGCCAGCACGAGCTCGTTGCCGCGCTCGTCGAAGAGCTTGGTCAGGGCGTCATGGCGAAGCGCCAGCGCCTCGGTCAGCGCCTGGGCGCGATCTTCGACCGAGCGAAGCATCGACTGGGCGTTGGCAGCAAGCGCCTCGTTGACGCGGCCGCCCTGCTGGGTGAGGGCGAGCACGATCTCGCGGCCCGTGCCGGCGAGCATGACGCGCGCGTCCTCGGCATGGACGGTGAAGGTGTCGCGCAGGCCCTGCGTCGCCTCGACGACCCGGTCGGCGACATGGCGGCCATCGACGTTGATCGTCTCGGTGAGGGTGCGGGTCGCCTCGGTCATGCGGCGCGCCAGCTCTTCGCTCTGCTCGCCGAGCAGGGTGTGGACCTCGCGGCCGGTGCTGACGAGGTCGCGGACCATGGTCTCGCGATGCTCGCCCAGCAACTGGCCGACCTTCTCGCCGGTCTCGCCGACGCTGGTGAGGAAGCCGGTCTGCTGCTGTTCCAGCGCGGCGCGCGCGCCCTCGACCGCATCGGTGATGCGGGAAGCGAGTGCAAGACCGCGCTCGTCGAGCTTCTGGTCGATGCTCTCGCCGGTCTCGGCAAGGCGGCTGATGAGGGCGCCGGAGCGCTCGGACAGGATGCCGTGCACCGAGCGCCCGACATCGGCGATGCGGCTGGCTACGGCCTGGCTCTCGCTGCCGAGCAGATCCTTGATCTCGAGCCCGGCCTGCGAAACCTTCACGGTCATCGCGCCGGCCTGTTCCTCGAGCAGGGCGCTGACGCGCTCGCCGGTCTCCGACAGGCCGGAGAGCATGCGCTCGCTCTCCTGGCCGACGACGCGGCTGACGTCGTGGCCGGCCTGGCTCAGGCGGCTGACGAGGATCTCGCTCTCGTCGCGCAGACGGGTCTCCACGGCGTTGACCGCGCCCGAGACGCTGGAGACCAGTGCCTCGCTGCGCTCCTCCAGCAGCCGCGCCACATCGGCGCCGGCGCCCGAGACGCGGGCGACGACACTGTCGCTCTGCTCGCCGACGAGCTGTGCCAGGTCGCGGCCGGCGCCGGAGACGCGGCCGACGAGCGCGCTGGCCTGCTGGTCGAGCAGGGCATGCACGGTTTCGCCGGTTTCGTTGAGGCGCATGACGAGCTTGCCGCCATGCTCGTTGAAGAGCCCGTTCACCCGGTCGGCGACCTCGGTGATGCGGTGGGTCAGCGTCTCGCCATGCTTGTCGACGGCCGAACCGAGCGTCTGGCCGGCGTCGTTGACGCGCAGGACGATCGACTCGCCGCGCTCGCGCAGCACGTCGTCGACGGTCTTGACCGTCTCGTTGAGGCGGCTGACCAGCGTGTCGCCATGCGAGCCGATGAGGGCGTGGACGCTCTCGCCGACCTCGCTGAGGCGCGTGGCGATGGCTTCGTTCTGGCGGGTGAGCAGATTGTTGACGCCGCGGCCGACCTCGGTGAGGCGCACGGTGACGCTCTCGCCTTCGGTGGAGAGCGCGCTGCGCAGTGCCTCGCCCGATTCCGCCAGACGCTGCTGCAGGGCCTCGCTCTGGCTCTCGATCAGCGAAACCATGTTGCGGCTGCTGACCTCGAAGCGCTCGGCTGCCTCGACGCCGCGGGCGGAGATGTCCTTGGCCAGCGT
>JARYGW010000630.1:0-674 GCA_033792295.1 Allobosea sp.
CGCAGCCATGAGGTGCCGTTCATCCTGGAGGACGGCCAGACCGTGGGCCGGCTGATCTATGAGGTGCTGACCGAGACGCCGGAGCAGGTCTACGGCCAGGATATCGGCTCGCATTACCAGAGCCAGGGGCTCAAGCTTTCCAAGCATTTCCGGCTCGATTGAGGCCGGGCGGCCGGATGAGGCGGGCACGCGATCGCTCTTGATCGATGCCGGCCAAACCGGCTACAAGGAAGTCCCCGCGTCGAGCGGGGCGCGCGACCCTCGCTGGATCGCGCCAGGCGGGCGTAGTTCAGTGGTAGAACGTCAGCTTCCCAAGCTGAATGTCGTCGGTTCGATCCCGATCGCCCGCTCCAATTTCCTTAGTGTGCAGTCCTATTCGACAGGATCACATCCGGCGCTCTGAGCTTCTGTTCCCTCGCTTGCTTTCGACCGACCGTCCCGAGGATGCAGTTGCCCCTGGCAATGAAGGGCGACTAAGGTTGCCCGCCTGCATCTCAAGGGGATTCGGATGAGTGACGACCGGCAACGACTGCTCGACTGGCTGGACCAGGAGCGGGCGGACATTATCGACCTGCTGCGGACGCTGCTGCGCGCGCGGGGCCCCAATCCGCCGGGCGACACGCGCACGACCGCCGAGGTGGTGACGCAATATCTCGACCGCCAGGGTCTCGACT
>JARYGW010000631.1:0-644 GCA_033792295.1 Allobosea sp.
GTGGAATCCCGAAAGGATTTGCCTGGACCCGCTCTGCCACCGAGCAACCATTCGGAATGTTGATTCTGCCTAGGTTGTGCAGACCGACCCAGGCGTACGAGGCGCCCCTGTTCTCTGCCCCGTCGCTCTTCGCCGACAGGAGACGGGAACGACGCAGGTGCTTGCCTTGCCAAACGCTGAAACCCGGATCCGAGGCTCCTCCATGTCCCTTCCCCACGTCCGCTTCCCCGCCGGCGCCAGCGTGCCGGCCATCGGCCAGGGCACCTGGCTGGTGGGCGAGCATGCCTCACGCCGCCAGGATGAGATTCGGGCATTGCAGATGGGCCTCGACCTTGGCCTGACGCTGATCGATACCGCCGAGATGTATGGCGACGGCCGCTCCGAAGAGTTGGTCGGCGAGGCGATTCGCGGGCGCCGCGAGCAGGTCTTCCTGGTCAGCAAGGTGCTCCCCAGCCACGCCCGCCACGATGCGCTGGTCAGGGCCTGCGAGAACAGCCTCAGGCGGCTGGGCACCGATCGCCTGGACCTCTACCTGCTGCACTGGCGGTCTTCGACGCCGCTGGAGGAAACCCTGGGCGCCTTCGAGCGGCTGATCGAGCAAGGCAAGATCGGCCAGTACGGGGTGTCGAATTTCGACACCGATG
>JARYGW010000632.1:0-643 GCA_033792295.1 Allobosea sp.
CCGGCCACTATCTATCGCTGCATTGAGCCAAACGGCTCCTTATGACACTTTTCTGTTCCGCTCAGCCGCACGACCCTATATGCAAGCGGGCCGCATGCGACGAGCAGCCCTGCCTGCATCAGGATGCGGCGGCGTTGAATTTGGCGAAGGCCTTTGCAGCGTGTGAATCGGCGTCCAAACGGGACCCCTTATCGGCGCGCAAAAGGGGGTCTGACTCATATGTGGAACGGCCCGGTTAGCAAGATGTTTGCCGCGTAAATTACCTTTGGACGGTGCAGTCATATGTCCGACCTCACATGATGATTCTCCGGTCAAGCGTTCTCTGCGTGTGTGATCCGAGGTGAGCTCTCTTCCTGCAGGTCCTGCCTGCTAACCTCACATCCGGCGGGATGATAATCCCAACCACGGTCCCGCATTCGGGGACTGGAGAGCTCCAAAGGAACGGCACCACTCTGTGAAGACGGCAGCAATGTGCCACGCCGGACAACGGCGACGTTCCCTCGGTCACCGGGCTGCAATGCCGTCGCAGTGCTTCCCGATCTCAGTGTTTTAAGCAGTTGGCTTCATAATTGCTCCCTCGGGTATGACGCCATCAACAGCAAAGCGCCACAGAGCGACTAGCAACTTGCGAGCAAGTGCGACT
>JARYGW010000633.1:0-276 GCA_033792295.1 Allobosea sp.
AGGAAAAGGGCATCGTCTCGCCGGTCGCCGGCAAGGCCGAGATTCTCGTCGTTCCCAATCTCGAGGCCGGCAACATGCTCGCCAAGCAGTTGACCTTTTTAGGCGGGGCGGACGCGGCCGGCATCGTGCTCGGCGCGCGCGTGCCGATCATCCTCACCAGCCGCGCCGACAGCCTGCGCACCCGCCTCGCTTCCTGCGCGGTCGCCGTGCTGCTGGCGCGCGCGGCGACGAAGGCCGCGCCGGGCTTTGCGAAGGGGGCTCAGCCATGAAGGCGGT
>JARYGW010000633.1:286-636 GCA_033792295.1 Allobosea sp.
GCACCAAGTTCGCGCTTTTCACTCTGGACGGGGATCGCGTGCCGGCCTTCTCCGCTGGCGGCAAGATCGAGCGCATCGGCCTGTCGCCCCGCCTGGCGATCCGCGGTGCCGATGGCGAACTGTTGCACCAGACCGAATGGAAGGATGAGGCGCAGCTCAGCCATGGCGATCTGCTGACCTGGTTGTTCGACTGGGCCGGCTCCCATCTCAACGGCAGGGACGTCGTCGCTGTCGGCCACCGCATCGTCCATGGCGGCACCGAGTTCGCCAGGCCCTGCCTGATCGACGAGGCGGTCCTCGAGGAACTCGACAAGCTGTGCCCGCTCGCTCCCCTGCACCAGCCGCATAAT
>JARYGW010000634.1:0-631 GCA_033792295.1 Allobosea sp.
GTTCGAGCATCTCGGCCACGCTGAACTGCTCGTGCTCGGGGTGGCGCACCTCGTCCCACAACGCCCGGCACCGCTGGCCCAGCCAGGCGTTGAGTTCGCTGAAGCTGCCGAAGCGCTGCTTGGCCGCGTCGATCCAGATGCGCCGGCGGCTGTCCTGCACGTTCTTCTCGACGACGCCCTTCTCCCAGCCGCTGGCGACGTTGCAGAAGTCCGGGTCGTACAGGTAGTGCGCACACATGGTCGCGAAGCGCTCATTGACGATCCGGCCCTTACCCTTCTTGACCTTGTCCACCGCGGTCTTCATGTTGTCGTAGATGCCGCGCTGGGCCACGCCGCCCAGGGCTGCAAAGCTGCGGGTATGGGCATCGAACAACATCTCATGGCCTTGGCTCGGATAGGCCACCAGCCAGAAGGCCCGCGAAGCGCATAGCTTCATGTGCGAGACCTGCATGCGGTAGTAGATCCCGCCCACCACCAGCCCTTCCTCGCTCCAGTCGAACTGGAAGGCTTCGCCGAGCTCGAAGGCCAGCGGCACGAAGGCGTTGGCGCTCGCAGATTGACCTTCGCCCTGGCGCCACGCCCGGATGAAGTCGGTCACCCGCGTGTAGCCACCGTCGTAGCCAGCGCCCCT
>JARYGW010000635.1:0-625 GCA_033792295.1 Allobosea sp.
TGGAAGCCATGTATTAATTCACTTAAAAGACGGGATGCAAATACCTGGTCAGCTGGGAGTGGGTTCTTTCATTTCTTCAAGTGCGACAGAACGGGACATATTGCTGTCATCGGTCTGGGAAATTGACGATACCGGAGCATGGAAGGAGGCATTACCTTCTCGGTCACTTTTGATTTGCGCTGGCGATATTCGATGGATCGAAATCTTTTAAGGAGGTTCTATGTCTAAAAAAGATGGCCCCACACATGCCAACGATGGCTGGACGCCTGTGCAAAAAGGTTGGACCCCAAAAGCCCCGAGTGACAGGCCAACGGTTGGTTCTGGTGGAAGCAAACCTCCCAGTGGGGGCAGTGCTATCAAACCATCGCCACCACCGCCGCCAAAGCGGTAACGGCACCTTGTCCAGTATGGTAATTCTATAGATCAAGCATCCAAGGGTCATCGCCCTAAAAGTCTAGATATGGTCGCTTGGCTGACGTCGAACAATGCGGCCACCGTGCGCTGCGTGTCTCCGGCAGCAAGCCTGTCTAGCGCCTCCGCCTGCTGATGGGTCGTGCGGCTGAGCGGAACAGAAAAGTGTCATAAGGAGCCGTTTGGCTCAATGCAGCGATAGATAGTGGCCGGG
>JARYGW010000636.1:0-620 GCA_033792295.1 Allobosea sp.
GTTCACCAGCTCCGCGCGCTCTACGAGCGCCGTGCCGGCACCTTCTTGTCCAACGCTGGCGTCTTGCAGATATTCGGGGTCAACGATCACGACAGTGCCAAGCTCGTCTCCGATCTGCTCGGCCAGGAGACGGTCGTGTTCGAGACCATGAGCCGCGCGATCGACAGCGACGAAACCGGCATATCGTTCGGCGCGCAGCATGTCGCTCGCCCGCTGCTCACCCCCGATGAAGTCCGCACGCTGCGCGAGGATTACCAGCTCCTGTTCCTCGCGGGGCAACGGCCGATCGTCGCCGCCAAGCTCAAATACTATGCCGATCGCGAGTTCGCGGGCCGCTTCGACAAGGCGTGAGGCCGTTTAAACGGTGCGTGGATCTCGCGCCGGAAAAATCGGGCGGCCCTGGGAAGCCCGTAGAGCGCCATAGGCGGTTCCGACGCCGAAAACCCTGACCTACGCCCGGAATGAGGCCGGGCGGGCCGGAAATCGCCCCCTGTGGGGACGTTTCCGCCTCCTCTACCCTCTCGATCAGAACGCCCACATATCGGGTCGTGCGGCTGAGCGGAACAGAAAAGTGTCATAAGGAGCCGTTTGGCTCAATGCAGCGATAGATAGTGGCCGGG
>JARYGW010000637.1:0-367 GCA_033792295.1 Allobosea sp.
TTCGAGCGGGATTTGCTGATCGAGCGGACGCAATCCGGTCTCAAGCGCGCCAAGTCGGAAGGCAAGACCCTCGGCCGACCCTTCACGCTCAGCGATGAACAGAAGCAGGGTGTCCGCAACGATCTCGCGACGGGCATGAGCGTTTCGGCGATAGCAAGGAAATTCGCGACCAGCCGGCAGACCATTATGCGGGTTCGAGACGAGGGGTCACGGTCCGTTCGACCTTAGCGCAGGATTTTGAACAGACCTTGTTCCGACCCCTGGTTGCTGGCCACGATGGCCTTGCCGCCGGCGTCATTGCGGAACGCATGGGTGTTTCGCCCACGAATGTCTCGTTCCACCTCAAGGAACTGGAACGGTCAGGCCT
>JARYGW010000637.1:377-611 GCA_033792295.1 Allobosea sp.
GCTACGAAGCCCTGGCAGACCTAGTCAATTTCCTGATGGACGATTGCTGCTCCGGACATCCGGCCATTCGAGAGAATGTCGAGCGGTCCGGAGCGTGCTGTTCTACTGACACAACATCCCCCGAGGGCTCCGTCGTTGCATAAGAACCGCGTACCTGCGGGGATCGTCTCCGCTCTCGGCCTCACACAGATCATCGGTTACGGAACTCTCTACTACAGCTTCAGCATCCTCGCG
>JARYGW010000638.1:0-598 GCA_033792295.1 Allobosea sp.
TGGTCTCGGGGTCGACCATGTGCGAGCGCGAATCGATGATTTCCAGCGCCGGGGTCACATAGCGCACCGCATCGAGCACGTCAAATAAGGTCCCGTTGGGGCCCTCGAGGCGCCGGTCCATGATGAACGCGAGTTCGACCTCGACCCGCGGCGCGATGAAGCGCTCAGTCGGAATCGTTGCGCCATCACTGAAGAACATATCTTCGAGCAAGGCGCCACAATCGGGTTCATTGATACCGACCGCCATCTGCATGGCGCGCGACGTCAGGCCGATCTTGTGGCCCTTCAGCCGGTTGCCGCCGTCGATCTTCATTTGCACCCACCGTCGCTGGATCGCGTAGGCATCGTCAATGGTGATGTCCGGGTGGCGCAGTGAGATTTGTTGGATCTGGGTGCGGCTCTTTTCTGCACCGAAAAACTCCCTCGCAAGGGACTCGATGAAGGGTTGCGGTAGCATGGGGTCTCCGTAGTTGATAAGGGGGCGGCAGCTGCGGCTTACTCGGCCGGCAGCAGGCGGTAACTTTTTTTCCACCAGATGCGCCATTGGCCATCCTCGAGTACGAGCTCATCGGTGCAATCGCGCACACCCAGCATCTGC
>JARYGW010000639.1:0-596 GCA_033792295.1 Allobosea sp.
TATGGCGTCTGGCTCGAGTCCGGTTGCTTCGCACGCTGGGCCAAGATGCGCGGACAGCATTTCAGCCATCGCTTCATCCCATGGCGCCCGTTCCGCATATTTCATCAGGCCCGAAAGATCGTGAACCGATTTTGATCTGGACATTCAGGCGGGCCTTTCCACGCCAAGGCGGCGCATTTCTCGATATATGGTTGATCGGCCGATGCCGAGTTGCCGTGCCGCTTCTGTCGGCGAGATACTCGCTTCGACCAGTTTGATGGCAGCATGGACCTTGCTCATGTCGAGCGGCTGACGGCCAGGTAACTTGCCCCTGGCACGGGCGGCGGCGATGCCATCCTTGGTGCGTTCGGAAATCAGCCGCCGCTCGAAGTGGGCAATGGCCCCGAACACATGGAAGATGAGTTCGCCGGCGGCCGACGATGTGTCGATCTTTTCCTCAAGACTCAGGAGCGCGATACCTTGGCCGCGCAGCGCCTCGACCGTGGCGAGCAGTTCGGCCAGCGAACGCCCGAGCCGATCAAGGGTCGTGCGGCTGAGCGGAACAGAAAAGTGTCATAAGGAGCCGTTTGGCTCAATGCAGCGATAGATAGTGGCCG
>JARYGW010000063.1:0-18604 GCA_033792295.1 Allobosea sp.
GGAGCGCCGCGCGACGATCCTTGCCTGTCGGGCTTCTCATTTCGAGATAGCCCAATAGGCGCGCGGCGTGGTTCATGCGTGTTTCTTCGCGGCGAGCATACAATTCGAATGACGCTGGGTCGGCTCCGACTTGCTCGGCAACATGGTTGAGCATCGGCATGGGAAGGGCTTCGTTGGCAATAAGCGCACGGCCGGGATAACGCATCAGGCAGAGCTGCAGCGCAAAGCCGAGCCGGTTATGCTCGCGACGACGAACCTCGATCTCGAGTTGATCTGCCGGGGACAGGGAATAATGACGGATCAGACTGTCTTCGTCAGTTGGAATGTCGAAAAGCGCTTGTCGATCATGAGGCTTGAGAAGCGTCCGCCGGGCCACCGTTCTTACTCCTTACAATATGCGCTGGTGGCCAAACCTCTGTCCGAAAACGGACGATTGCGTACAGGGGCGAAACACCCTGTCCACAAATTATCTTGACAGGTTTATGAACAGAGTCGATATTTTGGACAGCCTATTCGGACAAAATTGCCCTCATGCCGCGCACCTTTGCCTATGTCCGCGTCTCCACGACAGGACAGACCACCGAAAACCAGATTCAGGAAATCGAAGCCGCCGGCTTTCAGGTGGAACCGCGCCGGATCGTCACAGAGACGGTTTCCGGCAGCACCGCCATCGCGCAACGCCGCGGCTTTTCCCGGCTCATGGACAAGCTGGAGTCCGGCGACATTCTGATCGTGACCAAGCTCGACCGCCTCGGCCGTGATGCGATCGACGTCAGCACCACCGTCAGAACGCTGGCCGAAATGGGCGTGCGCGTCTATTGCCTCGCGCTCGGCGGCGCCGACCTCACCAGCTCGGCCGGTACCATGACCATGAATGTGCTCAATGCCGTCGCCCAATTCGAGCGGGATTTGCTGATCGAGCGGACGCAATCCGGTCTCAAGCGCGCCAAGTCGGAAGGCAAGACCCTCGGCCGGCCCTTCACGCTCAGCGATGAACAGAAGCAGGGTGTCCGCAACGATCTCGCGACGGGCATGAGCGTTTCGGTGATAGCAAGGAAATTCGCGACCAGCCGGCAGACCATTATGCGGGTTCGCGACGAGGGTTCACGGTCCGTTCGACCTTAGCGCAGGATTTTGAACAAACCTTGTTCCGACCCCAGTGATGGGTGAGCCGGTCGAGGAGCGCCGTGGTCATCTTGGCGTCGCCGAAGACTGAGGGCCATTCGCCGAAGGCGAGGTTGGTGGTGACGATGACCGAGGTCTGTTCGTAGAGCCGGCTGACGAGGTGGAACAGGAGCTGGCCGCCGGACTGGGCGAAGGGCAGGTAGCCGAGCTCGTCGAGGACGATGAAGTCCATGCGGGAGAGGTAGTCGGCCATGCGGCCCTGCCGCCCGGCACGGGCTTCGGCCTCGAGCTTGTTGACGAGATCGACGACGTTGAAGAAGCGGCCGCGGGCACCCGAGCGGATGCAGGCCCGGGCGATGGCGATGGCCAGATGGGTCTTGCCGGTGCCGGTGCCACCGATCAGAACGGCGTTGCGCTGGTGGGCAAGGAAGTTGCCGGAAGCCAGATCGCGCACCAGGGTTTCGTTGATCGGGGTGTCGTCGAAGACGAAGTCGCCGATGTCCCGAGCCAGTGGCAGCTTGGCGATGGTGATCTGGTACTTGATAGAGCGCGCCTGCTTCTCGGAGATCTCGGCCGACAGAAGGTCACCGACGATGCGCTGCGGCTCATGCTGACGCTTTACGGCGGTGGAGATGATCTCGTCGAAGGCCGCCTTCATACCATAGAGCTTCAACTCGCCCATCGAGGCGAGGATTTCTGAGCGTTCCATCACAGTGCTTTCCTGAGGTTGTCATATCGGGCGCAGTCGGCCGCCGGCTCGTGACGAAGCCGCAGCGCATCAGGGGTCAGAATCGTGATCACGCGCGCCGGCTCCCGGGACCGCGCCAGAATGTTCAGGATCACATCGGCGGAGTGGACGCCTTCACCGAGGGCTTCGAGGCAGGCAGCTTCCACCGCTGGCAAGCCGTCACAGAGCACGGCGGTGAGGATGTCGACCATCTGGCGCCCGCCATCGGGTGCCGTCCCAAGCTTGCGGCGGACCCGCTCCAGGCTCGCCGGCAGGATCCAGTCCTTGAACGGAGCGCCGTTGCGCAAGGCGCCGGGCTTGCGCGCCAGGACGGGCACGTAGTGCCAGGGGTCGTAGATCGTCTGATCACGGCCGAAGCAGCGGGGATGCTCGCCAACAATCCTGCCCTCCTGGCGAAGCTCGATCCGGTCGGCATAGGCGCGGATCTCGACCGGCCGCCCCACGGCGCTGGCCGCGACGGAGTAGCGATTGTTGTCGAAGCGCACCAGGCAGGTCTTGGAGACGGACGCCGGCACGGCATGGAAGCCGTCAAACCGACCTCGATACGGCACGAGGCTCGCCCGTTCCGCCTCGAACACCTCCCAGATCGTCCGATCACGCAGTTCGGGATGAGGATGCATCTTGGCGTAGGCGATCGTGCGGTCGAGCAGCCAGGCGTTCAGTTCCTCATAGCTCTTCACCCGAAGGCGCGGGGTGAAGAAACGCTCGCGCACCAGGCCAACCTGGTTCTCGACCTGCCCCTTCTCCCAGCCCGACGCCGGCGTGCAGGCCACGGGATCAACGAGGTAATGCCCGCACATCTGCAGGAAGCGTCGGTTATAGGCCCGCTCCCGGCCGACGAAGATCGTCTCCACCGCCGTCTTCATGTTGTCGTAGATACCGCGCGTGCAGGCGCCCTTGAAGAAGACGAACGCCCGGTCATGGGCGTCGAACACCATCTCCTGGCTCTCGCGGGGATAGGCCCGCACGAACATCATCCGGGAATGGCAGAGCCGAACGTGGGCAACCTTGACCGTCACTGTCGTCCCGTTGATCAGGACGATCTCGTGGCTCCAGTCGAACTGGTAGGCCTCGCCCGGATCGAAGCTCAGAGGTACGAAGGCCGCCGCTGATAGTGAGGCCTGGTCACATCGCCAGCCCTTGGCGTAGCGCCGCACGGCGTCATAGCCGCCCGCGTAGCCGAGGCCCCGCAACTCCTCGAAGATCCGGATCAGCGTCAGGCGCTCGCGAGCCGGACGGGTCTCGTTCCTCGACAGCATCCGATCGAGCTCGCCCTTCCAGGCACCCAGCTTCGGCATCGGCTGCACCGAGCGCTCATACTCGAACGCCGTCTCGTTCGAGCGCAGAACCTTGCGAACCACCTTCCGAGAGATCTTCAGCTCCCGGCAGATCGCTTTGATCGCCTTGCCCTGAACGAAATACGCGCGACGGATCTTCGCGATCGTCTCCACCACAAGCATCCCAAACCTGGCCTCCGATCACCTCGAAGGCACTGTGAACCCCTCCGTCAGAGGGGGCCCGTTTGGACGCCGATAACCCCTCAAACAGGGGCCTTATTCCACGCCGATTCACAGAACGACAGCAAGCGATAGCCTACCCTTTCCGAAGGGCGCCGTTGGACCTTGGCCAAGCATCTCCATTCGCGGACTCTCCTGATCGAGAGCGCGGGTCAAACAAAGACCGTGGCGTGAAAACGCTGAGTCTCTTGAACTGTCGGGTGGGGCGCGCTAGAGTGCCATCATGCGATTTGGGCACCGTTGGCGATTGGCGTCGCCAGCCCGCTCACCCTCATGAGAGACCCGGCTTTGCCGGGTTTTTCTTTGTCCGAACGCTCTGCTCCTGGTTGAATCGAATCCGTCTATTATATTGAATGTTGATTAGGCGTCCAACGTGTGAGTTTAGGGCGGCGCCGTCGATTTTCGATGCGAGCGGGTGGAGCGATGGTCGCAAAGAAATCCGGTCGAAAGGCTGCACACGCGGCTCAGGGCAACACGCTTCTCCTAGCCTTCCAGGGAGCGCTCGAGGGTCTGCGCCGTGAACTGGGGCTAAGCCGGCGCGCTTTCGCGGAGCGGCTCGGAATCCCGCGATCGAGCTACTTCCATCTGATGACGGCCGCCGCCAATCCGAGCCTCGATTACATCGAGCTGATCGCCGAGCGCGCCGGCATCGAGCCGATCGCGTTTCTCGGAAGCGTCGCGGCCAGGCGGACGACGCAGAATCGGGTTTCGCAAGGCCTGCGACCACTAAGTTTCAAAGAAAATTTGATCTGACAACGTCCAATATACTGGACTTCAGACACGGGGTGTGATGATGGATCGGGGTGTCTCAATTTGTGTGAAAACTCGGTCGCGATGCCGCCCGTCCGCAAGCCCCAATCCGTCGATCATTCGGTGCTGAACGAAATGCTCGCTGTTCGGCTTCAGCAGCTCGAACTCGAAAACGGCGGCATGGAAGCCTTTTGGCCAAAGACCGGATTGGCGCGGGGCACCTATTATACAATGCTACGCGGAATCGGAAATCCAACGTTGCGGACGATCGAGAAGATCGCATCAAGCCTGAACATGAGCGCGCTCGAGCTCCTGGGCTTCGAGGCGTCGGACGCGCGCCGCGCGCTCAAGAAGAGCGGCGTCGACTATGACGACCTGGTTTCGGCGATCGGAAAGAAGAACCGGGCTGATCGGGCCCTGGCGCGCCAGACGCGGTCGCGAAAACTGCCGTCCTGACTTTGAGAATCATCGGGGCGCAGAACGCGGCCCGGCCGGCAACAAAGGATGGGGAGGCTTTCGCCTCCCCGCTCCTGGCTCAGGCAGCCGCGCGGTCACTCGCCTGAGCGAGCCGGCCGAACTCGAGGGCGATGAGATCCACCGTGTAGACCCGCTGACCGTCGCGCTCGAAGCTATTCTGCCGCAGCCGTCCGCGCACATGGACCAGGTCACCCTTGCTGACGTGCTCCTTCACGTAGGCCTGAATCGACTTTGTGAAGATCGTGACTTCATTCCAGTGCGCGTCGTCTTTCCACTCGTCCTTGTCCTTGAAGGGGTAGTTGGCGCAGATGCTGACGCGGACGGTCTTGCCAACTTCCTTGATGGTCCCGACGCGACCGATGAGGGTGAATTCGGCGATGTTACGCATGGTCTCTCTCCATCTTGTGGGGCTGCGCCCCGTTGCGATGGCGATCCGTCATGGCCGGGAAGACGGCACAGAGCCGTAGCCCGCGAGACGCGGGCGAAGGGCAAGCGCAGCGCCGCGCCCTGGCAGGAGCCACGAATTTTGGCGCCGCAGGCGCATGCGCGAGGAATGCCGGTCGGGGTCCCCGCTCGCGGGGTGATCCGGCAGGGGAAAATTCTTGGCTCCAGGGGCCGACGTGCCGGCGACGGCCATAGGTATTCAGCCATGCAACCGGGAGCCGCAGCCCAAACCGGAGAAGGCCGTAAGCGTCGCCCGTTCTCATCCGGCCAAACGGGGACCCGCGACTTGGCGAGACGACTGCAATCAGCCCCCTCTACTGTCCCCTCGCCCAGGACGGACGAGAGCGACGCGCCGTTGATGGACGCCACGATCGGAACTCGATTCCAAACCGCGGACCGCACCCAGCGCGACCGGTTTTGCGCACTGGCGATGGCCATCGACAAGCGCCGTTCGGTCTAGGATCACGCGGGGTCTCGCGTCGAGGTTCGGCCAGAATCCCAGCTCCGGCGACGACGCCGACAACGCCTGAGCCAGCGGGCCGCGGAGAGACGTCTTTTTCGTCCATCAGGCCGGTCGCTTTTCGTGAAGCCGCGAGTTGATCTGCGCCATCAGGATCGGCCCGAGCGAGAATTCACCGGCCTCGGCTTTTCGCGTCAGCCCACGCAAATATCCGCCCGCGGAACGGATCGCGGCTCCACGCTGCAGGATGCAGCCGACGACGATTGCCGCCTGGGTTTCTCCCATGACGGTTTGCGCCTCTTCCCAGGCGCTGGGACTGATTCCGAGCATCGATCGCACCACCGACGCCGTCGCGAGGAAATCCCGCCAAGTCGAAATTCCGCCTTTGGCGTAATCGACGATGTCCGGGCAAGCGCTCAGCACCATCCCCAAAGGATAGGACCCTTCCGCAGGTCGCGATGGTTGAGGTTTTGGCTCCGCCCTCGCTGCCCTGCCTTCTCGAAGGCTAGGTTCAAGATCAATAAGGGGGTCTGTATTTGAATTCTGTAAGTGGCGCTCATTATGGGACTCTTTGGCGCTCATATTCTGTGTTTCGATATGAGTTTCCAACAGATTGAGCACGTCATCGGCAAGCTGCGAAAGCTCGTCGGCGATCTCCTCAAGCTGCCGACGTGTTGCAGTACGAGGAATCCGCTCGACGATCGACCGAAAGGCCTGATGCACTTCCTGCCAATCGGCGGGCCCGTGCCCTCCCCTCCGCGTTGGCACTCCTTCTTCGATCCCCGTCGCGATCATCTTGGCAATGTCACGCCGGCATAGCGTGACGCGCTCGCGGGCGAGCTTGAGGGCCAAAGCCTCGGCCTCGATCTCGGCCGCCAGGTTCTCGAACTCGTCCGACCGAACGACGAGAGGCGAAAGATCGAAGCCAAAAGCGAGCTCGATGTCGCCGCCGGCACCCTTGCGCGCATAGCGCTTGCCGTTCGGACTGTCCCGGCGAACGATGAGCCCTGCATCCACCAACACTGCCAGATGACGCCTAAGCGTAGACGCTGGCATGCCGTGCGCGCGCAACGTCAATTGATGATTTGACGGAAATACGATCAGGTCGTCTTCACCTGTGAGCGCTGTTTCCGGGTGGAAGCTCAACAATGCGTCGAGCACCGTCAGAGCACGTTCGGGAACGCCGAGGCGCGTCCGGGCGGTGCAGATGGCGTGGAAGATTTTCCACTTGTGGACCACCTTTTCGGGCGGCCTGCCCGACGCCACAATTTGGGATGCCACATGGGCAAGCGTCAGCGATCGCCGCCCAAAGGGCGTCGTTGGGGTGTGTGACTGCATGTCTTTGCCTTCGTTAGGGCAAAGAAAATCTGCTCGCCAAAACGGCGCCTAAACGCTTGACAGTGATTCGCGGAAGTGTGATTCTTTGAGTGCCAACACAAAGAAGGGGCTTCCGGAGCGGCGACGTGACGGGGGCCTTTTTCTTTTGCCTATGGTTCTCCGACTGGGGTTGCGGTGGTCTCGGTCTGGCCGGCTCATTCCGACCAGGCAAGTGCGTTCATGCCGACGGATTGTCGGCTTTGAATTCGTCGTAGAGCGACTGGAGCCGCTGCCTGACGAAGTCGCCGAACTTGGGGGCGACGCGATCGTCGAATGTCAGCGTGATTTTTTTGCCGGCGCGAGAGATTTTGGCAGCGTGTGTTCCGTCATTCGCAGCCCACGTTTCTGCGCGCGCGCGAGATGCCTTCTCACGCAGTCCGGCCATGAGTGTCTCAAAGCGCTTGTCTGTGTCTAGCGCGCCAAAGTTCGGCGACTTGACCATCTCGATCGCTCGAGCGCGGTTGTTTTCGTTTTCGAGGAGATCGGTTAGTTCCTGCCAGCGCACCCGCCCGAAGGCTGGGGCCGGCCCAATGGCTTCGATGACCGGAGCCGGCACCCGGGTCGCGATCGAGATGAGGCGGGAAAGCGCGGCCTTGTCGACGTTGAGCGACGCCATGATGATCTCTCGCGAAAATTTCCGATCTTCAAGCCTCGCAGCGAATCGAGCTCGCTCGATGAACGTAAGATCGGTACGCCCGCTATTTTCTTGGCCCTGCGCAATAACCAACTGCTCATCGGTAAGCGAGCGCACGACCGCCCGCACCTTGATGCCGAGGTCACGGGCGGCTCGCAGGCGCCGGTGGCCAAAGGCCACCTCATACCGCTCCGTATCGCTAGGCTTTGGCCGAACGAGAATCGGGACGTTTTGGCCGTGCTCTCGAATCAGCTCGCGGAAGGCCGCGTTCTGCTCCTCGGTAGCTTCCATGCGGTCGGGAACGAAGGAATTGTCGATGAGCGCTGGGTCGAGTTCGACGATCACCTGGCCTTCAATGAGCTTCTGCTCAATCTCTTCGGCGCGCTTCACCTTCTCCGAGATACCGCCGAGCGATTGCGATATTGCGCCGAGCGCACTCGATTGCTTGATCGGGCGATCCAATCCCAACAGCGGTCGAACGCGATTGGTCGACGGAGCGGGTGCAACCTCCTGGGCCGGAGTATCCGCCGTCGTTGGAAGATCGAAGCTGATCTTGCGCGCCATGGCTAGTTCCTCTTCCACACCTGCTTGATGAGGCTTTCGATTTCTCCGTTCACAAGATCCAGGGCTTCGATGGCCCGGTCGTAAGTACCGCGCGTAAACTGCTGGCGCTCGACCTCGTAGAGGGTCTGCTTGGTGAGTCCGGCGTCCGCGATCGCGGTGCTCTTGACCATCGGGTGGGTCAGTACGCGCGAACCGAAGATGGAGCGCATGAGACCGACCATCGTCGTTTGGGGGCCATCGCTTGGCTCGTAACGTGTTACGAGATAGCGCATCCAATCGTATTGGGTGGCGCCGCCCGCGTTGGCTACGACGTCGAGCAGGCTTCCGGTCATATTGAGGAATTGAGACATCGACATTACGTCGAGCATCTGCGGATGAACGGTAATCAAGACGGCAGTCGCGGCGCAGAGTGCTGAGAGCGTGAGAAAGCCGAGCTGCGGAGGGCAATCGATCACCACGACATCGTAGACGTCGCTGACTTGGGCAAGCGCTTCGCCGATCCTGGCGAAAAACATTGAGTCGTTGCTTTGGCGCGTCAGCAACGCCTTTGGGGTCTCGTGCTCGAACTCCATAAGTTCGAGCTGACCTGGGACAATGTGCAGGTTGGGAATGTACGTCGCGCGCACGATCTCGGGCATTTCGCGACGAGCAGAGTCGTAGCGGATTGCGCCATAGATCGTTTCATTTTCGCCAACGTCGAGTTCCGGCTGATGTCCAAACAGGGTTGAAAGGCTCGCTTGCGGGTCAAGATCGATAGCCAGCACACGATAGCCCCGAAACGCGAGATACTGAGCGAGATGCGCGGCGGTTGTGGTTTTGCCGCTGCCACCCTTGAAATTCATCACCGAAATGACTTGAAGGGCCTCGGCGTCCCGCCTATGCGGGACGTACCGACGCGCCCCTTTTCCCGCACCATCGAGATCAGTTCGCAGGACGTCGATATCTTCGATTGAGTAACTTCGGCGGCCGTTCGCGGGAGCCGGCGGCCCCTTCCCTTCGGATACCAATTGGCGGAGGTAGCCCTCTGCGATGCCGATAAAGCGTGCGGCCTCCGCAGATGAGAAGCGACGGATGGTTTTCTCAGCCGCTGGCGGGAAGTCGCGAAGCTGCTGGGCGCGAAGTCGCGACGAAAGCTCCGCCGCGTCGGCATTGATCAGCGATCGGAGATCGCGCACATTCTCGTCGAGAGGTTTCGCTGACGTCGGCATTCTTCATCTCTGCATCTGCGGAATTTTGAGCAGTTTGCCTCAAAATGCGCTGATGCTGAGTAATGCCCGATTCTGTCGAAGCCGCAAGGATTTTTGAGTTAACGAGACGTTAACGACACAGACGCTCGCCGGGCTAAATTTCGGTCATTGGGGCGCGAATCGCCGCAAATGGGATCGTCAGTTGTACGCTGACAACTGAACGATCGTAAAGCAGAGCTATTCGCATGCGCCTCGGTGTGCCGTAGGGCGGGCCTCCCCCGGAGCGGTAAGAGAGTTGTACGCGGACAACTCAGCGACGGCTAAACTCCGAGGCGCGCCGCCCTGCCCCGCGCGCGCTCTGCTTCATTGTAATAGCTTGCCGCCTGTTGGACGGAGCGATGTTGCGATTGCTGCATCGCCTCGGGCAGTGCGATGCCCTGCCGTGCCGCCTCGGTCAGATACCCTGCCCTTAGGCCGTGCGCCGCGAACTCCTTGGGATTGAGGCCAGCCATCGCACAGCGCCGCTTGACGATCAGGTTGATCGATTGGGGTGTCAGTGCGCGTTCCTCAAGAGCCTCCCAGCGATCGATCGCGCGGAAGATCGGGCCTTTCTTAATGTTGGCTCGCTCTAGCCATTCCCGCAGTGCGTCGACGGGTGGGCCGATCAGCAGCACCCTGCTCTCGTCGTCGGCGTCGCCTGTCTTGGTGCGACCGAGCTGAATCGCCAGGCAAGGCAGGGTCGGCGACTTCGGATCACGGGGATCAAGCGGCACGGCCGGCTCGTCGATGAGCTGCTCGACGCGGAGCCGGGCCACCTCGCTGCGCCGCCGCCCGCCGGAGGCGAAGGCCAGCAACAGGATCGCGAGGTCGCGGGTGTCGGCGAGCCGGACCGTCGCGCATGTCGCAACCAGCCGGTCGAGGATCTCCCGCGTCACGGCGCGCTTGCTCTTGCGGCGGCGCGACCGCGGCGAGGCCCGCACCGCGAGGCGCACGGCCGAGCGCAAGGCCGGAGACGCGAATGGTCCCTCGATCCCCTTCCAGCGGTGCAGCGTGCCCCAGCTCGCCAGGCGACGCTTAACGGTGCTCGGTGCGTGCGGGCCGGCGCTGCGCAGCAACCCCTCCACCCGCAGGGCGTCGGCGACCTCCGCCGGCATACCGTGCCGCGGGTCGCTCTCGCGCTGTGCCGGGTCCCACAAGTGATGCGCGACGAACTTCAATGCCAGCGCTTCCGTTGCCGGCCACGGCAGCGGCTCGCCCATGGCGGCGGCCGCCCAGCCTTCGAGGTAGGCCAGGTCGGAGGCCAAGGCCCGGAGGCTGTTCTCGCCCATGCCTTCGCGCGCGAGGTGCTTGAGTGTCGCGACGTCGTCGTCGGTGAGGAGCTGAGCCAGCCGGTCGCGTCGATCCATCGGCAGGATGGCCGAGAGCGTGTCGAGTTCAAGGGCGCGCCGGGACTCGGCGTCGAGGGATCGGCCTTTGACGATGTCGTCCATGCCGGGGCCTCAGAATCCGTAGGTCCGCTCGGTCCAGCGCAGCAGCACGGCGGCGTCGGGGTCGGGCAGGCGCACGCGCTGCGCCTTGAGGCCTTCCGCGATCGCGAGGCCGACATCGGGTTCGACCCAGTGGCCGTGGGTCATCAGGAAGAACCAACCGAAGGGCAGGTCGACTTCACGATCGAGAGCCTCGATCCGGTCCATGAGCTGATGGACTGAGGTCTCTGGCGTCATCAGCAAGCGCTCTTGCGGCATCCTCAGCGGCCGGGGGATGAAGCCGACTTCGCGTTCGCCTTTGTAAGTGTAGTCGCGAACGTCGAGCGCCCAGTGCGCGAAGACGCGGTGCGACCGGGCGCTCGAGGCCTCCCAGTCCTGGAAGAACCGCAGCTCCCGCGGCACAAACTCAAAATAGTCCGGCACCAAGTCCAGGAATGGGGTTTCGCGCGTCGCCCCACGCGGCCCGGTTTCGCGGATGACCCGCCGCTCCATTTCAGGCCGCCTAACCTCGCGCTTCTCGCGCTCGACGCGGCCGCAGCGGTCGAGGAAGCTGCGGACGTGGACGAAGGCGCCGCCGGCGCGATCGAGGAGGCGGTAAATCGGGCCGGCGAGGCGGTCCGTGTCGGGGAGGGGATCCCGGCGAGGCCAGCTCGGGTCGAGCAGTTCCTCTTCACCCCACGGCCGGTAGTCCGGATTGACGATCGGGCCGGCGCGCCACTCGATCTCGCGGCCGAGCGCGATCTGGACGTAGTCGGCGGCGGCGGGGCCGGTCGGCGCGAAGACGAAGGCGCTGGTGCCGCGCCACTCTGTGATCTGCAGGTCGGTCTCTTTGAGGCGCTGCCAGACTGCCTTGACGTCGCCACCGTCCTTGGCGAGCTCGGCGGTCATCCACGGCCGCAACTCACCGATCCGCGTCCCGTCCGACCCGATGATCGACCGGGTGTCGCGCCAGTAGTCGTCGTCGACCCGAGCGAGGTTGAAGTCGAAGCCGGGGAAGGCCGCAGCGAGCGCGGGGACAAGGGCGGTGTCGGCCGAGGCCGGCTCAAGCTGGGCCAGGACGGCCTGCAGGGAGGCTGCGTCGGGCAGGCGAACCGGGGAGGGGGTCATGGCGTGGCCTCTTGCGGGATTAGCGGGATTTCCGTATATTCCGGAACAAAGGAGAACCCATCATGGCTTCCACCGTGACCGCCGCCGAGGTCTCCAAGAATTTCGGCGCCTACCAGGACGCCGCCGTGCGCGAGCCGGTGGTGATCACCAAGAACGGCCGACCGCGCACCGTGCTGATGGCCTATGAGGACTTCGTCCGCCTGTCGAAGCGCGATCGCCGCGTCCAGCGCACCGTCGACCTCAGCGACGCCGAGATCGCCGCGGTCGAGGCCGCCGAGATGACGCCGGACCCCGACCAGGTCGGCGCCTTCGCCAAGCAGACCGCCGGCTGAGGGGTGCTGCCGACCGATATCAGGCTCGGCTGGGTCTTCCGCTATGCCTACCTTTGGGACTGGCAGCACCGCGAGGGCCGGGAGGAGGGCGACAAGGACCGCCCGTGCCTGGTGCTGGCGATCGTCATGACGACGGAGGCGGGCGATCCGGTCGTGCGCGTCCTGCCGATCACCCACACGCCGCCCACCAATCCGGCCGACGCCATCGAGATCCCGGCCGACGTGAAGAGGCGCTTGCGGCTCGACGCGGAGCGCTCCTGGATCGTGCTGACCGAGAGCAACCGCTTCACGTGGCCGGGGCCAGACCTCCGGAACATCGATACCGAAAGCGGCTATTATGGCGCGCTGACGCCGGGCCTGTTCGCCGAGGTGAAGCGCCGTTTTGTGGCGATCGCCCGCGGTGAGGTCGCGACCAGCGCGCCACATCGGAGCGTGCCGCGGACTGAGTGACGGCCGCCGGCCGGATGCGTCCGGAGGAGGGCAGGGGGTTGGCAGCGGTGGCGTCCTCTCGTCGATCGGAGGCCCGGCGGGCGTGCTTTGCCAGGCTGAGGAGGCTCAGAATCGCTGATTTGCGATTCCGTGTCCAACACTATCGATAAGGGGTGGTTATCGATAGTGAGAGAAGCGCGCCTGAAGACATCGCTGTGACGGAAGCGAAAGCCGTGATAGCTTCCGTTTGAGCGATTCCCATTAAGGTTATCAAGACGTTGCACTCCGGTTACCAAATCCCCGATCCGCTGCCTTGGGCGGCCATCGCCGGACCGCTCGCGGCGGCCGAGGACGCACTGGCCCGGCTCGACGAGCGCTTGGCCAAAAGCCCGATCCGCGACGGCTGGATGGCCCGCACCCACTTCACCGACGCCTGCGCCAGTCTGTGGCTGGAAGGCGAGCTCGTCCACCTCGACGATCTCGTTCTCCACGATGCCGGCATGGACATCCGCGCCCCAACCCACGAACTGACCCGCGCCCACGCCGTGCTGCGCACGCGCCGGCGCATCGCCGCGGCCAAGCCCGACTGGGCGCTGTCGGCGGCCGGCCTCGCCGGGCTGCGGGGCAGGGGAGGGCAGGGCGATCGGGAAGCGGAACGGGTCAACCGCAATGGGGAAGAGGATAAGGCGCGCGGTCCGGAGGACGAAGACAGTGACGCTGATACCGGTGAGGCGTTTCGGGTGGCCCCAACCGACGACCGGCTGGCCGACGTCTTCGCGGCCATGGACGCCGCGATCGCCCACGCCGATCGCACGCTGGCGGGCGAAACCAATAGTCGGCGCCAGCCGCAGCCCGAGCGCGACCCGCTGGTCTACGACCTCGACTGGGACGAGGACGAACGTCTCGACGCCTGGCGTACGGTCGTCGACCAAACACGCAACCTGCCGCCGACGCTGGCGTCGGCAATTACGGCAGAAGCCTGGGCCGCGATCGAGCCGCTGCAGCACACACCCTGGCTCGGACGCCTGCTCGGCGCCAGCCTGCTACGGGAACGCGGCAAGGCGCGGATGCACCTGCCGTGCCTGCACGAGGGACTTAAGGCGATCCCGCGCGAGCGACGGCGGCCGGCCGACAGGGCAGAGCGTCTCGCAGTCCAGCTCGAGGCGATCGCCGCCGCGGCCGCGGCCGGGCTGAAGGACCACGACCGCTGGCTGACCGCCCGCACCCTGCTGGCCCGCAAGCTCGACGGCCGCCGCTCGACCTCCTCCCTGCCGGCGCTGCTCGACTATGTGCTGACCCGCCCGATCGTCTCGGCCGGCATGATCGCGGAAGAGCTAGAGATCACGCCGCGCGCCGCGCAGGACCTGGTTGGAAAGCTCGGGTTGCGGGAGGCGACCGGGAGGGGACGTTATCGAGCGTGGGGCGTTGTTTAGATGTCGCCCGACTGCGGTGATCTGCGTTGTTTAAATCAGGCAGTAACCCCATCGTGAAACGCTGCATTTGCGGTTATGATTCGTCGAGCAGGAGAAAGCAAAGTACAGCCATGGCCCGCGGGGAGTTGATGAAAAAATTGCTGGCCAGCTACGGTCGGGACGATGAGTTCCGCGCCGTGGCGGAGCAAATCATCGGCGAAGAGGAAAAGAAGAACAACCGCGTGCTGGCGCGCAGCCTGCGCAAAACACTCGAGGCTGGCCCAAGCCGCCCGAGCGGTCCGAAGGCGCTTGCGCCCCTGCTTCCGTTCCCCGAAGCGGCCGCCGACTTCATCGAGCGGATTGAGCCGCGGCACACGCGCAATGATATCGTGCTCGGGGCGACGAACGTGCGGGTGCTGCTCGGCCTGGTCAAAGAGTTTCGCCGCGCCGACGACATCCGGCGTCATGGCCTCAAGGTCCGATCCAAGCTCCTGTTCTGCGGCCCGCCGGGATGCGGCAAGACCCTGTGCGCGGAGATTTTTGCAGCCGAACTCGGTCTGCCGCTGTTCCTCGTCAAGCTCGATCGGCTGATCTCGTCCTACCTGGGGGAGACGGCCGGCAACGTCCGCAAGATTTTCGAGTTCGCGCGCAAACAGCCCTGCGTCCTGTTCTTTGACGAGTTCGACGCCCTGGCGCGCTCGCGCGACGACTCGAGCGAGCACAACGAGCTGCGCCGGGTCGTCAACAGCCTGCTGCTGTTCATCGACCATATCCAGCCGAAGGGCTTTCTGATCGCCGCGACCAACCTCGATCAATCGCTCGATCCGGCGGTGTGGCGGCGCTTCGACGAGGTCGTCTGGTTCGACAAGCCGGATCGGGCGATGATCGCCCGGTTCCTACGGCTCAAATTCAAGAACATCGCCACCGCGTTCGATCCGCTGCAGCATGCGGCGGCGCTGCAAGGCTACTCCTATGCCGAAATCGAGCGCGTCTGCACGCAGGCGGTCAAGACGATGATCATCGATCGCCGCAAGCAGGTGCAGGCCCGCGACTTCAATCGCGCCTTGGAAGACGAGGCGCGCCGCCGGGCAGGACAGTCTCGCCTCGCGCCGCCGAGCTAGGCGCGCCGTGGCCCGATACGATCATCTCGAACTCGTCCGGCTTCCCGAGCAATTCGAGCGCCGCAAGCACGGCGGCGGCGGTCCGCCGCCTGTGCGCGATCGCGACCAGCACACCACGAAGCTGCGCGACGAACTCGAGGCTGCGACGCAGGAGCAACGACGTCGGCGCAAGCCCGAATTCGTCGATCCTTCTTTGATTTTGCGCGTGCAGATGACGGGTCCGCTTCTCGAGGAGGACTGGGAACGCCTGGGGCTCACGGTCTTGTCCAGCGACGCAGATCGCACCCTCGTGCTGTTCGCGTCGAACGAAGATATGGTGGATTTCCGCGCGCGGCTTGATGCCTATCAGGGTGGCCCACCCCCCGGCCAGAAACACGCCCCCTACGTCAATTTCGTCTCCGGAATCGAAAGCATTGGATCGGTCGAGCCGCGCGATCGGATCGGTCCACGCTTGCGTGAAGAAGGATTCGCTGATGTCGCGGATTTCGTCGCACAGACATCCTATCTGGTGGACATCGAGCTTTGGGATCTGGGCGAGCGTCGCCTGCGCGAACGCAAGATCGAGGATGTCATTCGCTACGTCGAAGCACGGGCTGGCGATGTCTTCGATCGCTATGTCGGCCCATCGATCAGCATGTTTCGCGCGCAGCTGACGGGGGAGCTGTTGCGAACTCTCCTGACGGTTGAGGAAATCGCGGCGATCGATCTGCCGCCGGCGCCGGATGTGACGACGGCAGAGGCGCTCGACATGGTGCTGGCGGATGCGCCGCCGCTGAACGCCGTCGCTGATGACGCCCCGCTGATCGGCATCATCGACAGCGGCGTCAACGATCACCCATTTTTGGCGGACATCCTTGTCGGTTCGATCGGCGTTCCCGCCGAGCTCGGCACCGCCGACGTCTGGGGTCATGGCACCCGCGTGGCCGGTGTCGCCGTGTTCGGCGATCTTCGTGCGCAGCTCGGCGCAGGCGGGTTACAGCGCGGCGCGCGGCTTTGTGCGGCAAAGGTGGTGAACGACCAAGGAGGCTTTGACGATCGGCGGCTCGTGCCCTCGCAGATGCGCGAGGCGATCACGACCCTGAACCAGCGCTTTGGCTGTCGGGTCTTCGTGATCGCGCTGGCCGACCGCCGGCGCGTCTTCGACGGCGGCAAGGTCGGAACATGGGCCGCCACGCTCGACGAACTGGCGCGCGAGCTCGACGTCGTCATCATCGTCTCGTCCGGCAATCGAAGCCCGCGCGGCGGAAATCGCCTCGAACAGGCAGTGACGGAATATCCGCACTACCTTCTCGAGGATGCCAACCGGTTGTTTGAGCCGGCCGGTGCCTTGAACGTCATCACCGTCGGCGCACTCGCGCATGGCGAAGGTCTCGATCCCGATCGTGCCGACGACGTCCGCGTCCGCGCCATCACACGCCTGCATGAGCCGGCGCCATTCTCGCGGATCGGGCCGGGACCGGGCGGCGCAACCAAACCCGACGTGGTCGAGATTGGCGGCACGCTGATTTTCGATGCCGTCGTCGCGAGGCTGCGGGGAGGGGAGGACGTCGGCAGCGCCGGTGTTCTGACCTTGCATCACAGCTATCTTGATCGGCTCTTCACGGCAGGGTCGGGCACGTCCTATGCCGCGCCGCGCGTCGCCTTCACCGCCGCTCAGATCCTGACGCGCTTCCCGCAAGCCTCCGCCAATCTCGTCCGCGCGCTCATTGTAGGGTCTGCGGAAATCCCGCCGCCCGCCGGCGAGCGGCTTCAGCTGCTGGGTGGGGATGCAACGCGGGCGATTGTCGGTCACGGTCTGGTGGATCTCGAGCGCGCCGCATTCTCGGACAACGCGCGCGTGACCCTCTATGCTGAGGATGAGCTCGCGCTCGATCATTTTGCGGTCTATCGGATTCCGATCCCGGAAGCGTTCCAGGCGGGCAATGGCGAGCGCTGCATTCGTGTAACGCTGGCATTCGATCCACCGGTGCGGCACACGCGGAACGACTACGCCGGCGTAGGCATGTCGTTCCGCTTGGTCCGTGGGTGCCAGCCCGACTTGATCTTCGATCATTATCGCAAGCGTGAACAGGACGACGGTCCGTTCCCCGAACTTGCAGCGCGATATAATTGCGCTCTCGTACCCGGTCCCCAGGCACGCGAGAAGGGAACGGTTCAGTGCGCGACCGTGACGTTCAAACGTGGTGTGGAAGATTACGGAGACTATTACTATCTCGTCGTGCGCTGCGAAGGCGGCTGGGCGACCCATGTCGATCGGCAGCAATTCGCGGTCGTCGTCGAACTGCTCCACAAGGCCGAGGTCCAGCTCTACGAACGCGTACGGCAGCGGATCAGGGTCCAAGCATAGTCTAAGCTATCCGAGCAAGCGTGCCGCTCCGCGGCCAACGCCTTGCCCATCAGATCGATCCGCTGGCAAAGCTTCGCGACGAGCCGATCGTGGGCGCGGTGTGCGAGGGCGTTCTCGCATCCAAGCCGATTTGCGCCTCGTGCATGAAGAATAGATTACTCGCCGCATTTCCTTCGATCAGGAAAGGAGCCGCAAACTGCCGATACGACCTTTCATATTCGACTTCTTGAAACCCGAACTCATTAAAGGGCATCGTCGTTTCGCGCGTCATTGTAATAGCCTCGACGATTGTTCATCCAGGCCGAGTTTGAAAGTCTGTCTGACGGATTTTTCCCGGCTCCCGACAATGGGCGGGCGAGCTTGCGATTTCGCGGCGCTTCAAGGCGCGGATAGCAAGAACACTAACGCCTGCAATTCCATTGCGGCTCAAACGTCGGGAGGGGAATTGAGATGACGGAAATTACGCTCTCCGCGACGCCGAAGGGCAACGGCTATCAGGCGACGGTGACGCTTCCGGGGGGCGTTTCGGTGAGCTCGGCGGAAACCTATCCAACGATCGCAGAGGCAATCACCGCCGCCGCGCAGAAGTTGCTCGCGATGCCAGAGCGCCTCGCGGCTTTGGATCGATCACATCCCCAGTGCGACGCATAGCTGGCTCGACCAAGAGGCGGATCGCGCCGAAGCTGGTGCGACGGATTGATCACTCCGATGAATCGATCAGACCAGATTGATTCATAGATGGCGTTGGACGCCGCTTCCGAAGGAAGCGACACTCACGACATGGCCAGCGAGGATCCCGAACAGCTCCACCTGCATCGCATTGAGCCGGACCTGAACATGCGGCGCTTCTACGCGCTTGCACTTCAGCCGACGCTGTTCGGCGGCGCGTCGCTCATTCGGAATTGGGGCCGCATCGGAACGAATGGCCAGTCGATGATGGAGACCTTCGACGAGCCGAAAGAGGCGACGGCCGCGCTCGGCCGGCTCGAGCGTACAAAAAGGCGCCGCGGTTATCGCGATGCCGACGTTCAAGCTCGCAGTTAGGACCTTCGCGGCGCGTCACGAACGTGGCGAGGGCCCCGCCTC
>JARYGW010000640.1:0-591 GCA_033792295.1 Allobosea sp.
CGATGCGGCAGGAGCATGCGAGCGGCGACAAGCTGTTCGTCGATTATGCCGGCGACACGGTGACGGTCGTCGTCGACCGGCTGTCGGGCAAGACGCGGCAGGCACACCTGTTCGTGGCGGTCCTGGGAGCGTCCAGCCTTTCGTTCGCGCAGGCGCGCTGGACCGAGACGCTTCCGGACTGGATCGAATGCCATGTTCAGGCGCTGGAGTTCTTCGGCGGTTCGCCAGCGCTTCTTGTGCCCGACAATGCCAAGGTGGCGATCATCAAGGCGTGCCACTTCGATCCCCAGGTCAACAGGACCTATTGCGCCATGGCGGCGCACTATAGGAGCGCCGTTCTTCCGACACGGCCGCGGCGGCCGCGCGACAAGGCGAAAGTGGAGGCCGCGGTTCGTATCGTCGAGCGCTGGCTGTTGGGACGGCTGCGCCAGCGCGTCTTTTACAGTCTCGCCGAGGTCAATGCGGCGATCATGGAATTGCTCCGTGACCTCAACGACATCAGGGTCTTGCGTCGGGTCAATTGCACGCGGCGTCAATTGTTCGAGGAACTCGATCGTCCGGCTCTGCGGCCCTTGCCTGTCGAGCGCTATG
>JARYGW010000641.1:0-577 GCA_033792295.1 Allobosea sp.
CATGAACGAGCCCGGCAGATACCAGTAGGCCGTATGGATGATCCACGAGACCGCGCGTCCCGCCTTCAACTTGCGCAATCCCCACCAGGCCAGCACGCTTGTTAAGAGCCCAATCAGAATATGTTGAGACAGGACACCCCAGGCGAAGGGCACGATCATCGCGATGAACTCATCGAGCGTCCAAAAGCCGATCAGTTCAGGATCATCGAGATGCGCCGGTACCGTGTATCGCTGCATGGCAGACACCACCCTCCAAGGATCCGGTCAGACGCTGAGGCCTGCGCCGGACGAACGAATGGTCAGATGGTCGCGGTGACCGCGGCAGTGACGATGGGAACGCCGGTGCCGGCCCCCACCCCGACCCCGACGGGGATCGCGACCTGGGCCAGACTGAAGCGGCCTGAGGCAAGGCCGACGATGCCGCCCGCGAGGCTGAGCACGGTGATGATCTTGCCGCCCGAGCCTTCGAGAAAGCCGGTGAACGCGGTGAGCGCCGTGTTGAAGGGTCGTGCGGCTGAGCGGAACAGAAAAGTGTCATAAGGAGCCGTTTGGCTCAATGCAGCGATAGATAGTGGCC
>JARYGW010000642.1:0-575 GCA_033792295.1 Allobosea sp.
CTCGCGCTTTTCCGGGCGTTCGGCCCGGCAGCGATCCTTCACGAAGGGGCAGCGCGTCGAGAACACGCAGCCCTTCGGCGGATTGAGCGGTGACGGCAGTTCGCCACGCAGGATGATGCGCTCGCGCTTGCCGGCATCGACACGGGGCGTCGAAGCGAGCAGCGCCTGCGTGTAGGGGTGGAGCGGGCGGGCGTAGATGCGCTCCTTCGGCCCATGCTCGATAGCATTGCCAAGATACATCACCAGCACGTCATGAGCGATGTGCCGGACCACGCTGAGATCATGCGAGATGAAGAGATAGGCGAGTTTCAGCTCGTCCTGCAGATCCGCGAGCAGGTTGAGCACCTGCGCCTGGATCGAGATGTCGAGCGCCGAGACCGGCTCGTCCGCCACCACAACCTTGGGCGAGAGGATCAGAGCACGCGCGATCGCGATGCGCTGGCGCTGGCCGCCCGAGAACATATGCGGATAGCGGGCGTAATGCTCGGGCCTCAAGCCTACCTTCGCCATGATGGCGCGGGCCTTCTCGGTTCGTTCGGCCTTGGAGAGCGTCGTGTTGATCTTGAGCGGCTCCT
>JARYGW010000643.1:0-549 GCA_033792295.1 Allobosea sp.
CCCAGGTCCAGTTCGCGGCGACGACAGGCAGAGGCTGCGTGCGCAGCCACAGGATGAGCAGGGTGAGCAGGCCGCCGCCGGCGCTCGAAAGCAGCAGGTAAGGCATGAGCTGGTCGAAGCCGAACCACAGCGCCGTCGCCGCGGCGAGCTTGGCATCGCCGCCGCCGATCCAGCCGGCGGCGAAAAGGCCGAAAGCGCCGACGAGCACGGTGAACCCGGCCGCCAGATGCCAGGCAATGTCGGTGAGGCTGAGACCCAGAAGCGCGACGCAAAGCGCGAAGGCCGCGACCAGCGAAAGGCACAGCCGGTTCGAGATCGTCATCGAGACGAGGTCGCTCGCCGCGGCATAGGCCATGGCGAAGGGGACGACGCCGAGCATGATGATCAGCGAAAGCGACATGGGTTGGCTCCGGTCCGGTCTCGAATCCGAGTCTGGCAGGCAGGTCTCACCAAAGCCTTACGTTAATTGGGGAAAGCCTGCGCTCGAAATGCAGAACGCCCCGGTGCGACCGGGGCGTTCTCTCGTTCCGAGTAACCAGCGCGGTGCTG
>JARYGW010000644.1:0-538 GCA_033792295.1 Allobosea sp.
TGGGCATGGATGCCCATCTTCTCTTCGAGCGCGCCGACCGACATCGCGTTGCGGACGGTGAAGCCGCCGTCCGCGCCGGGAATGAATTTGGGGACAAGGAAAAGGCTGATCCCCTTCACCCCCGGAGGCGCATCGGGAAGGCGCGCCAGCACGAGATGGACGATGTTACCGCCAAAATCATGGTCGCCGGACGAAATGAAGATCTTGGTGCCCGAGATGGCGTAGCTGCCATCGGCATTGGGCGTGGCCTTGGACTTGAGCTGCGCGAGATCGCTGCCCGCGTTGCTTTCGGTCAGCGCCATCGCGCCGGTCCATTTGCCGCTGACGAGCCGCGGCAGATAGATTTCCTTGAGAGCATCGCTGGCATGCGCGGCAATCGCTTCAGCCGCACCCCGCGTCAGCCCGGCGAAGAGACCGAAAGACAGGTTCGCCGACGCCATCATCTCGTCGAGCCAAAGCTGCAGGATGAAGGGGAGCCCCTGCCCCCCATTGGCGGGATCGCCCGACAGAGATGCCCATCCGCCATCAATGAAGGCAC
>JARYGW010000645.1:0-271 GCA_033792295.1 Allobosea sp.
CTGCTCTGGTATGACGGCCAGGGCCTGTGCCTGTTCTCGAAGCGCATGGACCGCGGCCGGTTCATCTGGCCGATCACCAAGGCGGGCAAGGTCAGCCTCACCGCGGCGCAGCTTTCGATGCTGCTCGAAGGCATCGACTGGCGGCGTCCCGAACGCACTGCAGCGCCCCTGCTCGCAGGGTAAAAAGTGGCGGATTAGTGAGGGTTTTACTGGCATCTTGAGCCCTGTTTTGCTAGGCGTTCGGGGTGTCGGAACCAGCCTCTTCCAGCAT
>JARYGW010000645.1:281-536 GCA_033792295.1 Allobosea sp.
CGGAGAAGCTCGCGCTCCAGATCGAACAGCTCGAGCTTGCCCTGGAAGAGCTCGAAGGCGAGGCCGAGGTCGCGGACAGCCGCACCGCGGATAGAGCACCTGCCGAACGGGTATCGCCGGTGCGCGCATTGCCCGACCATCTGCCGCGCGCCGAACGGCGGATCGAGCCCGAGGCCGGCAGCTGCACCTGTCCCGATTGCGGCGGCGCACTGCGCCCGCTTGGTGACGACAGTGACGAGCAGCTCGACATTGCCC
>JARYGW010000646.1:0-532 GCA_033792295.1 Allobosea sp.
TGCAGCGTCACATGCTTGCGCTTCAGCTCGCGATGCACCTCAGCCCAGTCCGGCTCGGGGGCCCGGCGATGACCCGTCTTCGTCCCGGCCGCCTTGTAGAGCGCCGCTTCCAAAACGGCATCGCTCATGTCGTCGTCCAACGGCCACGAAAGCCCTGCAGCCGTCGCCCGCCGCAGCGTCTCGCGCACCGTCGACGGTGCTGCCCCGACCCGAACCGCAATTGATTTATGGCCCAGTCCTTGCTCGGCCCGATATCTCAGTATCTCGCGGACACGCCGCATCTCCAGTCTCTCCGCAGGCATCCCGTTCCTTCCCCATCACCATCGACGGAAGGAACTTCACACCGGCAGAACACCCACGCCACACCCCCTCCGAAGGGGGCGGCATCATCTCGGAACAAGGGGGCGACTAATTCTCGGAACTGGGGGGCGAGATCATTTCGGAATCAGGGGGCGGATTGCCTCGGAATTTGCAGTGGAAGGTCCATCGGGGATGCCTTGCCAACCAGGCGCAGACCTTCGGCTGCTTATGT
>JARYGW010000647.1:0-530 GCA_033792295.1 Allobosea sp.
CCAGCTTGGTCTTTCCACCCGTTGATTTCTGCAGGGGTGTGAGCCCGAGCCAGGCAGCGAAGTCACGGCCGCGTTTGAATGTTTGCGCTGCCGGTGCCAATGCCGCGATCGCTGTCGCCGCAATCGGCCCGATGCCTGGAATGGTCATCAGCCGGCGAGCAACCTCATCTTCACGGGCGCGCCGAGCGATCTCCTTGTCGAGGTCTGCAATCTGACAATCGAGTTTCTCGAGCATGTCGAGCATAACCCGGAACATCTCCCGTGCTGCATTCGGCAGTGACGCACCGACCTCGTCGTCAATCAGCTCACCCAGCATTGTCACCCAGGAAGGCCCTTTCGGTGCCACCCAACCGTACTCAGTCATATGCCCGCGGATCGCGTTGATCGTCTGTGTGCGCTGGCCGACCAGCAGGTCGCGGGTGCGGAATACCAACGCTGAGGCCTGCTGCTCCTCGCTCTTGACCGTTACAAATCGCATGTTCGGCCGCTGTACCGCCTCGCAGATCGCCTCGGCATCGGCTGCATCGTTT
>JARYGW010000648.1:0-279 GCA_033792295.1 Allobosea sp.
CACGATGCGCATGCCCTTGCCGCCGCCGCCGGCCGAGGGCTTGATGAGCAAGGGAGCGCCGACCGCACGGGCGCGCTGCGCGAAGGTTGCGGGATCGTCATCTTCAATCGCCGACGGCGCGACCGGAAAGCCCCGTTTCTCCACGAAATTGCGGGCGCGGATCTTGTCGCCCATCAGTTCGATCGTTTCAGGCCGTGGTCCGATGAAGACGATCCCGGCGGCCTCGCAGGCCTTGGCGAATTCGGCATTTTCCGAAAGGAAGCCATACCCCGGATGGAT
>JARYGW010000648.1:289-530 GCA_033792295.1 Allobosea sp.
AGCTGCTTTCGCCGCCGCGATGATTTGGGTTCCATCGAGATAGGCCGCGACCGGCGACGGGCCGGTGATCTCGATCGCCACGTCGGCGCGTTTGACCGCCGGCGTATCGGCGTCGACCGCATGGTGAACGACGATCCCTTTCATGCCGGCCTTGCGAACCGAGCGCAGGATGCGGACGGCGATCTCCCCGCGATTGGCGATGAGGACGCTGGAAATGCCGGTCATGCGCCCGCCTTTTCGA
>JARYGW010000649.1:0-523 GCA_033792295.1 Allobosea sp.
TGCGCTCCTCGACCGCATCACCCATCACTGCGACATCGTCGAGACCGGCAACGACAGCTGGCGCTTCAAGAACCGCAGCTGACGTCAGAATAAGAGGATCGGTTCGCGCTGCTTGCGCCTCCGGTCGGGCTACGCCCTCCCTACGCCGCAAGCAGCGCGAACGGTGCGCCCAGCATCGACGCCCGCCAGTGCCATGAGGGGGTCCCTTTTAGACGCCGATCGGGGGTCCCGGTTCGACGCCTATTTACAAACAGCGCATCAGCGCGCTGGCGCGGCAGCACCGCGACTTTGCCCGCCGAGAGCATCGTCACGCCGTAGTCGAGCTGATCGAACCGAAGCGCGTCGAGATCGCAAATGTCGCCAGGCACCGCCAACGCGGGGATGAAGCGGCTCCCCTCTTCCATGATCTTGTAGCGGGCCGCCCAGCCGTCGAGCAGTATGTGCAGCAGCCCGCTTGTAGGCGCATCCTGTCGCAGGAGATCGGTTCCGGCGCTGACCGTGCGAATGTCACCGCACGCGCGCG
>JARYGW010000064.1:0-10189 GCA_033792295.1 Allobosea sp.
CGACAGGGGGACTCTTTTCGGGCTCCTCCTGCGCTGGCCCGCGTCTGTTCTGGTGCAGTTGAAGGCCGTCGCCGGTTCGTCGGCCCGTGACGGCCCGTCAGATGCCCTCGTGACGTCGTGCGCGTTGAGGGCGTCGAGCCGAGGGGCGAATTCGTCGAACGCGTCGGGATCGAGAGCGTTGCCGACATCCGCGCGCGGATTGACGGCTTCATGCAGGACAACGGCCGCGCCTTGCGCTACGACATCGGCGTTGTCGCGAAGGCTTCACTTGGTCCGGCCAGGTTCAGGTCAGCTGCAAGGCGGAGTGGCCGGACTGGCGCCCGCCGCCGAAGATATTGCAGCGCCAGCGCATCTGTCGCGCTTCATGGCCGGCCGGCGCCGGCATGCTCGATACTGCGAAGCAGCGCGGCACGCTGCAATGCGGACGCAATCAGCTCTGGGGCATGGGCGGCGTTCTTTACGCCCCGCCACTGCGACAGAGGCTGTTCCGATTTGCCGTCAGCGGCGCCCGCGGTGCCGGGGTGGCGGGGGCAGCGGCCGGCGGTTGCGTTGGCGATAGCGATGCCAGTTCTTCCGGCGCGGCCGCGGATTTTCTGGCCGAGCGGGAAGGGTAGCCGCGCCCGATGACCGCGGCTGCGGCGGGCCTTGCGTGAATTCGGCATCCAGCGTGTCGAGCGCGCTTGCTGCCACTGCGGATCGTGCCTCGACGGGCGCCGTCTTTACTGTCGCGGCAATCAGCGCGCCGCCGATAAGTGAAATCAAAAATGATCTGCGTTCCATCTGCATCTCGTCAATTACCTTGATCGTTATTTGTGCTCGGTGGAGCTATAGCTCCTAGTACCATTGCCATGCCAATGCTCGCGATCGTTTCCAATCGGAGCAGAATTCGGTAATCGAACTCCAGCCGGTGTCTTCGTTTTTTGTGGAAGCGGTAAGATTATCTGCCTGTGCCTTTGATTGACGAGGGTCAATTAAAAGAGCCGGAGGAGCGTGCCGCCATCGCTTCGGTTGCTTGCGAAATTCAGAAGCGCCAGATCAGGGGCACGATGAAGACCGCCACGACGAAGAACCAGATCAGCAGCGGCAACCCGAGTTTCCAGTAATCGCTGAAGACGTAGCCGCCGGGTCCCATCACCATCAGATTGGTCGGCGTCGCAATCGGCGTCAGGAAGGCGCCGGCTGCGGCGACCGCCGTGCTCATCAGCACCGGCCGCGGCGAGATACCCATGGCGGTGGCTGCGGCAACCCCGATCGGGATGACGATCAGCGCCGTCGCGGTATTGCTGATGAGCTGGCCCAGCACCGCGGTCAGGACGAACAGGCCGGCGAGCAGCGCGGTCGGCCCGGCCTCGCCCACCATCGAAACGAGGTGGTCGGCCAGCATCTTCGCTGCGCCGGTCTGGATCATCGCGGTCGAGAGCGGCATCATCGCGCCGACGAGGATCACGGTCGTCCAGCTGATCGCGCGGTAGGATTGCTCGACGGTCATAATGCCGCACAGGATGATCGCACCGGCCGCCAGCAGGCCCGCCACGGCAGACGGAACGATGCCGGTGGCCAGCATCACGACCATCGCCAACAGGATGATGATCGCCTGCTTGGCGCCCGGACCCATCGGCACGGCCTGGCGCCGCACCAGTTCCGGGGAGCTGACGACGAGGACGTCGGGATCATCGAGATGGGTGTCGAGCGCCTTCCAGGTGCCCTGCAGCAGCATGGTGTCGCCGGCCTGCAGCACGACGCCGGCCGTCTTGGCTTTGCCGGCGTTCGGAGCCTCGCTCGCGCCGCGTTGCACGGCCAGGATGATGAGGTCGCCGCTTTCGGTGACCATGCCGGGGAACACGGTCTGGCCGATCAGGCCTGAGCGAGGCGGGATCACCACCTCGGCCAGGCCGGAGCGGCGGTTGAACAGGGTTTCTTCACCATCGCCCGCGCCTTCCTCGCGGAACGCGAGGTGCATCTGCGCCGCGAAATTGGCCGCGGCCTCGGCATCGCCGCGCAGCAGCAGATGGTCCCCCTCGGCGATCGTCGTGCGACGCAGCGGCCCCGCCGTGTCGCCATCCTGGACCGCAACGAGCTGGAGCCCGGACCATGTGCTGAGCTCGACTTCGTCGGAGCGCTTCCCGACATAGGGGCTGGTCGCGCGGACGCGTAGTTGATGGACGCCGCTCGCCAGCCCGTATTGCTCGACCAGCGTCCTGGCGTGGCGGCTGAAATCGGCGGGCATGGTCGCGCCGTTGCGCTGGGGCAGAAGTTTCTCCCCGAACAGGATGATGATCGCCATGGTGCCGGCGAGTAGCGGGATGCCGGCCAGCGCGAACTCGAAGAAGCCGAAGCCGCCGACGCCGGCATCGAGCCCGGCCTCGGAAACCAGCACGTTCACCGGTGTGCCGGTCAAAGCGAGCATTGAGCCGGCATGTCCGGCGAAGACCAGCGGCATCAGCAATTGCGAGGAGTTGCGTCGCAGGCGGACGGCTGTGACGACCACGACCGGCAGAAGCGCGGCGACCGCACCGTTCAGGCTGATCAGCGCGACCAGAAGTGACACCAGCCCCATCATCAGCAGCAGGAGCCGCGTCCGGCTTTCCTCTCCGGCCCCCTTGATCAGGAGCTGGCCGGCCCAGGCGGTGACGCCCGTAACCTCGAGCCCGGAGCTGACGACGAACAGTGAGGCGATGAAGATGACGGCGGGATCACCAAGCCCGGCAAGCGCCTGAGGCAGGGTGAGCACGCCGGTCGCCCAGAGGCCGAGCGCCGTGCCCATCGCGACGAGCACGACAGGCACCTTGTTCGTGACGAACAGGACCACGGTAATGGCGACGATGATGCCGGTATAGGCGATCGGACTCACGCATCAGCTCCTTGGGGTGTTCTCGGCCGCAGACCCGTTTGAAGGGTCTCAGTCTTCGAGCGTCGCCATCAGGATGCCGAGACGGCAGCCCTTTTCGTACTCGGTGAGATTCACGTATTCCTTGATCGTATGGATCTCAGCCTGGCCGGCGCCGATCGTGATGGTCGGGACGCCGTGCTTGTCGAGCCAGTTGGCATCGAGACCGCCATTGGAGAACAGGTAGTTCGGTTCGATACCCAGGATGCCGAGCGCCTTGGCAGCGCGCTTGACCACAGCCGAATCCTTGGCGAGCTCGAAGGGTGGATAGGCCGGCTTGTGGGTGAATGTTACCTTCGCCGTCTCGCCGCCATCGTCCTTCACCTCGCCTTGCGCCTTGGCGAAGGCGGTCTTGAAGGCCTCGGCGATCTTGGTGGCGAAAGCGGCTTCGGGGCTGCGCGCCTCGCCGCGGATGTAAGCATAGTCGGTGACGACATTGGTCGCGTCGCCGGCGGCGACCGTGCCGCCCTTGCCGCCGAAGATGCCGACATTGCTGGTGCCGCGGCCATCGGACTTCACGATCTTGCCGAACCAGCCCTCGCGGCGAGCTTCCGCCAGTGCGATTGCGCCGACGAGCGTCGCCGAGATGCCTTTTTCGGGCGCGACGCCGGCATGGGAGGCCTTGCCGGTGATCTCGACTTCCCAGTTCTCCTGGCCGACCGCGCCGATCAGCAATTCGGAGGCGAGCTGGCCGTCGACATTGACGCACATGACGGCGCCGCCGAGGTCCTTCGGATTCAGCTCGCGCGCGCCGTGCAGCCCGCTTTCCTCGCGTACCGTGAACAGCAGCGTGATCGGCGGGTGGGGCAATTTGTTCTTGATCAGCGTCTCGGCCAGCACGACGAGCAGCGCCACGCCGGTGCGGGCATCGCCGCCGAGCGCGGTGGTGCCGTCAGAGACGATGCGGTCACCCTCGCGCTTCGGCTTGGCCCCGGCGCAGAGCGGCACGGTGTCGAGATGGGTCGAGAACAGCAGCCGCGGACCGGCCTTGGTGCCGGGCAGGTCGACGATGAGATTGCCGGTCTCGGTCGGCAGTGGGATGCGTTTGTTGGCATCGTCGAAGCGGATGGCCGAAGCCGGCACGCCGACTGCCTTCAGTGCTTTACTGACGGCAGCGCCGATATTGGCTTCCTTGCCGGTCACGCCCTCGACCGAGAGGAAGCGCATGAGATGCGCGATGGCGGCTTCGACGTCGAGGGGAGTGGCGGGTGTCGTCATGATCTGCATCCGGGCGAATTGAGGTGGTGACGGGGAGCTGCGATGGGGCTCAGAGCCCCCAAGGCAGGCCGAGCATCTTCCAGACGGCGAACAGAGCCGTCCAAAGCACGAACATCCACACGACATAGGGCAGCATCAGCGAGACCACGGTGCCGACGCCGGCATTCCTGTCGTATCTTTGGATGAAGCCGACCACGAGGGCGAAATAGGCGTTGAGCGGGGTAATCGCGTTCATCGGCGAATCGCCGATGCGATAGGCCGCGAGCACGGCTTCCGGCTCGACGCCGAGCTTCATCAGCAGGGGCACGAAGACGGGGGCGAAGATCGCCCATTTCGCGATCGCGCCAGTGAGAAGCAGGTCGATGATCGCGACCACCACGATGAAACCGAGCAGCAGCGGCAGGGCGCCGATATTGGCGGCCTGGAGCACGCCCGAAAGGCTCAGCGCCATGACCGTGCCGATATTGGTGTAGGTGAAGTAGGCGACGAACTGGCTGAGCACGAAGAACAGGAAGATCGTGCCGCCCATGCTTTTGATCGATTTCTCGATCGCGGCGATGACCTCCGCCAGCGTCTTCAGCGTGCCGGCGCCGACGCCATAGGCCCAACCGGTGACCAGGAACATCAGCATGATGAGCGCGATCAGGCCGTTCATGAAGGGCGAGTTGCCGATCAACTCTCCGGTGATCGGATTACGCAGGGGCGCGCCCGCGGGGAGCGTGAGGAGGCAGAACACCGCGATCAGTCCGAGGAGGCCGAAACCGGCGAAACGAAGACCGCGCGACTCCGCCTCGGACAGCACGGCGCCTTGCTCGGTGACTGTTCCCTCGGCCGCCAGCTTCGGATCGTAGGTGCCCAGGCGCGGCGAAATCATCTTGTCGGTGATGAACGCGATGATGACGGTCAGAAACAGCACCGAGGCGATCGAGAACCAGAGATTGGATGCGAGGCCGATCGTGCGATTGGGGTCGACAAGGCGGGCAGCGTCGTTGGTGAACTCGACCAGAACCGCATCGAGCGGTTTGATCAGCATGTTGACGGTGAAGGCACCGGCGACCGCTGCGAAGCCGAGCGCCAGGCCCGCGACCGGATGGCGGCCGACAGCGAGATAGGCAATGCCGGCGAGCGGGATCAGGACGAGATAGCCGGCATCGGCCGCGATGCTGGCGAGGATGCCGACGAAGGCGAGGATATAAGTCAGCGCCCAGTGCGGCGAGACGATCACAAGCTTGCGGATCAGCGTGGTGACGAGCCCTGATTCTTCGGCGACGCCGGCGCCGATCATCGCGACGATCATCAGCCCGACGGCCGTGAAGCTCATGAAATTCGGGATCAGCGACGAATACATGAAGCGGATGCCGTCGATGGTCAGCAGACTCTGAATCGCCGTGCTCGCCGCTTCGATTTTATGGGTATCGGGGTTGATCCGCTCGTAGGTGACGGCGGTGCCGAACAGTCCCAGCACAGCCGAGAGGGCAATGACGATACCGATCAGGATCAGGAAGATGACAATGGGGTGGGGAACCATGTTTCCCACCTTCTCGACGGTGTCGAGAAATCTCTGCATGGTCGTTTTCGGCGCGATGGTAGCAGTGGTCATCGCATTCCCCCCTTGAGCTCAGGCTTTCAGCAGCAAACCCGCGGCCGATGTGCCGAAGACTCCGGCACCCGCAAAACTCCGAGCTTGATGATGGAACCTTAAGTCCGGGAGCCGGGAGAGCATCGGCAGAGAATCCCAAACTTTGGGCCTTCTGTCCCAAAGTCTCCTTCCTCGCGCCCGCAGGCGAGGTGTGGGCTTGCCGCCAGCGGGGTGGCTTTCTACGGTCCGCCGCGGGGTAGGCCTTTGTCGGCCGATGATCGACCGGGGCGGAACGATGCCGGACCAGGGCCAGGATGCGGGGGAAGGGATGTTCGAGGCGTCGAGATGAACGGCGTGACATGGCTGGAGCGGTGCCAGCGCCCCGCTCGCGCGCGTTTGTCCTGGCTCCTGCTCGTCGCGCTCGCCGCCGGTCTGGCGGCTTGCGCATCGACGCCGCGCGGGCTCCTGGAGCCGGTGGCGCCCGTTCCCGGCACCGACAACGTCAACATGCTGGCGGCGACGACGCGCGCCCCCTCCGCCGATGCCGGCGTCCTGTTCAGCGGCGAGCGGGGCGAGGGCGTCTCGTTCAGGAATATCGTCGTCTCGATCCCGCGCAACCGCGAGGTCGGCAGCATCCAGCTCCCACGATCGGTTCCCGCGAATCCCGCCACGGATTTCGCCGTCACCACCTCCGCGGCGCTGCCGAAAGCCAAGCTCGCCGACTGGTTCAGGTCGACGAGCGGACGCTCGAAGCGTGTGTTCGTGTTCGTGCACGGCTTCAATACGCCGTTCGACCGAGCCGTCTTCCGCTTCGCGCAACTGGCGCATGATGCCGACGCCGATGCCTCGCCGGTTCTCTTCTCCTGGCCCTCGCGCGGCTACCTGCTCGACTACAGCCGCGACTTCGACAATGCGTCCTATTCGCGCTCCGACCTCGCGGACCTGCTGGGCGTCGCGACCGCCGCCCCCTCTGTCCGGGAGATCGTGATCCTGGCCCATTCGATGGGAAGCTGGCCCGCCGTGGAGGCGGTCCGGCAGATCGCGCTCAAAAGCGGCGGCGTTCCGCGCAAGATCACCAATCTCATCCTGGCGTCGCCGGATCTCGATGTCGGCGTCTTCCGCCGTCAGATCGAGGATATGGGGCCGAAGCGACCGCAGATCACGCTGTTTACGGCCCAGCACGACCGGGCGCTGCAGGTCTCCCGCTTCATCGCGCGCGGTGCGACGCGGCTCGGCGGCATCGACCCGACGCAGGAGGAATACCGCAACCAGTTTGCCGGGTTCTCCGGGATCACTGTGATCGACCTCTCCGCGATCAATGCGGGCGACCGCCTCAACCACGACCTGTTCGCGGCGAGCCCGGATGCGGTGCGCCTCATCGGCGACCGGCTGCTGCAGGGACAGGTGATCACCGATTTCGACGTTCCGGCTCCCGTGGCGGCGGCGGGGGCGATCAGCTCGGCCGCGACTCTTCTGGTCACCGCGCCAATCCGAGTCTTCGATGCCGCAACGATACCATAGGGTTGACGGGTCGGGCGGCGAAAGCCAATATTGACGGATATTCCGCGATAATTCAATTGTTGGATAAATCTACTTTCGGAATGCCCTGTTGATTTAGATCAATTTCGTCCAAATGCGATCAGTGTTAGGATCAGAGTCTGCTTTTGTGCCCTGCGCAAAAACGCAGAGTAATTGGAGTATCTAATGCCGACTTTCTCTCATGGTGGGGTGAGGAAGGACGTCAGCATGTTTTCAGTGGCGCAGTTTTGCACCATGGAGCTTCAGGCGAAGGACCAGTTCGACGCCTGGCGCTCCTTGCACAAGGACACGATCGAGCTTCTTCCGACAGGGGAGCGGTCGGCGGGATTTGCCGCTGCATTCTCGTCTTGGACCCTGGGGGAGCTTGTTCTGACACGTGTTGTCTATTCGGGCGCGCCGGGCCGGCAATGGCGGCACCACCCCAAATCCTATCTGAACCATTGGTGTGTGGTGCTGGCGCGCGCGGATGGCTCGGCGCGGGGAGAGCTGAGTTTTCGTTCGCTGGCGCTGCCCTATGAGGGCCAGGCGCAGGACAGCGAGGTTATCACCCTCTATCTGCCGCGTGATCAGCGCCCGGTCGATGAGCAGCGCCTCGATGGAGCCCACGGTGTCGAGGTGAGCCCGGATTTCGCACCGCTGCTCAGCGACTATATGGACGGCCTTGTGCGGCATCTGCCTCACGTCACCCCGGAGCACGCCGCAAACCTGGAGATGCCGACAAGGGCCCTCATCGCGGCCTGCATCACGTCCCTATCGACCTGTCAGGAGCCTGCGCGCTCCGCCTTGGGGGCGGCTCTCATCGACAGGGCGCGCGCCGTCGTGCGTCAGAACATGGCCGCCCCGGATTTCGGTCCCGAGCGGCTGGTCCGCCTGCTGGCGATGTCTCGCTCGAAACTGTATCGGCTTTTCGAGAACAGCGGCGGAGTGGCTCATTTCATTAATAGAGAGCGCTTGCGCGAGGCGCATCTCCGCCTGAGTTCCCAGCGTGAAACGCTCTCCATCCACGCCATTGGAAACGAGGTTGGATTCGTCGATCACTCGACCTTCAGCCGGGCCTTCCGGCGGGAGTTCGGCTACAGCCCGACCGAGGCGCGCGAGCGCGGGATCGTCCGCTCCTTCGCCGATGAACGGGAAGGGCTGGGCCAGGGTTGACCGGTGCGGCTTCCATCACGCCCGAAAACGCGGCCATCTGACCGGCCCAGCCCAAACCCGCTGCTCGGGGAGTGGGCCTGATGACAGGCGTGCCCACCGGGCGGCTTTCGCTTCTTTACGCAATTCTGTTTTTCGAGCTCGGGGTCAATCTTCCGTTCTTCCCGCTGTGGCTCCAGGCGCAGTCGCTCGATAGCGACGCGATCGGCGTCATCCTGGCGACCCCATTGTTGATCCGGGTCGTGGCCAATCCCGCGGTCGGAGCGCTCGCCGACCGCAGCGGGCGCATTGCGGTGGCGCTCACGCTGTGCGCCATGCTGGTTGTGGCTGGCACCGGTCTCCTGACCGTCGCGCGCGGCTTCTGGCCGATCCTCTTCGTCGTCATCGCCATCGCCCTGGCGCAGGGACCGTTGATCGCGCTGGCCGATGTGATGACTCTCGGCCGCCTCGCCGGGGCCCCGCGGTCGGAACTCGCCTATGGCCGTATCCGCTTGTGGGGATCGCTCGGCTTCGCCGCCGCCAATCTCGCGGCCGGCTGGTCGCTCGAATGGTTCTCGACTGACGCGATCGTTGTGCTGTTGCTGGTCTCGACGATTCTCACCGCCGTTGCCGCTGCCCGTTGCATAACGGGTACCGTGAACCGCCCGCGAGACGATGCGCACAGCGCCGTATGGCCGGCGCATCCGCTGCTTCTCGTCTGCACGATTGCAGGTGCCGCGTTCGTGCAGGCGAGCCACGCGGCGTTCTACGGTTTCGGCACGCTGCACTGGCAGACGATCGGGACTTCCGGCGCCGCGATGGGCGGTCTCTGGGCTCTCGGCGTCCTGTCCGAGGTCGCCGTGTTTTCATGCCGGGGCTACCGCATGAACGGAGCCGCGAGCGCAGCCGGCCTATTGGTGGCGTCGGCCGCGACGGCGATCCTGCGCTGGGGAGCGATGTCGCGGGATCCCGACCTCTCCACCCTGATGTGCCTTCAGGTGACGCAGGGCCTGACTTTCGGGGCCACTCATCTTGCCAGCATCTTCCTGCTGACGAGACTGGCTCCGGGCAGCATGCAGGCGCGCGCCCAGGCTTGGCTCGCCGGCGGGTGGGCCGGCGTGATGGCCGTTCTGTCGACGCTGTCCGGCCGGCTCTACGAAAGCTGGGGGGAGCAGATCTACCTGGTGATGGCCGCGGTCGCTGCCGTTGGATTATTGCTGCTGCTGCCTGTCGCTTTCGCCCTGCGCGCACCGCGGCTCGAGAACCGCCTGCCCTGACCCCAGGGAACTCGGCCTTTTCCAACAATGGGATGACCAGCCCAGAGTTGGGATTCTGAGCTGATCCGCCTTTTCTTCGGGGTTGCTAGCCTCTCTGTGTCGTCCTGAAAGGGCTTTGCGGGCCGTAGACGCGTCCGTTGGCATGCGGGGGCGCGGCCGTCAGGGGAAGGGTTCGATGCAGAGGCAAGGCTTGGGATGCCAGGGTGCGCCGCTGCAGCGGCAGGAGGCTGCGAGGGAGCGGGCATGAGGCACAGCGAGGCTTCATCGCGGCTGGGCCGTCTTGCGGTCGTGACCGCCATCGCGCTCGCTGTCGCCTCCTGCAACCGTGAGGAGAAGGAGGCCCCGGCGCCGGTTCGCTTCGTCCGGACCGTGACCGTCGAGCCGCCACGCCAGGCGCCCGATCTCGCCTTCACTGGCCATATCGAGGCGCAGGACCAGGCGTCGCTGGCCTTCCGCATCGGCGGTCGCCTGGCGGAACGCCTGGTCGGTCTTGGCGCGACCGTCCGCGAGGGGGAGACCGTCGCGCGACTCGACCCCGAGAACGAGCTCAACGATCTCCGC
>JARYGW010000064.1:10199-18533 GCA_033792295.1 Allobosea sp.
TCAGGCCGCGTTGACCGCGGCGCAGGGCAATCTGCGCAAGGCGGAAAACCAGTTCCAGCGGCAGAGCCATCTGCTCGAACGCCACATCACGACGCAGGCGGATTTCGAGAGCGCACAACAGGCGCTCACCGCCGCGCGCGCCCAGGTCGACGCGGCCCAGGCACGGGTCCGGTCTGCGGAGGACGTCGTCGGCTTCACAACGCTGAAGGCCGATGCGCCGGGCGTTGTCACGCGCGTCGGCGCGGAACCTTCGGAAGTCGTTTCAGCCGGCCGTATGATCGTCCAGCTGGCGCGGCGGGAGGGCCGCGACGCGGTCTTCGAGATTCCGGCCGATCTGGCGCGACAGCTCACGCCCGATATGCAGGTGCGCGTCGCCCTGGCCGGGGAGGCCGGTGCGGAGGCGACCGGCCGGGTGCGCGAGATCGCGCCGCAGGCCGATCCCGTGACTCGGACTTTCCGGATCAGGGTCGGCCTCACGGACCCGTCCCCGGCCTTCCGTCTCGGCGCAGCCGTCTCGGGCTCGATCCGTGGCGCCGAGGGCGGGGCCATCACCATCCCCGCGACGGCGCTGGCGCGGCGCGACCAGGCCACCGGCGTATGGGTGGTCGACCCTGAGAAACTGACCGTTTCGCTGCGCAAGCTCGATGTCGCGAGCGCGGACCCGGCGGCCGCCAAGATCTCCAAGGGATTGGACATAGGCGACATTGTCGTCACCGCTGGTGCCGGGCTTCTACGTGAAGGCCAGCGCGTACGCTTGATCGGAGCGGAGCCGCGATGAGCTTCAACCTCTCGGAATGGGCGCTGAAGAGCCGCTCGGTCGTGATCTACCTCATGATCATTGCGGTCGCTGCCGGGGTCTTCGCCTTCATCAAGCTCGGCCGCAACGAGGATCCGGCCTTCGTCATCAAGACAATGGTGGTCTCTGCGATCTGGCCCGGCGCCACGATGGAAGACACGTTGAGCCAGGTGACCGAACGCCTTGAACGGCAGCTCGAGGAAACCCCCGGGCTCGACAGCGTGCGCAGCTTCACCAGGCCGGGTGTGACGACGATTTTCGTCAACCTCAAGGGCGACGTTCCCGGCCGCCAGGTCCAGGACACCTGGTACCGGGTGCGCAACCTGATTGCCGACATGCGGCACACGTTGCCGGCTGGCACGCTCGGGCCGTTCTTCAACGACCGCTTCGGCGACACTTTCGGCATCATTTACGGCTTCACCTCGGACGGTTTCACCAGCCGCGATCTGCGCGACCATGTCGAGGCGATCCGTTCGCGGTTGCTGCTCGTGCCAGACGTCTCGAAGATCGAGATCGTCGGCGCGCAGGACGAGCGCATCTTCATCGAGTTCTCGGTCAGGGAACTGGCCAATCTCGGCCTCGATCGCTCGGCGTTGCTCGGGGCTCTGCAGGCCCAAAATGTCGTGCGACCGGCCGGTGAGGTGCAGATGCAGGACGAGAAGTTCTCGGTGCGCGTCTCCGGCGCCTTCCAATCGGAGGCGGATCTGCTCGGCATCAATTTCCCGGTCGGCGACCGGATGGTGCGGCTTGCCGACATAGCGACTATCAGGCGCGGCCATGCTGATCCTCCGACGCCGATGTTTCGCGTGAACGGGCGTGACGCGATCGGGCTGGGCATCGCCATGCGCGAGGGCGGGGACATCCTGGCGCTCGGTAACAACATCAAGAAGGCGATGGCCGGGGTCACCGCTGGCCTGCCGCTCGGCATCGAGCCCTATCTCGTCGCCGACCAGGCGGTGACGGTTTCGCACGCGATCGACGATTTCATGATGTCGCTCTGGCAAGCCGTCGGGATCATCCTCGTCGTCAGCTTCATCAGCCTGGGCGTGCGGCCGGGGCTCGTCGTGGCTCTCGCGATCCCGCTGACGCTCGCCATCGTCTTCGCCTGCATGCTGGTCGCCGGCATCGACATGCAGCGCATCTCGCTCGGCGCTCTGATCATCGCGCTCGCGCTGCTGGTCGACGACGCCATGACCACGACCGACGCCATGGTCACGCGACTCGCCGCCGGCGAGGAGAAGATGAAGGCGGCGACCTTTGCCTTCGAGAAATACGCCACCGCGATGCTGGCCGGCACGCTGGTGACGATCGCCGGCTTCGTGCCGATCGGCTTCGCCGCGAGCTCGGCCGGCGAATACACCTTCTCGCTCTTCGCGGTGGTGACGATCGCGCTGGTCGTCTCCTGGTTCGTGGCCGTGCTGTTCGCACCCGTGCTCGGCGTCGCCATGCTGAAAGCGCCCGAAGCCTCCGCGCAGCAGAAGGAGCCGGGGCGTGTCGAACGCGGCTTCCGAAGCTTTCTCGCAAGCGCGATCAAGCTGCGCTGGGTCACGATCGCGGTCACGCTCGGCCTGTTCGCCGCCTCGCTCCTGGCGCTGCCGCTGGTGCCGCGGCAGTTCTTCCCGGCGTCGGACCGGCCGGAACTGCTCGTCGATCTCACGCTGCCGCAGAACGCCTCAATCTATGCGAGCGAGGACATGGTCAACCGCTTCGAGACTTCGTTGAAGGGCGATCCCGATGTCGAGCGCTGGAGCACCTATGTCGGCCGCGGCGCTATCCGCTTCTACCTGCCGCTGAATGCGCAGCTGCCCAACGACTTCTTCAGCCAGGCCGTGATCGTCGCCAAGGATGTGATGGCGCGCGAGCGGCTGCGGAAGAAGCTGGAGGCCCTTCTCGCCAAGGACTTCCCCAATGTGGTCGGGCGTGTCTCGCCGCTCGAACTCGGCCCGCCGGTCGGCTGGCCAGTGCAGTACCGCGTCAGCGGCCCCGATATCGCCGAGGTCCGCACCATCGCGACGAAGCTGGCGCAGGTGGTCGCGGCAAATCCCAAGGCGCAGCAGATCAATTTCGACTGGATCGAGCCCGCCCGCGAACTGCGCCTGCGCGTCGACCAGGACGAGGCGCGCCGGCTCGGCCTCAGCTCAGCGGCTGTCGCCGCCATCGTCAACACGGTGGTCTCCGGGACGGTTGTGACGCAGGTGCGGGATTCCATCTATCTCGTCGATGTCGTCGTGCGGGCGCAGGATGCGGAGCGGGCCTCGCTCGACACGTTGCGCAGCATGCAGGTCGCGCTGCCGAGCGGCCGTTCGGTGCCGGTCTCGCAGTTTGTGAGCTTCAGCTACGGGCTCGACTCGCCGTTGATCTGGCGCCGTGATCGCGTGCCCAACCTGACGGTCTCTGCCGATGTGCCGCCCGGGATATTGCCGGACGCGGTGGTCGGCGCGCTGCAACCCTCGGTGGACGCGCTCCGGAAAACACTGCCCGCAGGGTACGACATCGCCGTCGGCGGCACGGTCGAGGAAAGCGCCAAGTCGCAAGCCTCGGTCATCGCGGTGATCCCGGTGATGCTGCTGATCATGTTCACGGTGCTGATGGCACAGCTCAGGAGCTTCCGGCTGTTCGCGATCGTGCTGAGCATCGCGCCGCTCGGCCTGATCGGCGTCGTCGCCGCGCTGCTGCTCTCCGGCAAGCCGCTGGGCTTCGTCGCGCTGCTTGGCATCCTCGCCTTGATCGGCATCATCACCAAGAACGCGGTGATACTGGTCGGGCAGATCGAGGATGAGCGCGCGGCCGGCAAGGGCGTGGTCGAGGCCGCGGTCGACGCCGCCGGCACGCGCTTCCGGCCGATCGTGCTGACCGCGATTTCGACGGTGCTCGGCATGATCCCGATCGCGCCGACCGTGTTCTGGGGGCCGATGGCTTTCGCGATCATGGGCGGCCTGCTGGTCGCGACGGTGCTGACCCTCGTCCTCCTCCCCGTCCTTTACGTCACCGTCTTCGGCGCAGCGACCGCGCGCAACGGCAAGACGAAGCGGATGGCCAGCGCGGGAGCCTCCCGATCATGAGCGCGATCATCACGAGGTGGATGCTTGCGAGAGGTGTCGGACGCATTGCCGCCGTCACGTTGCTGGGGGCGGTCCTCGTCTCCTGCGGCGATGAGAAGGCACCGCAGACGGAGGGGCGGCCGGTCGGCGTCGTCACGGTGGAGGCGGGGCAGTTCTCCGACGACGTCCAGCTCAGTGGCGAGATTCAGGCCAAGAAGGACGTTTCGCTCGCCTTCCGCATCGGCGGGCGTGTCCTTGAACGCCCGGTCAATGTCGGCGACCAGGTGAAGGCGGGGCAGGTCATCGCTCGACTCGAACCCGCTCTCGAGCAGAATGCGCTGGCGGCGGCCAAGGCGGCGCTCGAAGCCGCGCGCGGCGAGGTCAGCACGGCGCGCAGCACCTTCGAGCGCCAGGAACGCCTGATGGCGCAAGGCTTCACGACCCGGCCGCGCTACGATCAAGCCCGGCGGGCGCAGGAAACGGCGCAGGCCACGCTCGAAAATGCCGAGGCGCAGGTCGAGTTGGCGCAAGATCGCCTTGGGTTCACTGCGTTGCGCACAGATGTTGCGGGCGTCGTGACCGCGCGCCGGATCGAGCCCGGCGAGGTGATCCAGCCGGGTCAGGTCGTCGTCCAAATTGCCCGCGACGACAGCCGCGACGCGGTGTTCAACGTGCCGGCAGCGGTGCTCGACGCCCATCTCAGCGATGCCCGCATCCGTGTCGCGCTGGCTGATGCTCCTACTGTGACGGCATATGGCTCGGTGCGCGAAGTCGCGCCGCAGGCCGATCCGGTGACACGCACCTTTGCAGTTCGGGTCGGATTGCAAGACCCGCCGGAGGCGATGCGCCTCGGTTCGACCGTCGTCGGCACGATCGAACTCACCACCGCGGCGATCGTTTCCATTCCGGCGAGCGCACTGACCCAGCAAGGCCGTTCGCCCGCCGTATGGGTCGTCGACCCCGCCAAATCGACCGTCTCTCTACGCGATATCGATGTGTTGCGGTTCGATGCCGGCACGATCATCCTCTCCGAGGGGCTGGCGCCCGGCGAAATCATCATATCCGCGGGCGCTCAAGCCCTGCATCCCGGCCAGCGCGTCAGGCTGTTACCTGGGCAATTGCCTTCCTCGCGGCAGCGGGCGGCCGTGTCGCCGTGACTATCGCTTGGGGAGGCCGCTGCTGATGGCGAACAGCGGCATTCCAGAATTTGGCCCACCGACATTGCAGTTTCCTTGGCAGAGGGCATCCATGGAGATCGTTCCGGCAGCCGGAGAAGCGGAGAAACTCGGGACGGAATTTCTCGTACTGGGGGTTTTCTGCGACGGTCCGCTGATGGGTTCGGCGCGGGCGGTGAACAATCGGTCGGCCGGCAGGCTCGCCGCCATCCTCGATCAGGCTGGCCTTGGGGAAGCCGTCGGCGCGACCTGCCTGATCGGAAAGCTGCCCGGTGTCGCGGCGCATCGCCTTCTGCTGGTCGGCCTTGGCAGAGCCGGACGGTTTTCCGACGGGGCCTATCGGCAGGCGCTCGCGGCGGTGGCCGTGGCCCTGAAGGACGATCCGGTCGCGGAGGCGGTCGTCACGCTCGCGGAGAACGAGGTCCCCCGCCGGGCGCTCAGCTGGCGGATGCGGCAGGCCGCGCGGATTCTCGCCGATGGCCGCTTCGACTTCGGGCTGCCCGATCGAAACACTCGGGACGAAAAATGCACCATTACGCTGCTCGTGCCACAGGCCCTGACTTCGGAGTTGGTCGAAGCGCTGCGGCAGGGCGTGGCGATCGGCGAGGGCGTTTCCTTCGCCAAGGAGCTGGGGGATCTCTCACCGGACCTGTGCGCGCCGGCTTTCGTCGCGCGGACGCTGCAGGCGATGTCGAACCAGTTCGGCTTCACCCTCGACGTGCTGGGGAGGCACGAGTTCGAGAAGCATGGCATGACGCACTTTCTGGCAAGAGAGAACGCCGTGGCCGGCGCCTGCAAGCTCTTCGTCGTGAGGAGCGACTATCGGAAGGGGGCTGGCCGCCCGATCGTCTTGATCGGTGACGATGTAGCGGCGCTCCAGGCGCCTGCCAAGCACGAGCCGTTCGCGCCTCCTTCAGCCTGCGACATGCATGGCATCGGGAGCGTTCTGGGCGCGATGCGGACAGTCGAGCGGCTGGGGCTCGTCTTGAATGTCGTGGGTCTCATCGTCGCCAGCCAGCGTGGAGCATCATGTCTCGACAGGGATGACGGCCACCGAGCGCGGAACCCCTCGCTCCTGGGGGATATGCTCGGCTACGCCGCTCATTTTTCGCCGAGCTGTGTCATCACCGTCGCTGCGCTGAGCCGCGCAAGCTTCATCGCGCTGGGTAGCCATGCCAGCGGCTTGTTCGCCAATGACGAAGGCTTGGCATCGGAACTGTTGAAATGCGGTGGGATATCGGGCGACGGTGTATGGCAGCTTCCGTTGTGGGAAGATGACCCGCCATTACCCGCGGGCCAGGGCGCCGAGGCCGATCAAGAGATCGAATGTCCCGCCGATGCGATCGCGGCTGCCTCTAATCTGGCCCGCTTCGCCACCGCCTATCCCTGGGCGCATCTGGACATCTCCGGAACCGCATCGACGGCGCGGCGGAGGAGATCGACAGGGCGTCCGGTGCCGTTATTGGCGGAATTCCTGATCGGCCGGGCACGAGCGGTGCCGGGGCACGCGATCTTCTCTCCCCGCTCAAGCAGGAGTTCCATTCATGAGTGATCTCGTTTTCATCGCCTTTCCGACGGAACAGAAGGCTGAGGAAGTTCGCCAGAAGGTCCTTTCGCTCCAGCGCGAGTATCTGATCGAGCTCGGCGACGCGGTCGTCGTGGTCAAGGACGAGAAGGGTCAGGTAAAGCTCAACCAGATGATCAACCTGACCGCGACGGGCGCTGCCTCGGGCGCGCTCTGGGGCACGCTGATCGGCTTCATCTTCCTGGCGCCGCTGGTCGGCACGGCGCTCGGCGCCGCTTCCGGCGCACTGAGCGGCAAGTTCACGGATATCGGCATCAACGACCAGTTCATGAAGGATGCGGCCTCGGCGCTGCAGCCGAACACGGCTGGTCTCTTCCTGCTCATCCGCAAGATGACGACGGACAAGGTCCTGGCCGATCTCAAGGGCGTCGGCGGCACCTTGATCAGCACCTCCTTCGACGAAACGAGGGAAGCCCAGCTGCGCAAAGCCCTCTCGGCCGTGGCGAGCACCGAGGCATCGCCGGCGTGACCCTCGACTGGAGCCTGGGTGCAGAGGCCGCCGTCTGGGCAGCCTCGACCGTGCGACTCGACGATTTCCGGCCTCTGTTTCCGGCAGAGGAGGAGATCATCGCCCGGCTCCAATCCGGCAACTTCGACCGGCTCGGGGATGGGGGCCTGCCGAAGGAGGCGGATCCCGCTCGCGTCGTGCGGGCTCCGTTCCTGCGCTTCCTGATCCTGGGAGGCGAGGCCGGTTGCCGGCCGCACGAAAAGGGCGTGCTCGTCCGCGGCGCCTGGATTTCGGAGGTGCTCGATCTCGAGGCCTGCCGCGTCTTTCGAGATATCGGCCTGATCGACTGCCATTTCGAAGCCGTGCCGAGACTGCGCGCCGCGATCATCAGCCGGTTGTTCCTGGACGGCTCGCGGCTGCCAGGCCTGCAGGCGGAGCGGCTCGAGGCGCGCGGGGGCATCTATCTGCGCGGGGCCGAGGTCGACGGCGAGATCAATCTCGACCAGGCGCGCCTGGGCGGCAATCTCGAATGCGATGGCGCGGTCATCCGTGCGCGGAGCGGCTATGGCCTGCTGGCCCGGAGCCTGGAGGTACGAAACGTGCTGCTGCGCGGCGCGAACCTGCGTGGCGGCCTCAATCTTTCCGGTGCGGCCGTGGCGGCGGATCTGGATCTCACGGGCGCCGCCATCCCACTCGCCGAGCGAGCCGCGCTCGATGCGAGTACGCTCGTTTGCCAGGGCAGCGTCCTGCTGCCAAGTGCCCGCATCGCGGGCGAGGTCCAGCTGACCGGCTCCGACATCGCCGGCGATCTCGATTGCTCCGGTGCGGTCGTCGAGAATCCGGGAGGCGCCGCCATCCAGGCGAGCCGAACCATCGTCAAGGGCGCATTCTTCCTGCGCCGCAGCGCTCGGCTGGAGGGAGCGTTGGCGCTTACCGGCGCCTCGATCGGCACGATCCATGACGAAGCGGCCTGCTGGCCGAAACCCGGCGAGCTGCTGCTCAACCGCTGCCGCTATGGCGCCTTCATCGACGGGCCGGTGGATGCAGAAAGCCGCCTGGACTGGCTGGCGCGCCAGACGCCCGCACGCTGGGGCGAGGATTTCTGGCCGCAACCCTACGAGCAGCTCGCGGGGGTCTTCCGCGAGATGGGGCATGGCGAGGATGCCAGCTCGGTGCTCGTCATCAAGGAAAGGCTGCAGCGCCGGGCCCGCCGGGCGCGGACGGAAAGTCCGGTCTGGCGGGCGCTTCTCTTCGTCGCCGACGGTATCCTCGGGATCACGCTCGGCTAT
>JARYGW010000650.1:0-521 GCA_033792295.1 Allobosea sp.
CCTGCTCGAACCCCTGGTCGGCGCCGGCCTGGCCGCGATCCTCTTCGGCGTCGCCCTGCTCGCCTCCGGGCAGAGTTCCACCTTCACCGGCACCATCGCCGGCCAGGTGATCATGGAAGGCTTCCTGCAGATGAAGATTCCCTGCTGGCAGCGCCGCCTGATCACCCGCGCCCTGGCGCTGATCCCGGCGCTGCTGGGGGTGATGCTGATGGGCGACAGGGCGGTGGGCAAGCTGCTGGTGTTCAGCCAGGTGGTGCTCAGCCTGCAGCTGCCCTTCGCGCTCTGGCCGCTGATCCGCTTCACCAGCGACCGCGCGCTGATGGGCGAATTCGCCAACCGCTGGCCGACCCGCGCGCTGGCCTGGCTGCTTTTCGTGGTCATCAGCGGCGCCAACCTCTGGCTGCTGGGGCAACTGGCCGCTTGACCGGCGGCGGCGGATCGGGCCGACTATGCCGCTGACATTCCGGACGGATGCCGAGCATGGCGAATCAGAGGCAGGACCCGCGTACCCCGATGAAGTG
>JARYGW010000651.1:0-521 GCA_033792295.1 Allobosea sp.
CGAGGTGCTCGGCTGCCGGATACCGCGCGATGCGGAAACGCTGAAGCGACGCATCGGCTACATGACGCAGAAATTCTCCCTCTACGAGGACCTGACCATCGGCGAGAACCTCGACTTCCTCGCCACCGTCCAGGGTCTCGATCGACGTGCGGCGCGCCCGCGCATCGATGAGTTACTCGAACGCTACTGGCTGGCCGACCGCCGCAAGCAATTGGCCGGCACTCTCAGCGGCGGGCAGAAGCAGCGCCTGGCGCTGGCCGGCGCGGTGCTGCACAAGCCCGACCTGCTGCTGCTCGACGAGCCGACCAGCGCGGTCGACCCGCAGTCGCGCCGCGAGTTCTGGGACTCGCTGTTCGAACTGGCCGAGGCCGGCACCACGCTGCTGGTTTCCACCCACTACATGGACGAAGCCGAGCGCTGCACGCGCCTGGGCATTCTCGACGCCGGCCGGCTGGTCGCCGACGGCAGCCCGGCCGAGCTGATGGCCAACCTGCCCGGTCAGCCATTGCTGATCGAATGCA
>JARYGW010000652.1:0-520 GCA_033792295.1 Allobosea sp.
TCTTCCTGGGCACGCTGGTCGTGGTGCTGCTGGCAGTGCTCGGCATCGTCACCTTCGGCGCGACCTGGCTGCTGATCCCGATCGCGACGGCTGCCACCGCGCTCGGCTATGCCGCGCTCACCATCGGCGGACCGCGCCAGGCGACCTGGGGCATGCGCGTCGCCGGGCTCAAGGTCGAGACCGCTGATGGCGGCCGGCCGGACGGGCTTGCGGCGGCCGTTCACGCGCTGCTGTTCTATGTCGCGGCCGGCACCTTCGTGCTGTGGCTCTGCACCGTCGCCTGCGGCTTCGCCCGGTCCGACCGGCGCATGATCCACGATCTGCTCACCGGCCTCGTCGTGGTGCGCGCCTAAGGATATCGCGCGCCCCGGGGCGATTGATCCAGATCAGAAGCGGCGCGGCGCCGGCGGTGGCTCCGCGTGGTGCTTGTTGCGGGTCCGCGCTGCGGTGCTACATTGAAGGCGCTTAGCCTTCCCCGGAGCCAGCCGACGTGACGCGCCCATTGCGGGACGCCCCGCAA
>JARYGW010000653.1:0-511 GCA_033792295.1 Allobosea sp.
AGGGCGGGCTTGCGGGTCGCAATCAGCGCAGCGAGCTCGGCCGCGACGACACGGTCCTTGAGGCTGGTCAGCGCCAGCGGCAGCGGGGCGAACCCTTTCGCGGCGAGGGCGGAGGCGACCGCCTCGCCCATCGCCATATCACCGGCCGCGACGCCGGACCGATAGAGCAGGATCGGCACCAGCGGTCGGCTGGCGTGCAGGGCGGCGAGCGCCTCGCGCCAGGGCAGGGGCGTGCCGCCTTTGCCGAGTGCGAAGAAGGGCGGGAGGAGGGTGGGAGTGAGGTCGGCAGCGTCCAGCGGGCCCTCATCCGCCTGCCGGCACCTTCTCCCCCGAGGGGAGAAGGGCGCAACCGGTCCCGCCTCGTCCTTCTCCCCTCGGGGGAGAAGGTGGCTCGGCGAAGCCGAGACGGATGAGGGCCACGCTTCGAGATAGCCGGCGATCCGCGCCAGCAGCCGGCGCATGTTCTCCGCACCGCCGCCCGCGTGGAAATAGCCCAGCAGCTCGGCAGCGA
>JARYGW010000654.1:0-502 GCA_033792295.1 Allobosea sp.
TGGACATCAGCAGGGTGGACTTGCCGGCGCCGTTGGCGCCGATCAGCGCCACCGTCTCGCCTTCGCCCACGGTCAGGGAAACCTTCTTCAGCGCCTGGATCGGCCCGTAGAACACATCCACATCACGGAATTCCAGAATCGGCGCCGTCATGCGACCTCCTCTTCGTCTGCGCCCAGGTAGGCGGCGATCACCTTGTCGTTGCTGCGGATCTCCGCCGGCAGGCCGCGGGCGATCACGTCGCCGTGGTCGAGCACGATGATGTGGTCGGAGATGTTCATCACCATGCCCATGTCGTGCTCGATGAGCAGCACGGTGATGCCGTGGTGGTCGCGCAGGAAGCGGATGATCCGGCTCAGGGCCTGGGTCTCGGCCGGGTTGAGGCCGGCGGCCGGTTCGTCCAGGCAGATGATCTCCGGGCGCGTGCACATGGCCCGGGCGATCTCCAGGCGGCGCTGCTGGCCGTAGGACATCTCGCCGGCCAGGCGGTTGGCGCAGTCCACC
>JARYGW010000655.1:0-501 GCA_033792295.1 Allobosea sp.
CATGAGGCTTGAGAAGCGTCCGCCGGGCCACCGTTCTTACTCCTTACAATATGCGCTGGTGGCCAAACCTCTGTCCGGAAACGGACGTTTGCGTACAGGGGTAAAACACCCTGTCCACAAATTATCTTGACAAATTTATGAACAGAGGCGATATTTTGGACAGCCTATTCGGACAAAATTGCCCTCATGCCACGCACCTTCGCCTATGTCCGCGTCTCCACGACCGGCCAGACGACCGAGAACCAGATTCAGGAAATCGAAGCCGCCGGCTTCCAGGTCGAACCGCGCCGGATCGTCACCGAGACGGTTTCCGGCAGCACCGCCATCGCGCAACGCCGCGGCTTTTCCCGACTCATGGACAAGCTGGAATCCGGCGACATTCTGATCGTGACAAAGCTCGACCGCCTGGGGCGTGATGCGATCGACGTCAGCACCACCGTCAGAACACTGGCCGAAATGGGCGTGAGGGTCTATTGCCTCGCGCTCGGCGGCGCCGACCTC
>JARYGW010000656.1:0-500 GCA_033792295.1 Allobosea sp.
CCGGCCACTATCTATCGCTGCATTGAGCCAAACGGCTCCTTATGACACTTTTCTGTTCCGCTCAGCCGCACGACCCTCGTACCAGGCTTTGATTGACGATACGGCTATTTGGAAGCGTCAGGGCTACAACTAGCGGCTCCATCCTCGATCCCGGTCGCGTGACCTCTCTAAATCCAGTTGCCGCTTTACCTCCCGCTCCCGTTCGGCCTCGCGCGGGCGCTCTGCTTCGACCTGTCGCGCTCGTTCCCGCTCGCGCTGATCGGCACTGACTGCACGATTGAGGGTAGCGGCAAGGCCATGCAACTTGTCGCGCATCTGCACCCCATGCTCGCGCAGCCATTCGGTTCCGCGCTCGATGTAGTGACCTAGCCCCCGCTTCTCCCGGACAGCGGCGTTGTGCTGCCCCACCATCGTTACCGGTTCATAATCCCGCCCTTCCCGCATGGCCTGATGCTCGGCACGGCGTTCCATCGCCGTCGCACTCGGCCCCATATGCACGG
>JARYGW010000065.1:0-13325 GCA_033792295.1 Allobosea sp.
GCCGACCTCGCGGATGGCGCTGCGCGGCCGGTAATGGATCACGGTCGCAGCGATGCCGGCGCGGTGGCGGCCATATTTCTCATAGATCCACTGGATCACCTCCTCGCGCCGCTCATGCTCGAAATCGACGTCGATATCGGGCGGCTCGCGCCGCTCGGTCGAGATGAAACGCTCGAACAGCACGTCGTTGTCGGCCGGGTCGACAGCGGTGATGCCGAGCACGTAGCAGACGGCGGAGTTGGCGGCGGAGCCGCGGCCCTGACAGAGGATGCCCTGGCTGTCGGCGAATTCGACGATCTGGCGGATCGTCAGGAAATAACGGGCGTATTCGAGCTTCTCGATGAGGACGAGCTCCTTCGCCAGCAGCTTCTCGACCTTCTCGGGAACGCCGTCCGGATAGCGGATCAGGCTGCGGCGCCGGACCAGCTCCACGAGCCAGTCCTGATCCTTCCAGCCGGGCGGGACGGGCTCGTCGGGATATTCGTATTTCAGCTGTCCCAGGTCGAACTCGATGCGGGAGAAGAGATGCAGCGTCTCGTCGATCGCCTCGGGCGCATCGCGGAAAAGACGCGCCATCTCCTGCGGCGGCTTGAGGTGGCGCTCGGCATTGGCTTCCAGCAGGCGCCCCGCCCGCTCGATGGTGGTGCCCTCGCGGATGCAGGTGAGCACATCCTGCAGGTCGCGCTGCCCGACGGCATCGTAGAGCGCGTCATTGGTCGCGATCAGCGGCGTGCGGGTCGCGGCCGCGATCGCCTTCAGCCGCGCGAGGCGGCGGCGGTCGTCGCCGCGCCGGTGCATGGCGGCGCCGAGCCAGACCGCGCCGGGAGCGGCTTCGTCCAGCCTGGCAAGCAGCCCGGCCAGGCCGTCGAGGCTGCGACCGGGCATCAGGATGAGAAGCAGGTCGCGTGCATCGGCCAGCAGGTCCTCAATGACGAGGCGGCATTCGCCCTTCTTCACGCCGTCCTTCTGGTTCCCCAGGCTCAGCAGCCGGCAGAGCCTGCCCCAGCCATCGCGATTGGCCGGGTAGGCGACGATGTCGGACGTGCCGTCGGCGAAGACGAGGCGGCTGCCGGTCGCCAGCTTGAAGCGCCCGGCCATCTCCGTCATCTGCTCGCGGGTGAAGGGCAGATCGGCGAACTCGCGATTCTCGACCCAGATATGCTCGCCCGGGCTGCCGCCTTCCCTGACCTTGTCGGGCGCCGGCAGGCCGTCCTCCCGCAACTGCCTCAACGCGGCCCAGGCACGCACGACGCCCGCCACCGTGTTACGATCGGCGATGCCGATGCCGGCGTAGCCCAGCAGCAGCGAGGTCAGCACCATATGCGGCCCCGGCGAGGCGCCGCGCAGGAAGGAAAAATTCGTCGCCGCAACAGGTTCGGCGAAAGGGCTGACAGACTGATTCATGCGAAGAGCCCATGCAGGAACCAGCGCGGCGGCGCGCTCTCAGCCTCGTAGAAGCCGGTGCGGTAGAGCCAGAAGCGACGGCCTTGCGCATCCTCGACGCGGTAATAATCGCGCATCGGCTCGTCCGAGCCATCGCGCCACCATTCGGGCGCGATGCGCTCCGGCCCTTCGGCACGGGCGACGTCATGGGTCAGGCGCCGCCAGCGGAAGCGGATCGGCGGACCATCCGGCACTTCCGCGATGGCCTCGACAGGTTGGGGCGGCTCGAAGAGCTGGAGCGGGCGGGCCGGCGGCTCCTCCGGCTCGGGTTCCGGCCAGGCGGCTTCCGGCAGCGGCGCGGCCGCCGAGAGCGCCTTTGCGGCACGGACGGGGTGATGCGTGTCCTGCACCGCGAAGCGCAGCACCCGGTCGCGCCCGAAGCGGGTGACGAGCCGGTCGACCAGATCGGCCACCGCCTCCTCCTCGACCGCCCGGCCGTCGAGACTGTGCTGGGGCGTGCCGAAAGCCTCGCAGATCGGCACAGCGAGCTTGATCGCATCGAAACCGAAGCCGGGATCGAGCGGATCGGCCAATGTCTCGATGCGCTCGCGATAGAGCCGAAGCAGCGCCTTTGCGTCGCGCGAAGGCCGGCCGGTTTCGAGGGCGAGGCGGTGTACCGCGCCATCGCTGCGGAAGAAGCCGAGTTCGAAGACGCGCCCGCCCTCGCCGCGCGCTTCCAGCACCCGCGCCGCCTCCTCGATCAGCCTGACGACCACCGCCTCGAGGCTCGCGGTATCGGCGAAGGGCTCGGCGAAATGACGCTCGACCACGCAGTCCGGCGGCGGGCGCAAAGGCGTGATGCGGCGATCCTCATGGCCGAGGATGCGCCCGAGTTTTACAGCCAGCGCCTCCCCGAAACGGGCGGAGAGAGTTTCGGAGGGGCGCGCCGCGACATCGGCCAGCGTCTTCAGACCGGCGCGGGAGAGCGCGATTACCGTTTCGGCGTCGGTATCCAGCGCAGCAACTGGCAAGGCGCGCAACAGCGCCTCCTCCTGCCCCGGCGGCACGATGCCGCCACGACCATGGCGGGCGCAGGCCCGGGCGGCATCCGGTGTGCCGGCGATGGCGGCCTTGAGCTTGAGGCCGATACGCTGCACGGAGCGTCCGGCAAGGGTACCGAGCCCCTCTTCGCCGCCGAAGAGATGGGCGCAGCCGGTGATGTCGAGCATGAGGCCGTGCGGCTCGTCGCACGCGACCAGCGGCGTGAAGCGGTCGCAGAAGGCGGCGACATCGTCGAGGAAATCCCGGTCCGCCTGCGGCTCGGCTTCCAGTGCGACCAGGTCGGGGATGCGGGCGCGGGCATCGGCCAGCGTCATTCCCCGTGTCAGGCCGAGCTGGACGGCACGCAGGTTGCAATCGACGAGGCGCAGGGCGCTGCCTTGCATCTCGACGAGGACATGCGCCTTCTCAGCCGGCGTGCCGAAGGCCGGAATCCGGCCCAGTCGCCGCAGCCTGTCCGTCGCCAGATAGGGGAACCAGAGGGCGAGATAGCGGCGGCACATCGGTTTTGCCGGGAAGAAGCCTGTCGGATCGGTCGAAAGCGGTTCGCTTCTCGAAAGTGCATCGGTCACGGTTCCACTCCACACGCCACTCAGATTCGGCCACGCCGCCGCGGGGGCGCAGCAATCTCAGGCTGAAAGCCGGGCTGCCCGGCGCATTCGCCTCCAAGGCCCGCGAGGCCAGCGGCCGGACCTGCCAGCGCGTGCGCGCCGCGCTCGGTGCTTCCGCGGCCGCGACGCGCAACAGCAAGGTCGTCACGCCGGAGCCTTCGGCCGCGAGCGCGAGCCGGCGGCTCGCGGTGAGGTCGAAGGCGCGCGGCTCGCCCCAGGGCTCGATCAGCACGGCGCCGAGCGCCGGGCAGCGCGTGCCCTCGGCGCCGGCACGCAGCACGCCCTCGGCATCGCGCGCCCGGACAAGCAGGAGCCGGGCCGGATCGAGCCCGAGTTCGTTCAGCCCCGGCGCGTGCAGCCGACCGGTCTCGGCGTCGACGAAATCCTGCCGCACCCAGAGGATCGGTCTTTCGCCCCTTGCCGCCTCTCCCTGCGCCGCCCGCAGCGCCAGACCGAGCGCGAACCCCGTCGCCGCGGCGAGATCGGCCGCGCCAGCCGCATAGACCTCGTGCAGCGCCGCCCGCTCGAGTCCGCCCGTCAGGGTCGCATCGATCTCCGCCGCGCCGAGCCCCACCTTCCCCGTCGCAGCCGGCCCCGTCCGCAAGGCCGCCTCGGCGAGGCTGCGGCGCAGATCGGACAAGGTTGGCGAGGCGGCTGACTGCATGGCGGCAAAGGGATCGTTCACTCTTTGTTCTTTATAGAACGCCATGCGACGGATAGCGAGTCGAGTCTGAGCCCCCGGAGAGCGGCCGCTGACAGGGGATGGCGCGGAAAGCCCTCGTCCGACCGCATAGCCGGGCATCCCGCGAAAGCCCCTGTGCCACTTTTCGCAGCTATGCTCTAGCTTCAGCGCATGTGGGGGATTCTCTCAGCCTATTGGCCGCATATCCTCGCCATCATCTCCCTGGTGATGGCGGTGGTGGCCGCTGTGCATGCGGTGATGACGAAGGACGAGGTGCGCGGCGCCATCGGCTGGGCCGGCGTCATCATCCTGTCTCCGATCGTGGGCGCCCTGCTCTACGCGATCGCGGGCGTCAACCGCATCCGCCGGAGCGCCCTGCTGTCGCAGCGCCCTGGCCATCGCGCTGGCGCCGATTCCGGCAGGCCGGTTCGGATCGGCGACGAGGAGGTCGGACGGCTGTTCGGGCGGCGCTTCGCCGCGCTGAAAACGCTCGGCGACCGCGTCGCCCGCCATCCGCTGACCACAGGCAACCGCATCGAGACGCTGCATACGGGCGACGAGGCCTATGCCGCGATGCTCGCGGCCATCGCCGCCGCCGAACGCAGCGTGATCCTCGAAACCTATATCTTCGACCGCGACCCGCTCGGCCTGCGTATCGCCGACGCGCTGATCGCGGCGCAGAAGCGTGGCGTCGCCGTGCGCGTACTGATCGACGCCGTCGGCGCCCGCTATTCGGTGCCGAGCATGGCGGGCTATCTGCGCGAGGGCGGTCTCGATGTCCGCGTCTTCAACGGCAATATCATCATGGGGCTCAGGCTGCCCTACGCCAATCTGCGCACCCACCGGAAGATCATCGTCGTCGACGGAACAATCGCCTTCATGGGCGGGATGAACATCCGGCAGGGCTTCACCACGGAATTCGCCGGCGAGGCTTCGGCGCACGACACGCATTTCCAGATCACCGGACCGGTCGTGGCCGATCTCTTCGCCGTGGCGGCAGAGGATTGGCGCTTCACCGCCAAGGAGGTGCTCGAGGGCGAGGCCTGGGCGATCCGCACGCCGATCGCCGACGGGCCGGCCGTGCTGATGCGCGCGGTGCCTTCGGGACCTGATGCCTGCCTGGAGAACAACCACAAGATCCTGACCGGCGCGCTCTCGGTGGCGCGCCGCTCGGTCCGGATCATGTCGCCCTATTTTCTGCCGGACCAGGAGCTGATCAGTGCGCTGGTGACGGCGGCGCGGCGCGGCGTCGCGATCGATATCGTCGTGCCCTCGGTCAACAATCTCGTGCTGGTCGACCGGGCGATGACGGCGCAATTCGACCAGATGCTGAAGAACTACTGCCGGATCTGGCGAGCCTCCGGCGCCTTCGACCATTCCAAGCTCTTCGTCATCGACGGCTCATGGGCCTATGTCGGCTCCTCCAACCTCGATCCGCGCTCGCTCCGCCTGAATTTCGAGATCGACGTCGAGGTGCTGGACCGCGATTTCGCCGGCGGCATCGACGCCAGGATCGAGGCGGTGATCGCGGCCGCGACCGAGGTGACGCTTGCGGGCCTGCGCGCGCGGCCTTATCTCCTGCGACTGATGGACCGGCTGATCTGGCTCGGCTCGCCCTATCTCTGACACAGCGCGGGTGAACCCTGTCTCTTCGGCGCTATAGTGCCGGTCCGCCGATTCGATTCCATGCCGACACAGGCTGGCGCAGCGATGCACAAGAAGAGCCCGAGCCTGCCGGCGAGCATCATCTCCTCGCTCCGCCAGCGCAGAAGTCGGCCGCCGGCCGCCTCCGCGCATAGCTCCGGACGCTCCTCCGGCACGCTGGTCGCGTCCTACAACGTGCATAAATGCGTCGGCGTCGACGGCCGCTTCGACCCGGAGCGGATCGCACGCGTCATCGCCGAGATCGGGGCGGACGTCATCGCCCTGCAGGAGGCCGACAAGCGCTTCGGAGAGCGCCACGGCCTGCTCGACCTCGCCTGGCTCGAACAGGAGACCGGCCTCGTCCCGGTTCCGCTCGGCAATGCGACGCGCGCCCATGGCTGGCACGGCAATGTCGTGCTGTTCCGGCGCGGCATGGTGCACGACGTCCACCAGGTGACGTTGCCGGGGCTCGAACCGCGCGGCGCGCTCGTCGTCGAGCTCGACATGGAAAGCGGCGCGGCGCTCAGGATCGTTGCCGCCCATCTCGGCCTGCTCAGGCGCTCGCGTTCGCAGCAGGCGCGCCGGCTGATCGAGATCATGCAAAGCCGTGACGAGCGCCCCACCCTGCTCCTCGGCGACCTCAACGAATGGCGGCTGGGCGAACGCTCCTCGCTCAAGGAGCTGGGACCCGCCTTCCGCACCCTGCCGATGCCGGTACCTAGCTTTCCGTCCGGCCTGCCCCTGCTCGCGCTCGACCGCATCATCGCCAACCGACCCGAAATCCTCTCCGACGTCGAGGTCCACGACACGCCGCTGGCGCGGACCGCTTCGGACCACCTGCCGATCAAGGCCTATGTCGACACGAGCCTGCAAGGCCGCGTCCAGCCCAAGGACGAGGATACCGTCCTCGGTTCCCCGAGCGCACCGGCGCGCACCACCTTGTCCGAACGGTCCTTGCCCCTGCCGGAGGCACTCCCCGGCACCGACCGCGAGCAGCGCAACCGCGAACTGGTGCGGGAGGCGGGCGCCCGCCTGAAGCGCGCGGTCACCCGCACGCTGAAGCGGCGCGGGACTCCACCACGCCCATGAGACACAGGCGTGGGACAAGACCTGCCGCAGGATCATGACCCGCATGCGCGACGGAACTGGCCATCCCCCGCAGAGCCGGCATTGTGCCGCAATCAGAATCGCTTGCCACGCGGACTTTAGATGCCGGTTTCGCCGTTAGAGCGCCCGAGCGCGCCGCAGCTCTTCCTGATCTTCGCCGGCATCGGGCTGACCAGCTTCGGCGGTGGCCTGAGCGGCTGGATGCTCCGGGAATTCGTGCAGCGCCGCCGGCTGATGAGCGAGGAAGACTTCCTCAACGGCCTCTCGATCGCGCAGGCGCTACCGGGGGTGAACGTCACCAACATGGCGATCTGGATCGGCTACAGACTTGGTGGCCGCAACGGCGCCATCGCGTCCTGGCTTGGGATCGTCGTTCCCGCCGCCTTGCTGATCGTCCTGATCAGCACCGCTTTCAGCGCGCTGGCCGGCTTCGAGCTCACCCATGTCGCACTCGCCGGCGCCGCCTGCGCCGCGATCGGCCTGTCGCTGTCGATGGGCCTCACCGCCGCGCGGCGCGTGCCGCGCCGGGTCTTCCCGCTCGCGATCATGGCCACGACCTTCGTCGCGGTCGGCATCCTGCAATGGCCGCTGATCTGGGCGGTGCTCGTCGCCGGCTCGCTCAGCGTCGCCGTCACCTATTACCACGGCTGACGACGCCGATGCCCGCGATCGCCCTCAGCATCCTCCTGGTCTTCCTGCCGCTCTCGCTGGTGACGATCGGCGGCGGGCAGAGCGCCGTCGCCGACATGCACCGCCAGATCGTCGATGTGCATCAATGGATGACCGCCTCGCAATTCGTCGACGCCTTCGCGATCTCGCGGCTGGCGCCCGGCCCCGGCTCGCTGCTGGCGACGCTGATCGGCTGGCGGATTGGTGGCGCCTGGGGCGCGCTGGCGGCGACGATCGGCATTTTCGGGCCGACCGCCCTGCTGATCTACGGCATCGCCCATATCTGGTCGCGTTTCGAAGGCGCGCGGCTGCTCAAGGCGTTGGAAAAGGGTCTGCGGCCGGTCGCGGCTGGAATGATCCTCGCCGCCAGCTATGTGCTGATCAATTCGCTCGACAGCGGCTGGATCGGCCGTGGCCTGGCCCTGGCCTCGACCGCATTGCTGATGATGACCCCGATCAACCCGCTGCTGCTGATCGGCGGCGGCGCCGGCTTCTTCATGCTGCTGCACATGACCGCGCTCGTCTGAGGCCACCCGGGAAACCGGCATGCCCTGAGGGCTCCGCGGGAGCCTCGGCCCGCGCTAGCGCCAAATCTCAGCTTTCCGGAGCGAAAGGTTGACGAAAGGTTGGAGGGCTACTGGCCGATCAGCCGGCGACAAGCCCCCTCGTCAAGTGGGGCGAACCGGGTAAGGAAACCGAACAAGGAGCCTCGCCATGCGCATGCGCGCTGCCATCCGTTCTATCGCTATCGTTTCGCTCTTCGCCGCGACCTCGGCTTTCGCTGCCGACAAGGTCACCATCATGGTCGGCGGCTACGAGAAGCAGATCTATTTGCCCGCGAAGCTCGCCGAGAGCCTGGGCTACTTCAAGGATGAAGGTCTCGACGTCGAGCTTCTCAACGAAGCAGCCGGCGTCGATGCCGAAAACGAGATGCTCGCCGGAGCCGTACAAGGCGTGGTCGGCTTCTACGACCACTGCATCGACCTGCAGGCCAAGGGCAAGTTCGTTCAGTCGGTGGTCCAGTTCAGCCAGGCGCCAGGCGAAGTCGAGCTGGTGTCCTCGAAATATCCCGACGTCAAGTCGATGGCCGACCTCAAGGGCAAGACCCTCGGCGTCACCGGCCTCGGCTCTTCGACGAACTTCCTGACCCAGTATCTGATGATGAAGTCGGGCGTACAGCTCAGCGACTTCACCTCCCTGCCGGTCGGCGCGGGCGCCACCTTCATCGCCGCCATGCAGCAGGACAAGATCCAGGCCGGCATGACGACCGAACCGACGATCTCGCGCCTGCTGGCGACGGGCGAAGCCCGGGTGCTCGTCGATATGCGCACGATGGAGAAGACCAAGGCCGCGCTCGGCGGCACCTATCCGGCTGCGTCGCTCTACATGCCGACCGCCTGGGTGGAGAAGAACAAGCCGCTCGTCCAGAAGCTGGCGAACGCTTTCGTCAAGACGCTGAAATACATCAATACCCACAGCGCCCAAGAGATCGCCGACAAGATGCCCAAAGATTACTATGTCGGCAACAAGGATTCCTATGTAAAGGCGCTTGCCGACGGCAAGGCTATGTTCACAGCCGATGGCATCATGCCTCAGGGTGGCCCGGAGACCGTGCTCGCGGTGCTCTCCGGCTTCTCCAAGAACATCAAGGGCAAGCAGATCGACCTGTCGAAGACCTACACGACCGAGTTCGTGAAGGCCGCGAAGTAAGTCGCGTATCCTGAGGGCGGCCGGGCCAGCCCGGCCGTTCCTCCGCCCTGTCATTGATCAAGCGCCATCGCGCAACGCCGCCTGCGCGGCGAAGGAGGCCCCATGTCTACAACCGACACGGCCGGCAGCCCGGTCATCGAGCTCATCAACGTCTCGCGCCGCTTCATCACGCCGGACGGCAAGTCGATGACGGCGATCCGGGACTTCAACATGAGCGTGGCGCGCGGCGAGTTCGTAGCCGTCGTCGGCCCGACGGGCTGCGGCAAGTCGACGACGCTCAATCTCGTTACCGGCCTGGCGCGGCCATCGAGCGGCGAGGTCCGGCTGTTCGGTCAGCCGATCACCGATATCGATCCACGCATCGGCTTCGCTTTCCAGACGGACGCGCTCTTTCCCTGGCGCAGCGTCATCGACAATATCGTCGCCGGCCCGCTCTTCCGCGGCAAGCCGCGCGACGAAGCCTATGCAAAGGCGCGTGAATGGCTGGCCCGCGTGCATCTGAGCGGCCACGAGACCAAGTACCCGCACCAGCTCTCCGGCGGCATGAGGAAGCGCGTCGCGCTGGCGCAGACCTTCATCAACGAACCGCAGGTGCTGCTGATGGACGAGCCGTTCTCGGCGCTCGACGTACAGACACGCGTGGTCATGCACGATGTCCTGCTCAACCTCTGGTCCGAGGCCAAGGCCTCGGTGATCTTCGTCACCCATGACCTCGAGGAGGCGATCGCGCTCGCCGACAAGGTCTATGTCCTGACCTCGGGGCCCGGCACGGTGAAGGCGGTCTACCCAGTCGAGCTGCCGCGACCGCGCGTGGTGAGCGAGATCCGCTACCAGGACGACTTCATCGCCTTGTCCAAACGGATCTGGGACGATCTCCGCGCCGAAGTCGAGCGCGGCGCCGCCCGCGACGAAGCCCGTGCAGCCTGAGGAGAACGCCATGACCGACGCAGTTCCCGCCACCTCAGCCTTCCGCCCCGGCACATCCGACGCCGAAATCGAGGCCGCCGCCGCCAAGGCCGCCCGCCATCGCCGCCACAAGGTGCTGTTCTGGCGCTGGGCCATCCTGCTCGCCATCCTCGGCGGCTGGGAGCTCGGGGCCCGAACCGGGATCATCGACGAGTTCTTCTTTTCCAGCCCGAGCGCGATCTGGAGCCGCCTGGTCGAGTGGACCATCGAGGGCACTTCGGAAGGCTCGCTCTGGCTGCACCTTTACGTGACGATGGAAGAGGCCACGCTGGGCTTCGTCTTCGGCTCCGTCGCCGGCATCGTCGTCGGCATCGCGCTGGGCCGCAACCAGATGCTGGCGGACATCTTCTCGATCTACATCAAGGTGTTCAACTCGATCCCGCGCGTCGTGCTGGCGCCGATCTTCATCATGATCTTCGGGCTGGGCATCGGCTCGAAGGTGGCGCTGGCCTTCGTCATGGTCTTCTTCGTCGTCTTCGCCAACGCCTTCCAGGGCGTGCGCGAGGCCGACCGGAACCTGATGGCCAACGCCCAGATTCTCGGCGCACGCGGCTGGCAGCTCACGCGCTCAGTGGTGATCCCCTCTGCGATGAGCTGGATCTTCGCCTCGCTGCATGTGAGCTTCGGCTTCGCGATCATCGGCGCCATCGTCGGCGAATTCGTCGGCTCGCGCCACGGCATCGGACTGCTGATCAACATCGCCAAAGGCACCTTCGACTCCGCCGGCATGTATGCGGCGATCGTGGTGATCATGATCGTCGCGCTGGCAGCCGAGTATCTGATGACCTGGGTCGAAGGCCGGCTCGCGACCTGGCGTCCGAAGCCGCTGCAGGATCAGCAGTGAAAGCTCGTGCCGGCGGCGACGGCTGGATCGCCGTGCGTTCTTTCGGACGCAAAGTGGCGGTCTAGCTCTTTGCCGCAGCATCGGCCGTCGGCAACCTGACCTCGACGCGCAGCCCCGGTGGGGGCTGCGTTTCCATGAGCACGATCGCCCCGTCATGGGCCGCGACGATCTCCTTCACGATCGCGAGCCCAAGCCCGGTGCCCTCGACCGTCGAGGGGGCAAGGCGGTTGAATCGCTCGAAAACCCGTTCGCGATCGGCCTCCGGAATGCCCGGGCCATCATCCTCGACGACGAGCAGAATCCCGGCATCCGACGATGCCAGCCTCACGGCGACCCTGCCGCCTTCGGGGATGTGACGCAGGGCGTTGTCGACGAGGTTGACCACCAGTTCGTGCAGCAAGGTGACGTGGCCGTAGATCGGCAGCGCAGCATCGGGGGCCTCGAAGGACAGGTCGATGTTCCGATCGAAGGCGATGATTCCGAGACCCTCGACCGCCTTGCGAGCGATTGTACCGAAATCGAGCTGCTCCTTCCGCATCGCTGCGCCACCCGGCTCCGCCCGCGCCAGCGTCAGGAGCTGGTTCACCAGCCGCCCCATGCTGCCGACGCCGCCCTCGATGGCTGAAAGCGCCTCGCGGCGCAGTTGCGGGTCGTCGTCCTGACGCGCCATCGCGATCTGCGTCTTCAGGACAGCGAGCGGCGTGCGCAGCTGGTGGGACGCGTCGGCGACGAAGCGCCTCTGGAGAAGGATGTAGGCGCGAACGCGTTCGAGCGCATGGTTGAGGGCGTCGATGACCGGCCTGAGCTCGCCCTGCACACGATCGGGCTCCAGAGCTTTCAGGGACTCCGGGTCGCGACTGCGCAGCTCGTCGCGCAGCCGGAGCAGCGGGGCCAGACCGCGCCGCAAACCGAGAAGGGCCAGCAGCGCGGCAACGCCGACCAGCAAGAGCTGATCCCGCAACGAGTTCTGCCAGATCTCGTTCACCAGCCGGTCACGGCCGTGCAGCGTGGTCGCGACGATGACCAGGGCGTTGCCGCCATACACCTTCGAGATGACGGGTTGGGCGAGAGCGACCGCACGCACGGGTTCCGTGCGGAACTCGCCCTCATAATAGGCCGGCTCCAGGCCCTGCGGCGGCTTCGGCGGCTCCACCACGTCCGGAAAGCCCGCAATCAGCTCGCCGGACGGCGAGAGCACGCGGTAGATCACCTTCTCGCGGTCAGGCGAAGCGAACATCTCCAGCGCCGACGGCGGGATCAGGGACTCGACCCGCCCGTCGCTCTCCTTGACCTGCTCGGCTATGACGCGGGCCGAAGCAAGCAGGGTGCGATCGGTGATCAGGTCCGCCGTTCTCGTGGCATCCAGCCGCAAGGTCCAGCCGTTGAAGGCAACGACGGCCACCAGGGGCAGGAGCAGCCAAGCCAGCAGCTCGGCGCGCAGGCTCCTACTCACCTTTAGCCCTCAGGGCGTAACCAAGGCCGCGCAAGGTGCCGATCGAGACCGCTGCGCTCCCGAGTTTCTTGCGGACGCGATGAACATAGATTTCCAGGGCGTTGTCGGTCGCGTCATCGTCGAGTCCGAAGACCGTATCGATCAGGCTCGCCTTCGAGACGATGCGACCGCCCGCCAGCACCAGCGCTTCGAGCACGCTGTACTCCCGCGCCGTGAGGTCGAGCGGAACGCCATCGAGCGTGAAGCGGCGCGCATCCGTTTCCAGGACAAGGGAGCCAAAGCCGACATGCGCCGTGCGGCTGCCCTGCCCCCTGCGGAGCTGAGCCCGAATCCGCGCCTCCAGCTCGTCCGGTTCGAAGGGCTTGACGAGATAATCGTCGGCACCGGCGTCGAGCCCCGCGACCCGGCTCGATACGGCGTCGTTGGCCGTCAGGATGATCACCGGCGTCAATCCGCGCCGCTGGCGGAAGCGGCGCAGCAGTTCAAGCCCGGTCATGTTCGGCAGGCCGATATCGAGGATCATGAGATCGTAGCTTTGCGTCGCGAGAGCCGCATCGGCATCGAGCCCGTCATGGACGCAGTCGACCACGTAACGGCTCTTCCGGAGCAGGCGCGCGAGCCAGTCCGCAAGCTCACGATTGTCCTCGACCAGCAGAATGCGCACGTGTTCGCTAAACTCTTTCGATGCGCCGCGGACGGACGGCTGCCGCCGCCGGTCATATCGCCTCAAAGAACGCGATTGTGGCCGTGATGACAAGACCTCCGCAAAGCGGCGATCCTCGGCGCCGTGCACGGCCTGCCCCGATCCGGTTCGCAAAGCGCAACCCGTTGCGCGTTTGACAGGTCCTGATCCCGGCTCTCGTCTTCAGACTGTTCCTGAAAGCGCCGCGCGACGGCCCGGCGGCGAGAGGACCGGCCCCAGCTGCGCGAGCCCGCTGGAATTATTCCGAAGCGCTCGTGCAGCAACGGCATCTCGGCGCGTTTCTAGAAGCAGCCGTCCGCGCGCGCGGTCTGCGGCGGCCGAGGGATGTCCAAGAGATCGAGGCTGGGCATGCAGGAACCCTTTCTCAAACGGCCTTCCGTTCTGTTGGGATCGGCATCCTCCGGAGGAACGATCGCAGCCATGCGCCAATTCGCCGGCTACGGCGTCGGCGTCAACGTCATCGTCGACCACCCCTTTTGCCCGGCCGGATGGTC
>JARYGW010000065.1:13335-18329 GCA_033792295.1 Allobosea sp.
GCCGAGCATCGCTACATGGGGCCGGTCGAAAGCGACAGCATGCGCTACCTCGATCGGCTGCTCGCGATCGGCAAGTCCGACCCCGGCCAGGTGCTGCTGCCGACGTCCGACGAGCTGGTCTGGCTCTATACCTCCAACGCGTCGCTCCTCGCACGCTATTTCCGCCTGTATCAGCCGCCGATCGAAACGATCAGACGCATCCTCGACAAGGCTTTGCTCGAAAAGGCCGCAGCGACCGCCGGACTAGCGGTCCTGCCGAGCTGGGATCCGCAGAATCCGGACGAGCTCGCCGCCTTGGCGCCCGACCTTCCCTATCCGGTCCTGATCAAGCCGCGCACCCACGTCCACCGCCTGCGCAACGACAAGGGCGTCGTCGTGCATGCGCCGGATGAGCTCGCGGCGGAATATCCACGCTTCCTCGCCCGCGAGCGATACCGCTTCGACGACATGCCGCGCACGCCCGATTCGGTGCGCCCGGTGATCCAGAAATTCGTCGAGATCGGGCGCGAAGGCGTGATTTCCATCTCGGGCTTCATCGCACGCAGCGCGGACGTGTTCGTGACCCGGCGCTCGACCAAGATCCTTCAGCGATCGCGGCCGGTGGGAGTCGGCGTGTGCTACGAGTCGCGCCCGGCCGACCCGGCATTGTCGCAGGCGGTCCACCGCCTCTGCCGCGAGCTCGACTATTTCGGGCTCTTCGAGGCGGAGTTCATCCTGCATGACGGTGCCTGGGCGATCATCGATTTCAACCCGCGCCTGTTCAACCAGATCGGCCTCGACCTGCGCCGCGGGCTGCCCTTGCCGATGCTGGCCTATCTGGACGCGCTCGGCGAGACCGGCGCGATGCGAGCGCTGGCAGCGGAGGCCCAGGACGAGGATCCGGCCGAAACAGTCGTCTTCTGCGATAATTTCACCCTCCATGCGATCCTGCTGGCACAGACGCTCTGCATGCGGGCTCACCTCAAGGATCTCGCGCATTGGCGGGGCTGGGCGAAGCGAAACCGGGCCCACATGGTCCATTTCGCTTCCGATCACAGCGACCCGGTACCGGGCATCATTCACGTCCTGTCCGAAATCTATCTCGGCTTCCGGGCGGCGCCGCGGTTCGTGCGGACCATGCTCCCGTCCTCTCCCCTGGTCGCGCGCGAGCTGTTACGATGAGCAGGCAACTCGTGGCGATCATCGGCGGCGGGCCTTACGGGCTCTCGCTGGCGAGCCATCTCGCGGCCCGCAATGTCGCGCACCGGATCTTCGGCCAGCCCATGGCCTTCTGGTCCCAGATCGCCCGCGCCGGATCACGGCGCTATCTCAAATCCTATTGCTTCGGGACGAATATCTCGTCGCCGCATCCGGGCTCGACCTTCGCCGACTATAACGAGCCGCGTGGCCTGGAGACGTTCGAGCCGTGCTCCATCGCGAACTTCGCCGCATATGGCCTCTGGTTTCAGGAGCGGCATGTCGACTGGATCGAGCCCGCGGACGTCGCGAGCGTCTCCCGACGGAGACAAGGCTACATCCTGACGCTCGGCAATGGCGAAGAGGTCGAAGCATCGGATGTGATCGTCGCCACGGGGCTCGCGAACTTCGCAAAGATGCCGCATGCGCTACAGGCTCTGCCGGGTACACTCGCCACCCACAGCGCCAAGGTCGACAGCTTCGCCGCCTTCCAGGGTCTCGAGGTCGCGGTCGTCGGCTCCGGCCAGTCGGCCCTGGAAGCGGCCGCACTGCTCCACGAAGCCGGTGCGTCGCCACGATTGCTGATCCGCAAGCCGTCGACCCTGTGGATGAGCCGGGGGAGCCGCTCGCCGACGCTCTGGCAGCGGATCCGCTGGCCGATCTCCGCGCTGGGAGGCAGTCCGAAGGCATGGGCATTGACGCAGCTGCCCGGTGCGTTCCACCGGCTGCCGGCCTGCGGGCGGGCGCTGTTCCTGAAAAACTTCCTGCCGCCCGAAGGGGCCTGGTGGCTTCGCGAGCGGGTCGAGGCGCTCGTACCGGTCGAACACGACACGATGGTCGTGGGAGGGCGCGTGATCGGCAATCGGGTATCGCTCCGCCTGCGGCGGGGCATCGACCAGAAGGATCACGAATTGCTGGTCGATCGGGTGATCGCCGGCACGGGCTACGAGGTGAATGTGGAGCGCATCCCGTTCCTGGCCCCCGAGTTGCGTGCCGCCATCGCCCGCCACGGCTGCGCGCCGCGGCTGGATGCGTCCTTCCAATCCTCCGTCCCGGGCCTGCGCTTCGTCGGCCCGGCATCGTCGATGAGCTTTGGACCTGTGTTCCGCTTCGTCGCCGGGGCCGAATACACCGCGCGCACGATCGCGACGGCGTTGTCCCGAACCGCCGTGGCCCGCGCATGAACGCCGCGGGCATGAAACCGAGGTCCTTGCCGCTCGTCGTCCTGCCGGGCGCGAGCGGCCATGCACCGGATTGCGCGCCGTTCTGTGCCGATCCGTCCGAGCGGGATCGCGTCCTCGTGCTGCGCTATCCAGACTGGCGGACCCATGTCGATACCGGCCTCACCGGAGAGGCCCTGGTCGACACTCTCACGGCGGAGATCATGGAACGCCTCCCGCAGGCGCCGGCCGTGCTGCTCGGCGTTTCGATCGGCGGCCATTTCGCCTACGCGACCGCGCTGCGTCTCGAGAGCCTCGGCCACGGCGTCGCGGGCCTGTGCATCCTCGATTCCGGAGCGATCACGGCGGCGCGATCGGCGCAGTGGAAAGCGCGCCTCGTCTCGCATGCGGCCGATCTTCTCCGGCGCGGACGGCCCGGCGCGCTTGCGCTCCACGCCCGGCAACTCGCCTGGCGGGGCCTGTTTCGCCTCGCCGGAGATGGCTTGCCCGCGCTTGCGCGCGACTACGCCATGCCGCTTCGCCGGATCGGCGGGATCGATCCAGCCTTCGCGGAAGAGCTGAGCATGCGGCTCCTGATCCGCATGACAGCAACCTGGCTGCAAGGCCTCGGTGCCGCTCCCCCTTGCCTGCGCGCACCGGCTGCTCTGCTGCGGACACGTGCAACGGTGTCGAACGACGATCTGTGGCGCAGACGCTGCCCCGACCTCCGCATCATCGATCTTCCCGGCAATCACGAAACGCTGTTCGAGGCCGAGAATGCAGCCGCGGTGCGCGCAGCTTTTCTCGCAGCGACCGCGGAGTGGGGCCAGGCAGCAAAGCCGACGAACGAGAATAGAAGCTGAAAAGATGGCGCGCCGTTCGGGATAAAACCGCGAACACTTATGTAGTCGAGATAGCGTTGTATTTTTTCGCCGGCCGGGAGTCAGCCCGGCCTTGCCTTGATCAACCTGCTTCCGGACTCGGCCCCTGGCTAACGTGCGAAACGCGCATCCGCGTCTGAATAACATCACGTTATACCTAGTCCCGAATAAAGCATGAGATCAATCAAAGCGGTCTCTCTAAAGCTAGTATTCGGGATCCGGTCGGCAGCGATCTCTCCCGACAGGACCGATCAAACGCCACGCCAGGAATCCGTCGATGCCCCGCCTCATCACCGTCGCTGCCGCGCAGTTGGGTCCGATCCAGCGGACCGACGGCCGCAGGCAGGTTGTCGAGCGGATGATCGCGCTGCTGGAGAAGGCGAAGGCGCAGGGCGCCACTTTCGTAGTCTTCCCGGAGCTCGCGCTGACCACCTTCTTCCCGCGCTGGTACCATGAGGATCGCGCCGAGGCGGATCACTGGTTCGAACGCAGCATGCCCGGCCCGGAGACGCAGGCCCTGTTCGATCGGGCACGCGAGCTCAGCCTCGCCATGAGCTTCGGTTATGCGGAACTCACGCCCGAGGGCCGGCATTTCAACAGCTCGATCCTCGTCGACCGCACTGGCCGGATCGTCGGCAAGTATCGCAAGGTGCACCTGCCGGGCCATGTCGAGTTCGACACCGAACGCACCCACCAACATCTGGAGAAGCGCTATTTCGAACCCGGCGATCTCGGTTTTCCGGTCTGGGAGTTCGAGGGCGGCCTGTTCGGCATGGCAATCTGCAACGACCGGCGCTGGCCCGAGACCTATCGCGTGATGGGGCTGCAAGGCGTCGAGATGGTCGTGCTCGGCTACAACACCCCCTCCGCCAATTCGCAATCACCCCGTGAGACGGCGGCCGACCGCCTGTTCCACCATCGGCTCTCGGTACAGGCTGGCGCCTACCAGAACTCGACCTGGGTCGTGGCCGTCGCCAAGGCCGGCAACGAGGACGGGCACCATCTTTTCGGCGGCACGCTGATCGCCGCGCCGGACGGCAAGATCGTCGGCGAGCTCGAGCATGAGGAGGACGGCGTGCTCGTCCACCCCTGCGACCTCGACGATACCCGCTTCGGCAAGGCGACGATCTTCGATTTCGCCAGGCATCGCCGGGTCGAGCATTATGGCCTGCTCACCGAGCGTACCGGCGTCGGCGCTCCGCTCGGCAAAGCGGAGAGCGCCTGAGCGCTCTCCGTGCTTCCATCACCGGAACGGATCGAATGCGGTCGGAAAGCGGCCCGTCGGCACGATCTCCGCATAAGCCCGGCGCGCGAGCAACTGCCCCTGCCCCGGCTGCGCCAGCACGCGCTCACCATCGAAGATCAGCCGGCCGCGCTGATAGGTGGCGGTCGGATAGCCCTGCACCTCCATGCCCTCATAGGGCGTGTAGTCGCTGCCATGATGCTGAATGGCGTTGGTCAGGGTGACGCGCCGGTTCGGATCGAACAGGACGATATCGGCGTCGGCCCCGATTGCGAGCGCGCCCTTGCGCGGCGCGAGACCGAAGCGGCGGGCGGGATTGGTCGCGACGAGATCGACGAAACGGCGCAGATCGATGCGTCCCTTGGCGACGCCTTCCGAGTAAAGAACCGGCAATCGTGCCGCGAGGCCGGGCACCCCGTTTGGTATTCTGTTGAACGGCGCGTCCTCGCTGTGCTGCTTCTTGCCGCGCGGATCATCATAGCGCAGCGGCGAGTGATCGGACGAAACGATGTCGATGACGCCGTCGCGCAGGTA
>JARYGW010000066.1:0-18286 GCA_033792295.1 Allobosea sp.
CCAAGGTGGGTGCAGTGACGAAGCTTGCTTTAGCTTTGTGATCGCGGATTTCGCATACGTGCGTTCAGTCAATGTACCGCCGCCTTTCGTTCCGATTGCTGATCACTATAGGAGAAACGAGCTCGATGATCACGGTAAAGATACCCTTTTTGGCCAGAAACTGCCAACCGATCAGCCATTTTCTGCGTTTCCTTTGACGCGTTGGGGTTATTCGCAGCGTGATACCTATGATTTTGAGAGCGTAGCGAGCAGGATCATAAGGGCGCACTTACGACTTGCTGCGCAAGTCAGTGCTTGATATCCTCCTCGGCACTCGGAGGATGCCGTTTGGCAATCTATCATCTCAGCGCTAAACCGATATCGCGGTCATCTGGCCGCAGCGCTGTTGCGTCCGCCGCTTATCGTTCTGCTGTGAAGCTGACGAATGAGCGCGACGGGCTGGTGCATGACTTCACCCGCAAAGAGGGCGTGCAGCATACCGAGATTGTGCTTCCCGAAGGCAGTTCGGCCGAATGGGCTCTCGACCGCTCAGCCTTATGGAACGCGGCCGAGTTTGCCGAAAAGCGGAAAGACGCCCGTGTCGCCCGCGAGTTCGAGGTTGGGCTTCCGCATGAGCTATCGGCCGAAGGGCGGATCGAGGCAACGCGGACCTTTGCCCAGGACCTGGCCAATCGGTATGGCGCAGCGGTGGATTTTGCGATCCATGCGCCGCATGAAAAAGGCGATGTTCGGAATTATCATGCCCACGTTCTGATGACGACGCGGCAGGTGGGGGAGGGAGGTCTTGGAGAGAAGACCTATCTTGAGCACAAGAACGCCCGGCTGTTGTCGAACGGGATGGCGACGACGGACATGCAGCTTCGCGACATTCGGCAGTCGTGGGAGAGCATTGCGAACAGCCAGCTTCAGCGTGAGGGGCTGGATATCCGGATCGATCACCGTTCGCATCAGGAGAGGGGGCTGGAACTTTCGCCGACCGAGCATGTCGGTGTTCATGCCACCCAGATGCAGCGGCAGGGGATGGGTGTCGAGCGGGCGCGGCTGGATGCGGAGGCGGCGCAAAAGAATGCCGACCTTATCCGCGAAAAGCCGGAACAGGTTCTGACGATCATCTCCCAGGAGAAGAGCGTCTTCGATCGGAGGGACGTTGCCCGTGCCCTTCATCGCTACATCAATGACGATGCCCAGACGTTCCAGAATGCGTTTGCTTCGGTCATGGCGTCGCCGGCATTGGCCGAGCTTCAGCCAGAGCGGATTGATCCGCAAACGGGCGAGATCGAGCTTGCGAAATACTCGACCCGCGAGATGGTCAATCTTGAATCCGGTATGGCGCGATCGGCCGAGCGGATGGCGGATGATCGCAGTCATGGTGTCGATCGCCGGCATGTCGTTGGGGCGATTGGCCGACAGGATGCTGCCATTCAGAAAGCGTCGGGTGATACGTCCGCTCGGCTGTCGGATGAGCAGCGCCAGGCGATCGAGCATGTGACCGGGCCGGAGCGCATAGCGGCCGTCGTCGGGTTTGCCGGGGCTGGCAAATCCACCATGCTGGCGGCGGCGCGTGAGGCGTGGGAAGCGCAGGGGTATCGGGTTCACGGTGCGGCGCTTTCCGGCAAGGCGGCCGAGGGGCTGGAGGAGAGTTCTGGGATTGAGAGCCGCACACTAGCCTCTTGGTCGCGGGGTTGGGAACGCGACCGTGGGACGCTCGGCCCCAGCGACGTGTTTGTCATCGACGAGGCCGGCATGGTCGGTAGTCGGCAGCTGTCCGGTTTCATTGGTGAGGCCGAAAAGCGCGGTGCGAAAATCGTTCTGGTCGGTGATCATGAGCAGCTGCAGGCGATCGGTGCCGGCGCACCGTTCAGGGCTATTGCGGAACGGATCGGTCATGTCGAACTTTCCGAAATCCGCCGGCAGCATGAGGGTTGGCAGCGTGAGGCGTCGGTATCGTTTGCCACCCACAAGACCGCCGAAGGTCTCGCCGCCTATCGGGATCATGGCGACATTCATTTTGCCGCCGACGGTGACGCGGCGCGGGCGGCGATCGTGCAGGATTATCTGGCCGATCGCGAGGCTCGTCCGGACGGCAGTCGTGTCGCGATGGCGCATCGCCGTGTTGATGTTCGCGCCATCAATGATGCGATCCGTTCGGGACTTCAGGAACGCGGCGAGCTGGCGCGGGTCGCGCCTGGTGGTGCCGGCGTTGACGAGCTTTCGATCGGAGAGGGGAGGGGCGAGGAGCGGCCTCGGGCGCTGACCTATCAGACCAATGACGGAAAGAGGGATTTTGCCGAGGGCGACCGGATCGTGTTTCTGGAAAACGATCGGGATCTCGGCGTCAAGAACGGCATGCTGGGGAAGGTGCTCTCCGTCGAGCGCGACGCAATACAAGTGCAGCTCGACGGGAGAACGGCGGTTAGATCCGATCTCGTCTCTGTACCGGTGAACAGTTACCAGGCCATTGATCATGGCTATGCGACGACGATCCATAAGAACCAGGGCGCAACGGTCGATCGCGCCTTCGTGCTGGCGTCGGGCACGATGGATCGACATCTCACCTATGTCGCCATGACCCGCCATCGCGACAGTGCGCAGCTCTATGCCGACAGGCAAGAGTTTACCGACAAGAAGGCGGGCCGCTTGGTGGAGCATGGGGTTGCGCCTTACGAGCACAAGGCCGGCAATCGCGACAGCTATTTCGTGACGCTGGAGAATGCCAACGGTGAGCGCGCGACGACATGGGGTGTCGATCTGGGGCGGGCGATGGCCGAGGCGTCACCGGAGATCGGCGCGACGATCGGTCTTCGTCATGAGGGTTCCATTCCCGTTACCTTGCCAGATGGAACCGAGACCCATCGTAATGGGTGGCGTGTTCAGGGGGCTACCGAGCTTGCTTATGATCAGCTTGAAAGCCGGCTGTCGCGTTCAGGGGCGAAGGAAACGACGCTGGATTATACCAGGGAGTTTGCCGAGCGGCGCGGCATAGCCGAAGCGATCGGTGTCCGCAGCGAGATCGATCTTGGTGATGCCGCAATCAAGGGGCACGAGGCGCCCTCCCTTGCTGGCTCGACAGCGGGGGCAGTTCAGGATCGGTCACACAGCGAGCGTTCTGCTTACGAGGAGCGTACCCCCTCGCAGGCCGATCCTGAGCGCGTGGAGCGTGCTCCCCGGCGCGGCATGTTCGATGGGCTAAAGCTGAAATCCGGCCGTGGCGCATCCCAAGCCGAACGGCCGGCGCGGGACGGCGAGCGACGCCAGGAGGATCGGGGCGAACGCGACAGGCTGGCGGAGCGGGTGCGGCCCATGTCGGGCTTTGAGCAGGCCGTCGACCGCTATGCGCAGGCCTATAGTTCCGTCGATCGTCAGCTCAGCCAGGATTTGCCTGTCCTCGATGCCCAGAAGCAGGCCTATCGCACAGCGGCGGCCGATATGGACCAGGTGCGGCCAGGATCGCATGCGCTGGTGCGCTCGGCCATGCATTATGATCCCCACACCGCCGATGCCATGACGCAGCTTTCCGGCCGCGAGCGTGTCGGCCAGCTCGTCGCCGGCATGGACCGGGAACGCGCCCTGCAGGCTGATCCGAATGTACGGGCGGATCGCTTCATCGAGCGCTGGAACGAACTTCGCTCCGAACGTCAGGAGCTTCGGGGTTGGAACAATGACGAGGCGCGGGGTAAGGTCGATGCGGAAATGCGCGGGATGAGCCAGCGACTTGGCGGCGACCCGCAGCTTGAAACGACCCTGCGCAATCGCGCCCAGGAGATGGGGATCAACCATATCGGTCGAGAACAGACCATAGCCCACGAGATGGAGCGGCAGCTGACCCAAGGCCGCAGCCAGAGCATGGGGCTTGAACGATAGAAGGACGAGACGGCATGACGGACGATGATCGCAAGCACCATCCCGAGGACATGGAGCCAGAAGCGTTCCACGACGAGGATGATGCCGGCGATCCGGCCGCTGCATTCGAGGCCTTGCGCGATACGGTCGAGGACCTGGCCGCTGATCTCGGCCGGGAGATGACGACGATCCGCAAAGGCGTCGAGTCTGCCTTCGATCAGTTGGAGCGGCAGGGGGCGACCGTCGATTACAGCGCCGAGCTGGGCCGCATGACGCAGCAGCTCACCGTCGTGGGTGAGCATCTGCAGGCGATCCACCAGGCGCCGGTTCTCCGGCAGGGTGCCGAGCACTATGCTCGCGTCCTCGAGCGCAGTGGCGAGGGATTGGTGCGATCGGCCGCGCAGAAGCTCGAGAACCGGGCATCCGATCTCGAGCGCATTACCCGAAACCTCTCTGCCCAGGTCGAGGGCGCCCGCGAGCGTTTCCGTCAGGATCGGTGGTTGGTGGGCGTAGGCGTCTCCGGTATCGTGGCTGGCATCTTGTTCACGCTGGTCGCGCCAGCTGTCTTGCCGTTCTCGGCGGCGCCGCGTGTCGCCAGCATCGTCATGGGCAATGATGCCTGGAATTCCGGTATGGAATTGATGCAGTACGCCAGTCCGGCATCCTGGGAGCGTGTTTCGGCGGCCGATCGGCTGATTGATGCCAATAGTGCGGCGATCACGGCCTGCCGCAAGGCCGTCGCCTCGACGGGGAAGCCGCAGGCATGTTCCATTACCGTATCACCAGGGCAGTGAGGTCAGCAGATGGCACGGTTCAAATGCGATGCCTGTGGTTTTGATGGCGAGCGGGAATGGGCCGGCCAGAAGGCGTGCCCGGAATGCGGGGAAGTCCGCAGGCTCAGAGTCGCGATCGCGACCAACGAAATGACAGATCAGGAGATTGAGCGGCTGGAGGCGCTGCTGCAGGAGGCGCCGGCCGATCGGTAGGGTTCGAGCTGTGGCCCTTACCGCCCTTCTCGGATCGGGAACATGTCTTCGCCGTAGTGGTGCAGCCTGGTGTGATGCCGGCGACACAGCCAGCGGACCTTCAGAGGTTCATCATATTGGTCGTGATGGGCGTCTACCGTCTCGTCACCGCAGACCTCGCAGGGCAGCTTTGCGATCTCGCCGGCGTTCAAGGCTCGCTGCACGGCCAGATGGGCGTCGTATTTGGCGGGATTAGCCCTGCGCCAATTGGCCTGACGAGTGTCGGTGTTCAGCATTCGATATCCTACACGTTTCTCTGGCGAGCTTGCAGCTTACATGAAGAATTTGCCTTCGGCCTCGTATCCGATCGGCTTGGGATCTGGAAGCTTTTGCAGCAACTCCTTTGATCCGCGTCGCATATAAACTTCAAAAAGATGCTCTTTGCCTTTTCCCTGCAGATGCTTGCCAGTTTTCCGTTCGAGCCACCCGCTGACTGTGACGCCGACAAACCTTCGATAATGGTTCTCATTGGCAAGGGGTTGTGACTGCAAAAAGCTTTCGCGCGCATTGCCAGAGGCATCGGCTTGCGGGTGCTTTGAATGATCGTAATCCCACCAAACGGAGATGCGCATTTCGCCGGAACTGAGGCTATCCCAGTTCACGACTGCCGGCCGGCCGGCGATGTCGGTCATGAGATAACCGTCCTCGTCGGTCGGGGCATCGGTTGGAGGGGCATCCATGAAAATGCGTCCCTGTTTGACTGCCTCGTTGAGGCCCAGGACCATGATCTTTCGCAATTCGTGCATTTCAAATACCTCCCGCTCGAAAACTACCGTGGCTCTGAGTTGGCCACCCTATAGGGTGACCAGCTCAGCCAGCTTTGCGGCAACAATTGCCATCGTGTCGTCTGCAGTGTTCAAGCCGCTGCGTGAGGCGAGCATGGGGCTGATTTCGCGAAGGGCATCATACGTGGTGTCATGCACGATCGGCACAAGCAGGTCGCGGGCGAGGAGCACTGAAAGCTCCTTGTCGGCGATACCCTCCCCTGCAAGGCGGCGCAGCAAAGCGGGAGTGACGAGAACGATCCCTACCCGCGATTTCGCCAAACCCTTATCGATCTCGCGGAGCAAACCAGAGCCAAGAGCGACATCTTTTTCGCTGAACCAAACCGAGACGCCGCGCGCCTCAAGCAAGTCGTGCAGCTCCTTTGCAGCTTCTTTTCGATCGTCCCATGCGTGGCAAAGGAAAATATCCCGCAGGTCCGGCAGGGTTGATCGTTCTTCGACGCTTTCGCGGAACGGCGTGAGCGTCCGCACCTGTGCGTCGGTGTAGATGACGGACGAGCCTGGTCGAGACCAGCGTGGTCTCGAACTGCCGCCGCTGCTCCGGCCGCCACCACCACTGCTCGACGAGGTGGAATAAGACGGAGAAGAATAAGACGAGTACGTGGAGCCGTAGCCGCTGTAGCCGCCGTAACGGCCATATCTGCCGCCGCATGCGGGGCAATCTGCTGCTGCCGCTGATGAACGATGGCCTTTTACTGGTGCTGTGCATCTTGCCATATCTATAACCTCTGAACCTGCTCTTTGGTGAGACCTTGAGCGAAGGACATAGGACGACCAGCCCCGGTCAATGACCAGGGTTGGTCCCTGCCCTTCACGTAGCTGCCTGCTCTTCGGAGCCGACCTCTCGCTTTGGACCCCTGACTGCCTCCACTGGCGTCAAGATCGACAGCTACTTTTCGGAAGTATGTGGACTTCCGGCGGCCGCGCTTCTGTCTTACGGACTGCGCTTGGGCTTTGGCCGCGCCCATCGGTAACCCTTGCCCACCGCGCCGACGTCTATGAACCACCCACGGCAGGGACTAGATTGGGAATGCGTCTTGATATGCTGCAGAAGAGAGCCGGGTCTTGAGAGACCCGGTATTGCGGCGTTACGAGGGACGAACCTCGGGGAACTTCTTACCGGTCAGGACTTCGGAAATCCGGCCCTGGTTCAGCTGGAGCTGAGCGGCAATTTCATGCTGAGCAAGATCGTTGTCGCGGGCGAGCCGCTTGATCTCTGCAGCGAGCTTTTCAGTAAGGGGAGAGCTGACGCGACGGCGCATGTTAGCGACCCCGGCCTGCGCCATTCTTACTGGGATCGACAAGGACGTATCCCTGTCCCGGCCCGGGGGTGGGCGGAAGAGGCTTGCCCCGCACGCCCGTAATTTCCTGACCAGTCGCGCCGCCACGAGGGCCGACACGTTCATACTGGCCAGAACGAGGGGCAGACTGTCCCGGCTTCAAACGGCTTCCGCCGCCACTACTGCTTCCCATCTGGGTAAGCTCCTGTAAGTGGCCTGTTGAACAAAAGCCTTTTGCGGTCTACACACCAGTTGCGAAGTGACTGTGCGCCGCGCTGTGTCCTTAATCGGGGCCACGCCGACGTTCGGAAACAAAGAAGGCCGGCCTGGTTCCCCAGGTCCGGCCTTTTTTATTGCATAAAATTCTTACTACATCAACCCTATGTGGGGATGCTTCGCGATTATACGATCGCTCATTTTTTAAGTCAACTTTTTGTTGACAAGTGTCCGGGTTTTTGTCTGAAAAAATCTTCTAATGGTTAATGAGTCGCTAACGATTATAGCGCTTGTCACTCGCGGACGCGCGAGAAATTTCAATTTTCCACTCTGAATTTGCTTGTAAAATAGATCCTCGAAAGGATCGGAATAATTTTCCGGTTCTTCGTCGTCGCGATCTTCATTCGTGCCATTTTCGCGACGGCGTATCCGAGCGGCAAATTCGGTGTAGCGGATTTCTCCCTGGGCATATGCTGCGATCAGGTCCTTAAAGCTGTGAAAACGCTTTGTCGCTTCTGGCAGTTCTTCAGGGATTATACGGCCGATGAAATCGGTGAGGTTGGCATCCGGGGAGTCAGTGACACGGATATCGAAATAGCCCAGAGAGTCTTTGTCTGCCATCTGGGCGGCAATGTTCGCGTATTCGGCTGGGTAGAGCTGATTTCGCGTTTCCCAGACCATTCCGCCTGCTGCGTGCAATAGCCGGCGCGTCACGTAGGGTATGCGGCGCCCAATCAAGATCGGAGGCAGGTCGAGTTCGATGGCCTTGAGAAGCATTTGTTTGATCTCAGCGCGATCGGGATACAGCCACTCTCTGATATTTTTGCATTCGACGCCTGCCCATTGGCTGGTGCCTACGAGGAAGTCGAACGGCGGTTGCCGGAAAGCTCCTTGCCCCGGAAAATGGATGGAGGCTCTTCCTTCTTCTGCGGCCCCGTTGTCGGTTGATCGGGAAGGCTCCGAAATCCGCCGAGCGAATTTAGATCAGCAGTGCGTAATGCCCTGAACACGGCAATTTCCAATGCGTCGCCGATGCGATGCATGAAACGATTGTCTGTCGTGAGATGGAGAACTTTCGCCTGCTCCTCGATGCGATCTCGCACCAGACGAGGTGGCGTGTCTGAGAGGGCGAACCAATCGCGGCCATGCTCGCGAATTTTCAGAATGATGCCGAGATCGACCAGCTCGTTGCGGACAGGGATCAGAATGTGTGGATCGATGCGCTGATTGAACGGCCCAGCGTCCGAGATCTTCTGTTCGAGGGTTCTTGCGATGGCAGCGCCGTGGCGCCCGAGGACGCTGATCAGGCGTTTAGCCGCAATGCGCTCCCTCTCCGATCGATCCACGCCACCCTCTGGTTATTATATAGATAGGAGTATTTCCCTCGCACCGCTGTGTTGGTCATGTGGGGGTGCTGCAACCTTTTTACGAGATCCGGTTTGCCGGTGCCCCCGTCCGAAATCGGAGGGGGAAGACGTATAGAAAATGTTCTCGGCGGAAACATTTTCTATAGATACGAATATTCGCAAATGTCCTAAGTTTCGCGACAAAATCGCCGGCGCTGATTTTTCAGGGGAAAATCTGTCGCAAAAGTCGCGTGCGAAAGTCGAGGTTTCGCGACAGACATTTGCGACACGTCGCGGCCCGGATTCCGGGCCGCTGCGGACGTGGTGCAGGTTTCAGGAACTGTGCGACATACCCACGGCCGGCGTCACCTTGACCATATCGCTGAGGCGCGAAACGTCGGCGCGGTGCCGCGTCCCGCTGGACGTTAGAGCCTTCCCTTGTTAGATTGAAACAGTCTGTTGGCTCAAAAGGAGTCGGATGGTCGCCTAGCCGGCGCGCGTCGTAGCTGCTGCATTCGGCCCGCAGATAGGATACGTTTGGGTGTCTCTCGCCTGATCCACGCGCCATCGTTTATGCCCGTTAAACCTATGACAATTCAGCCAGCGCGCCCAGAACATCGACGACGCCGACGATGTCTGCATATTTGGCGGTGAGGTCAAAGAGCGCCTGGTCATGGGCGCTTTGGTCGCGGTCGCCGACGGCCTCGCGCACGACCATAGGCCTGAAGCCGTTCTGCAGCGCATCGACGGCGGTCGCGCGCACGCAGCCCGATGTGGTGCAGCCCGTGATCACCAGAGTATCCACCCGCTCGGACACCAGTCGGCTCAACAGATCGGTCCCGAAAAAGGACGACGCATATTTCTTGACGATGATCTGGTCTTGCAGCCCCTTGTCGAGGCGCGGGTCAAGCTCCGCCCCCCCCGAAATTGCCGAAAGTGTGGCGAGAGCCTTCTGCTTCAGCGGCCAGATGCCGGCATCCTTCAGATCCGGCTCGTCGTAGCGCACAGTAGTAAAGAAGACGGGAGCGCCGAAGCTGTGAAAGGCATCGAGCAGGACATTCGTCATGTTGATCTGAGCAGTAAGATCTGATCCGAGCGGCAGCGCCTCGTCGGTAAAGGCGGCGATGAGGTCGATGACGATCAGGGCCGGTGCGCGCCCAAAGCCGATGGTATTTCCAAAGCCGCGAGCGGCGAAAAATTCCGTTCTGTCCATTTTTAATCCATTCTGCAAATCAGTTGACATTGCGATATCCAAGCGCGTGAGAGATCGAATGCGCATAGAGTGTCGTGAGGCGCCCCACCTGCGGCAATCGTTCATCAGGCAATTTGTCGAGGTCGCTGATGGTGCTGAGTACACCTTGAGGGACGCCGCCCTCGTCAACGAAAGCACAGGCTGTGCCCCTGACATCCGTCAGACCTTCGCCGACATTGCGGGCAAAGCCGTAGTCGCGGGCAAACTCGACCCGCCCGATCAGCGCGCCGAAATCCAGCCCTGCCTCGGCCGAACAATAGTGTTTCAGTTCTGACGCCCGGCTGTCGAACTCGGCTTGCGGCAAAGCCGCGATAAAGGCGACCTGAAACGCAACAAAATCCCGCCATTCCGGGATCAGCTGCCACACGGGCACACGGGCACCGGTTGGCCAGATCTGCCTGAGCGGGTGAGAGATGGGCGTTCCGATCCTCTCGAAGAATATCAGATCGTCGCCGTCGGCGACCGTCACATGAACCAGGCAACCCGATTGCACCGCTAGGCCATCGGCGGAGTGAAGGGCGGCCTGTCCGACGCGTGATCGGCCCCAGACCTCGTAGCCGAGCTCCCAGTAGCGCAGGGAAGGGCTGTAGCGGTTCTTTCCGTCTTTCCGAACGAACCCGTAGGCATGCAGCGTCTGGAGTATCCGGTGGACGTTGCTCTTCGTCAGCGAAAACTCCTTCGCCAACTCGCTGACGCCGCTCGAGCCGTCGCTGCGCGTCAATGCCTCCAGGATCATCAGCCCCTTCGCGAAGGCCTTGTCCTGCGGCTGCCGATCATCAGAGTCCTGGCCATCTTGCTTCTGCATAAAAATTAACCCTATCCATGTCTTGACTGAAATATGGATTATGTTAGCATTTTTTAGAACAATCGTTCCATAATATAGAACAAAGGGGATGTCAACATGAAGTTTCTGGTATGGTCGGCGCTTTTGGCGGGCTTGGTCGGTTCGACCGTTGCCTCGGCCCAATCGTTGACCCAGTCAAATCTCAACGTCATCGGCTCGGCCAGTTTCATGCCCTTGTACTCCGAACGCGAACAGCCGTTCTGGACCAAAACGCTGGCCGAGAAATCGGATGGCAAGATTGCCGCCCAGGTTCGTGCCTTCAACGAGGCGGGCCTGAAGGGAACGGAGCTGTTTCGCCTCCTACAGCAGGGCGTCGCGGATGCGGCAACCCCGATCCTCGGATATCTCGCTGCCGATGACGCCATGAACGAGGCAGTGGATCTGGCCGGCATCGCGCCGACGGCGGACGTTGCACGCGCCGTGTCGCAGGCATGGGAACCGGTCCTCGACAAGCATTACAGGGAAAGAAACAAGGCGACAGTCCTCGGCGTTCTCGCATATCCGTCCCAGGTCCTTTTCTGCCGGACCGCCTTCAACGGTCTTTCCGATCTCAAGGGCCGTAAGGTAAGGACCGGCAACCGGTCGCTCGCGGAGTTGGTCGAAAGCCTTGGCGCGACGAGCGTGACGATGCCGATAGGCGACGTCGTTCCCTCTCTGGAGCGCGGCGTCGTCGATTGCGCCATCACCGGATCGCTGACAGCCTATAAGCAGAAGTGGTTCGATGTCGTGGACAATGTCTACGAACTCGGCCTTGGCTGGAGCCAGCTCGCAACCGTTGTAAGCCTGAAGAAGTGGGACAGCATGAGCGAGGCCGACCGCCAGTTCCTCACCACCGAATACAAAGCGCTGGAGGCAGCCGTGTGGGATGACGTCGACAAGCAGACGACGTCCGGTTTCGATTGTCTGACGGGGCAGGGGCCGTGCCCCTACGGCGCGCCGGCCTCGATGAAGCTGATCAAGGTCACGCCCGCGGACCGATCGCTTCTGGAGGCGAAGCTGAAGGAGACGGTGGTTCCCGCTTGGGCCGCCCGTTGCGGCAAGGACTGCCCGCAGGCCTGGAACAGTTCGATCGGCAAGATCATCAACGTGACAGCCAACTAGGCGGTGTGGACGGATTGCCGCATGTCGATCGGAGAGGATTCCTCTGACGCGCTTTGTCTGATTCATGGAGAGCCGACTGATTTGGAGGTCGGCGATGTCCACGAAGATGGCGGATGCGGATTGGTCGGTGGCGCTGGAGGTGTTCCGGGCCTCGCTGCCGCGCCGTGGCGACAAGGGCCGGGACGACCGGCTGTTCCTCGAAGCGCTGCACTATTTCTCGGTCCACAACATCACCTGGCGGACGCTGCCGGAGCGGTTCGGCAAGTGGAACAGCGTCTGGAAGCGCTTCGACCGGTTGAGCAGGGCGGGCGTGTTCGAGACCTTCTTCGATCACCTCGCCTCGCTGTCGTCCTCGGCGCATCTCGTGCAGATGTTCGACTCGACCATCGTGCGCGCCCATGTCTCGGCGGCCGGCGCCAAAGGGGGCAGGACGGCCAGGCGCTCGGCCGCTCGCGCGGCGGCTTCTCCACCAAGATCCACCTGAAGACCGACTTCGACGGCCATCCCATAGCCTTCGACCTGACCGGAGGCGAAAAGGGCGATGCGCCGCATTTCCCGGTCCTGCTCGGGCTCGGTCCCGACGTCGATCCGCGCGCTGCGGTCGGCGACAAGGGCTACGCCAGCAAGGCCAACCGGCAGGCAGCACGCTCGCGCGGCATCATCCCGGTCATTCCGCACAAGACCAACGAGAAGGACAAGCCCGCCTTCTTCGCGAAAGCCCTTTATCGAGGGCGAGCCCGTATCGAGCAGGCCGTCGGAAAGCTCAAACGCTTCAAGCGGGTCGCCCTACGCTGCGAGAAGACAAAGCGAAACTTCGCAGCCATCGTCGCGCTCGCCGCCGCATTCGTCTTGGTCAAATCCGTCCACACCGCCTAGGGTTCCTCAATGCAACGTTTCGTATCGAATACCAGCAAGGCATGCGCCCTGCTGGGTGGCGGCCTGCTGCTCCTGATCGTCTGCCTGACCGTTCTGGAAGTCATTGTGCGACGCATTACGGCGGGTTCAATCGGACCGGTCGACGAGATCAGCGGATATTTGTTTGCGGCCAGCCTGACGCTGTCGCTGGGATACGCCTTCGAACAGCGCGCGCATATCCGCATAGACATTCTCTATGCGCGCATGCCGGCCGCGGTTCGGATCGTCGCCGATCTTGTCGCGCTTGCTGCCATGACGGTCTTTGCCACGTTTCTGCTCGTCCGCGTCTGGTCTGTGTTTGCGACTTCGCTTGAGGCCGGATCCCGGTCGAACTCGACCCTGGGCATGCCCCTTGCCATACCACAGGGCATCTGGGTCGCCGGTCTGGCGATCTTCACAGCCATTCTTCTTTATTATGTCTGCGCGTCCATCGGAAGCGTGGCAACCGGCAGAAGGTCCTGGATAGCGGCCCATATTTCCCCGCCGGACACGAATGAGGTGGTCACCACGGAGATGGAGAATGTTTCCATAGGCAAGGGAGCGGATGTGCAATGATCTACGTCACTCTCATCCTCATGCTCGGGCTGATGGTGGCCAGCATCTCCGTGGCGGCGGTGCTTGGGCTTCTCGGCCTCGCCCTCGACCAGCTCTACTCCTTCTTCCCGCTGAACCGCGCTCTCGGAGAGCTCGCATGGTCGACCAGCACGGAATCGACGATGGTCGCGATACCGTTGTTCATCCTTTTGGGACAACTGATGCTCAGGTCCGGAATGGCCGCGGACATGTACAGTTCGATGCGAAGCTGGCTCGGCTGGCTTCCCGGTGGCCTGATGCATGCCAATATCGGCGCCTCCGCGCTCTTTGCGGCAACATCCGGATCGAGCGTTGCCACGGCTGCGACCCTCACGACGGTGGCCCTGCCCGAAGCCAAGGCGAACGGCTACAACGAACGCCTGTTCACCGGAACGCTGGCTGCCGGGGGAACGCTCGGCATCCTGATCCCGCCGTCGATCAACCTCATTCTCTATGCCGTGATGACGGACACCTCGGTCACACGGCTCTATCTCTCCGCCATCGTGCCGGGCCTGATCATGGCATTGCTCTTCTCGCTGACGGTGATTGCGATTTGCATCGTACGGCCAGGGATGGGTGGTCGCCGGATGCAGACCGGATGGGCGGACCGGATACGGACATTGCCCGGGCTCCTGCCGCCGGTCGTGGTTTTTGTCGCGATCGTGGGCTCGATCTACGGAGGGCTCGCGACACCCACCGAATCCGCGGCGCTCGGTGTTGCTGTCTCGGCGGCGATCTGCTTCTGGCGGCGACAACTGACGCTGGAGATCGTGCGTGCGGTGCTGCTGAGCACGATGGAATCGACTGCGATGATCATGCTGATCGTGATTGCCGCCTCGTTTCTCAACTTCGTGCTTTCCGGGATCGGCATCGTATCGGAGGTTACGAGCGCGCTCGATGCGACCGGCTTGTCCCCGCTTTCGGTCATGCTGCTTATCATCGGCTTCTACGTCGTGCTCGGCTGCGTGATGGAATCGCTCTCCCTGATGATCGCGACGACCCCGGTCTTCGCACCGGTCGTGGTCGGCCTCGGCTATGATCCCATCTGGTTCGGCGTTCTGCTGATGATCGTCATCGAAATGGCGCTCATCACGCCGCCCGTCGGCATGAACCTCTACGTCGTGCAGGGCGTCCGCAAACGGGGATCGATCATCGACGTGATGATAGGCTGCGTGCCTTTCATCATCTCCATGTTCGTCATGATCGTGCTGCTGCTGGCCATGCCGCAGATTGCACTTCTGGCGCGATAATCAGAAAGGAAACAAGATGACCGATGCCATGGGATGGCGGCGTAAATTCGCCGTCCTCATCCCCTCCACAAACACGATCGTACAACCCGAATTCGATTCCATGCGGGTGGACGGCGTGACCAATCACATCTCCCGCGTCGCCGTTCCAAACGCCACGTTCAATACCGACGAGGACATGGCGCATTTCATGACGCTGATCGAAGGCGGAACCCGGGCGGCCCTCGATTCCGTTCTGACCTGCGAGCCGGACCACATCATCATCGGCATGTCGTCGGAGACCTTCTGGGGCGGGCTGAAGGGTAGCCTGGCGCTGCGCGCGCAGTTTGCCGAATGGACGAATCTGCCGGTGACCATGGGCTCCGAAGCCGCAGATGCGGCCCTTCGGGCATTTGGTGCAAAGCGTATCGGGATCCTCACGCCCTATCTTCCCATCGGTGACAGGAATGTCCTGCAGTTCTTCACCGACCTGGGCTACGAGGTCGTGCACATTGTCGGGCTGAAACGTGCAAGCCCCACCGATATCGCGGCGACCACTGTCGCGGAGATGAATGCCGGGCTGGACGAACTCGCGGCGCTCGACGTCGATGCGATCCTGCAATGCGGCACCAATCTGAGCATGGTGGCGCTTGCGGCGCAGGCGGAATCGCGTCTTGGAAAACCGGTGATCGCGATCAACACGGCGCTCTACTGGCACGCCCTTCGCCAAAGCGGAATCAACGATGAAATCCAAGGATTTGGGAGCCTTTTTAGAAAATGAACAGCATGCAAGATAACCCCGACCTCGATCTGGCGAAGGCATTTGCGGACCCCGCCGATAGGCTTGTCTCCACGCAGGTCTTCATGTCGGGCGGAAGCGCCGAACTGACCGGCGCCAACATTACGAAGGCCTTGTATGACGCGGCACGGGGCGACAAGGCCGCCCCTCTGGTCTACAGCGCCGCGCATGCTCTGATCGAGCGCATCAAGCCCCGCGATACCATTGTCTTCTGCACCGGCTTCTTTGATCCGCCGTCGATGATCGACGAGATGGACGGGCCCATCGGCGCCGTCGGATTGGCACGCATGCTCTGTGCGACGCTCGACATCACGCCGGTCTTCCTGACCGAAGTGGCGAATATGAAGCGCATGGAGAAGCTGGCACAGTCGATCGGTCTTGAAGTCATCGACTACGACATGGCACGAACCACGCCCTTCAAGGCAGCGGTCATGCCATTGCCGATCGACCCCGTGCGGGCAAAGGCGGAAGCCGAGCGTCTGTGCCGCGAGATATCGCCGAAGGCGCTGATCGCCATCGAGAAGCCCGCGCCCTGCCGCCAGGATCGCTACCATACGGGCAAGGGCCTCGATGTCACCGACACCGTTGGCAAGGTCAATTTCGTCTTCGAGGAAGCGAGACGGCAGGGCATTCTGACGATCGGCATCGGCGATGGTGGAAACGAGGTCGGTATGGGCAATATCCTCAACGAGGTCGAACGCATCATCCCGACAGGTAAGGTCATCGGCAGCAGCGTCGAAACCGATCTGCTAGTTGTCGCAGCCATTGCCAACTGGGGTGCCTATGCGATTGGCGCCTGTATCGCTGCCGCGTTCCACATGCCCGAGGCCATTCACAGTCTCGAAGAGGAGCGGCGTATGATCGGAGCTGCGGCATCGCTCGGCTTCATCGACCCGGCAACCGGGCTTGCCAACGGATGGACCGATGGAACGCCGCCGATTTGCTCGGAATCCATCCTGGAATTGCTGCGCCAGATGGTTGTCCTGCGCCTGGCACGGCGGAACCCGAACAGCGTGCTGCAGATCCCGAAGAGATGGGCCGAGCGGCACGACCCCAATACCACCGTCGCGGTTTGGGCAAAGCATCTTGCCGCCAAGGAAAACGCATTTTTCGTCCCGTAAAGGCTGAAGCGTCACCACCTCGGTAAGTGGACGGCCGCGCGGCCGCTGGCGACCATTCTCAAGCCCTTGCGAGACGAATGCAAAGTCGTCCAGGCGATCCACAGCATCAGGACTTCCGAAAATCGGAATCAATTTTCGGAAGTTCTGATGTGTAAATTCAGAGAGTTAGAGCGCTCTTTGTGCATGAAAGAAGCGCCTCTCGTGATCGCTCGAAATTACCGCTCTGGCCTTAAGTTCCTGTTCTGCCGCGGCAGGCTTGAATGCGACGCGGTACATTTTTGCAGTCTGCTCTACAATTACGAAGGCAATGCCGATGCATTTAGCGCTAATTGACAAGCGGAAGGATACACGTCGCGATGATGAGGTGAGCGATGGACTGCCCGCACCGCGACGCTACGGAGCGATTGCCGCCGTTCTCATCGCGATATTCATGTCGATGCTCGATGGCTCGCTCCTGAATGTCGCATTGCCTTCGATTGCGACGGATCTCAGCATTTCCGACGCAACGGTCATCTGGCTGGTAAATGGCTATCAGCTGATGCTGTTGCTTGCAGTTTTACCGATTGCGGCGCTCGGCGAGTCCCTTGGCTTCCGTAGGATTTTCGTGATGGGCGCGGCGTTGTTCTTTTTCAGTTCTCTGATTTGCATCACTGCGTCCGGCTGGCAAGTTCTTCTTGCGGGCCGGTTGTTGCAGGGGCTTGGCAGCGCGGCCATTCTGAGTGTCACCCCTCCCCTGCTGCGCCTGATCTATCCGAGCGCTCAGCTCGGTCGTGGCATTGCGCTGAACGCATTGACCGTGGCGCTATCGGTGGCCTGCGGTCCCACGATAGCGGCTGCGGTACTCACCGTCGCTTCGTGGCCCTGGCTGTTTGTCGCAGGCCTGCCTCTGAGCGCGCTTGCGCTCCTGCTGAGCAGCAAGCTTCCCCGTTCCATCTGCCAGGAGAGCAGGTTGGATCTTGCTGGCGTGATATTGAACATCCTGACATTCGGCCTCTTCGCTCTCGGAATTGACCGCCTGTCTCGCGCACCCAGCTTCGCCGTCGCTCTTCTGCTCGCTGCCATATTCCTGGGCGTGGTTTTCTGGAAGACCGAGCGGCGCAAGCATCGGCCTCTCATTCCCTTCGATCTACTGGAAGACCGAAACTGCGCGTTCGCTGTGGCGACGTCTTTTTTCATATGGTGCGGCCAGATCATCGCCTTCGTAGCGCTCCCTTTTTATCTTCAACGACATGCCGGCCTGGATCTGCTTGCTACGGGGATGGTCCTGACCGCATGGCCGCTGGCCATCGCCGCGTTCTCACCTATTGCGGGGTGGCTCGTCGAGCGGATGCAGACCGCAACCCTGGCAACTATCGGCAGTTGTCTTTTTTCGATTTCCTTGCTTTGCATCGTTATCGCCACCGTAAGCGATACGATCTTTCTGACAGGCCTCCTGGCATCAGGCGGACTGGGGTTCTGCCTGTTCCAGATCCCGAACAACCGCGCGATCATAACGTCGGCGCCCATTGAGAGAAGCGGCGTGACCTGAGACCCTGATCTTCCTCCAGATTTGAGTAGAGTCCGTCACTCACGGAGACGGACGATGCGCCCCTCACGGTTCACGGAAGAGCAGATCATCAGGATGCTGAAGGAGCAGGAGGCTGGAGCTGCGACGGCGGATGTCTGCCGCAAGCACGGCATCTCCTCGGCGACCTTCTACAAGTTCAAGGCGAAGTATGGCGGGATGGACGTGTCGGATGCGCGTCGGCTGAGGACCCTCGAGGATGAGAACGCCCGCCTCAAGAAGCTGCTGGCCGAACAGATGCTCGACAACGCGATCCTGAAGGATGTCGCTGCAAAAAAATGGTGACGCCCGATGCGAAGCGGAAGGCGGTGGCTCATGCCTGCACGGTGCATGCGGTGAGCCAGCGTCGGGCGTGCCTGGCCTTGACGATCGACCGCTCGACGGTGCGCTACACAAGCA
>JARYGW010000067.1:0-18282 GCA_033792295.1 Allobosea sp.
TCGAATCCAACACGCTCGAGGCGCAGATCTCGCGGCTGCGCCGCAAGCTGCGCGATGCCGATGCCCGGGTCGAGATCACCTCGCTGCGCGGCATCGGCTACATGCTGCGGGCAACCGGGGTGCCTCTCTAGGGCAAGACCCGGCGCGCCAGGTCGACCGAGGCAGGCAGCCTCAAACGCCGTCCGTGCCCTCCGCCGGGAACACCAGGCGTACCGTGGTGCCGCCGCCGTCATTGCCCAGAATGGTGATCGTTCCGCCATGCGCGGCCATGATGTCGCGGACGATAGTCAGGCCGAGGCCGGCGCCGGACGTACTGGCCGACACACGATTGAACGGCTCGAGAACCTGCGACCGCTCGGCGGTGGCGATGCCAATTCCATCGTCGACGACCTCGATGACGCACCCGTCGAGGATGCGGACCAGGATGGTCGAGCGAACTTGCGCATGGCGCAGCGCATTGTCGACGAGATTGGCCAGCGCCGCCCGAACCGTCGGCTCGTTCGCCAGGATCGTCGCATGGCGATCCCCTTCCTCCTCCAGTGCGACGTCGACGCCATGGTTCAGGATCAGCGGGGCGAGATCGGCAAGGGTAGCGCGTGCGAGCGCGTTTAGCTGCAGCGGCTCAAAGGGCAGTTCGGTGACGTGCAGACGCGCGAGCTGCAGCATCGAGGAGACGATCGTGGTCAGGCGGCTCAGATCGGTGGTGAGTTGCAGGCGGGCCGGTTCATCGATGAGCGCATCGACATGACTGCGCATTACGGTGAGCGGCGTGCGCAGTTCATGCGCGACATTGTTCATGAAACGACGCTGGACCTCCATATTGCCGGCGATCTGGTCGAGCGCGGTGTTGAGTGCGGTGGTCAGCGGCATCAACTCGACAGGGGTTTCCTCCGTCGGCAGCAGACCCCGTGGCGCACGCGGGTCGATCCGTGCCGCGGCTTCGGCGGCGCTGCGCAATCTGGCGCTGATATAGGACACCGACATGGCGATCGCAGCGGCGACCAGGATGCCGAATATCACGGAGATGGCCAGGGCGGAGCCGGCGATCGCGCGCAGGAAATGACCGATGATCAAGTCCCAGCCCGGGAGGCCGCCGCCGGTCGCCACGATGATGCGGTGGCCATCGATCTCCATGACGTCAAAGGCCAGCGCATCGTCGCCTCCGACCCGCATCTGGGCGGCGATGGTCGGGCCGTCCAGCCGAATGTCGATCGGCAGGCCGGGGCGCAATTCTGGCGCATACTCGACAACGGATCGTCCGTCCGAGACGAGATACCAGAGCCGGGGGCTGGCGTGCTCGATCCGCAGGAGATCGGCGGTCTTCTCGACGCGAAGATTGCTGTCCGCCGAGGGGCGCACGCTTTGCTGGACGATTCGCGAGGTCACATCGTTGCGCAGGACGCCAGGATCCTCGGTGATGAAGGTAAACGCCAGAACGGCAGCGATAAAGGCGATGAACAGGACGAGGCCGAGCAGGCCCAGCCGGACGGTGAGGGCGCGCGACAGGGACGTCACGGCTGATCCCCGGCGCCGTGACGATTCGTTGCGACGGCAACCCGCGGCAATCGCCTCGAACGCAGTTCCATCTGGCGGGTCGTCACGGAGCCTCTGTGCAGATATGGCTTGTCGGGCAGGGCGTGCCGCTCTGTCTCACCCTGCATGGACCGTATTGCCCTTGTCCTTCAACTTTTCTCTGGATCGCATGGCCTGATGTTCGTGCTGCGTGCCATGGCGAGCGGACGGCACCTTGTCCTGACGTTGACGGCTCTGCTGGCCGCGGGGGTGCTCTGTGGCGCAGTCCTGGCGCAAGGAAAGCCACCGGCGAAGGAGCAGATAAAGCTGGGGCAGCTGCCGACGACGCCGCGGAACGAGATCACCTCCCTGGTCGAGCGCGTCTTCGACACGGCGTCGAAGACGGTCAGCATTCCGATCGAGCGCTCGCTCGCGCTGTTCGGCGAGCCCAACGCCGATATCCTCGGAGGCGCGCTGAGCGGATCCTTCGTTGTCGGCGGGCGGCATGGCAGTGGTGAATTGCGGTTTGCGGAAGGTGCGCCCGAGCCGGTGATCTGGTCGGCGCTGTCGGTCGGTATCGGGCTCGGTGCCGATTACGGCCGGGTGATCATGCTGGTCTATGGGCTCGACCGTCGGGAGGACGTCTTCGGCACCTATGCCAGTATCGGTGGCAGCGCGCATTTCCTGGCCGGGGCCAATGCCACGATTCTCGCCTCGCCGCGCGCCCGGATCGTCCTGATCTCGTCGGGCCTTGGCCTGCGCTTTTCGGGCGATCTCAGTCGGATCCGCATCGAGCCGGCCGGCGAGCCGGAAATTCTGCGGCCGCCGGCGGATATCTGCTCCGATCCTGCAGGCTGCGCTCCGCGAGGAGGCCGATAGCACTCAGGCCCAGCGCCTTCTTGCGAGCGCCTGACAGGCGCTGGCATGGAGATCGTCGAGGCGCTCCGCCACGTCCATCGCGATCAGTTCGATTTCGGCGTCGTCGGCACGCTTGCGCACATAGAGCGGTTCCGACCAGAGAATGCAGCCGCGCCCGAAAGGCAGGGCGATGCTGGCACGGCCCCGCTGGTCGAGGTCGAAGCGGGCGCTGGTGACGGCGGCGAAAAGATAAATGGGGCGGCCCGAAAGGCGGGCGAGCTGCACCGCGCCCTTGCCCGCCATGCAAGAAGCTCCCGGCATGTCCGCGGCCAGCACGACGCTGACCCCGTCACGCAAGGCGTTACGCATTTCGAAGAGGGCCGAACCGGTGCGCTCGGTCTGCACCTTCGAAAGATTTTGTCTGTCGGAGCCGTGAATGGCTCGAAGGCCTGCCAGCTCGGCGGCGCAGGCCACCGCGGCTCCGCCGAATCGCAGCGATGTTGGGATCGCGATCGGCGGAGAACCCTCGAGCGCTGCAAGGCACAGCATACACTGGCCGTGCCAGGTCAGGGCGATGAAGGGCTCGCGGCCGCGCTCCCAGGGGCAGGCCCCGGGGATGGTCGGCCTGAACCGCGTGGTCCGCCGGACGAGGTTGAGGTAGGCATGCAGGATGCGGCCGACGAATGCGGCTGACTGGCCCGAGCTGGAGAGCATCGTCGACCTCCGTGGTGAATCGCACGGAGTGGTCGGTGGCGTGGCTTGCTGGAACATTGCGCGACGGTCGCGAGCAGTGCCAGGGGCGATTCGTTGCCCTTGCTGTGTCTGCGGTTTCCGCGGAAAGCCCTTTGCGGGTCCTTGTAAAAATTGCCTTCCGGCTCCGCCCTCCGCCATGTGTTTGACCTCTGGCGGCAAGAATATTTGGCAAGCGGTTTCATTGACTGCGCGGGCTTTAACAGAAAAAATGACAGTATTGATCGACGTGATTTTCGATCTTTCGCGGGATTTGCTGGAGCAGCTTGCGCCGCGTCAACAACGCTAAAAGCACCACGAGATGATCGTGGGCTCCGCAACGGAGTCGGATCCATGACGAAGCTCATCGTATCCCGCCAGGCGCCTACGGCAGCGCGCCGATGTTCCCGATGACGTGACGCGCCCGTAGGCGCGACATCACCGCAATCGCAGTCGAACGGCAGCGCCGGTCATCCGGCGAAGGATCCCGCATGTCCCAAACCATCATTCTCGAAGTCCGCGGCCGGACCGCGGGGCTGGTCGTCGGTGCCGACACCAGCTTCCGCTTCTTTTCCTCGCAGCCGGCCTTCGATGGTCTCGACGGCCACCAATTCTCATCGGTCATCGCTGCCCAGCGCGCAGCCAATGCGCTCGTGCAGCGGAGGGCGCCGCAACGCCGCCCGCTCGGCCGCGTGGCCTAGCCGTTCCATCGGAGTTCGACATGACGATCGTTCCGCTTCCGCCCAAGTTTTTCGCGGCCAAGCCCGTCACGCCCGATCCGGCCGCGACACCGGCGGATCTGGCGCGCTTTCGTGCGGCGCTGCGCCATCTCGCAGGTGGTGTCAGCGTCATCACCACCGGGCGAGGGCCTGAGCGTACGGGTCTTGTGGCGACCTCGGTCTCGTCGCTTTCGGCAGAGCCGCCGACGTTGATGTTCGGGCTGAATCTCGGCTCGTCGAGCTATCCGGTGCTGCGCGACCATGGCGCCTTCGCTGTGAATTTCCTGGCGGCGGACCAGAAGGAGATCGCCGATCGCTTTGCCGGCCGCGGCGGCGAGAAGGGCGCGGCGCGTTACGAGGGCGCGCGCTGGACGGAAGGCGGGACCGGCGCGGCGCTGCTCGACGGTGCTCTCGCCTCGCTCGATTGCGAGGTCGAGGAACTGATCGAGCGCCATTCCCACGCCATCGTCATCGGCCGCATCCGCGCGATCAGGATCGGGAACGACTCCGCGGCATTGGTCTATTGGCGCGGCGATTACGAGCGCCTCGGCTGGATGCCGGAGGAAGCTGCAACCGCGCTCGGCCTGCGGGCCAACTGAGGAGAACCCGCCGTGGCCTACAGCCTGAGTCTGCTCGACAAGAGCCCCGTTTCCGAGGGCGAGACGGCCGTTGCAGCCCTGCAGCGAACCGTGACGCTCGCCCAAACGGCCGAGCGGTTGGGCTATGAGCGCTTCTGGGTGGCGGAGCATCACGGCTTTCCCGGCCTCGCCAGCGCGGCGCCGGAGGTGCTGCTGGGATATCTCGCGGCCCGGACACGCAACATCCGGCTGGGCTCCGGCGGCGTGCTGCTACCGCATTACAGCCCGTACAAGGTCGCGGAAATCTTCAACGTGTTGGGGACGCTCGCGCCCGGCCGGATCGACCTCGGCATCGGTCGGGCGCCTGGCGGGCTGCCTGCCTCGACGCGGGCCTTGAGGGTGCTCCATGCGCCTGGTCGATCCAGGTCTTTCGAGGAATCGTTGGCCAATCTCGACGCCTTCCTCGGCAGTGCCACGCCCCACAGCCAGCCGGAGGCGTTGGCTCTGCCGACGCCGCCTGCCGTACCGGAACGCTTCCTGCTCGGCGGCAGTCCCGACAGTGCCCGGCTCGCCGGTTCGCTGGGCTGGAACTTCGTCTTCGCCGGTCAGCACAATGGCGACGAGCAGGTGATCGAGGCGAGCTTCGCGGCCTATGCCGCAGCCGGGGCCAAAGTGCCGCCGGTGTTGGCGGTCACAGCGCTCGCCGCGCCAACGCCCGACGAAGCCCGCGGCCTGACCGAGGGGCTGAAGATGGTTCGTGTCACGCTCGACGACGGTCAGGGCGTCAATCTCGGCACGGAGGAGCAGGCGGCTGAATATGCCCGGCAGGCCGGCGCCGTCACCTATCGTACGGAAATCCGCAAACCGCAGATCCTTGCCGGAACGGCCGAGCAAGTGCGCCGCGAGCTGGAGCGGCTGCAGGCACGCTTCGGCGTTCGCGAATTCATCATCGACACCCCTGCCGCCGCCGCGGTGAAGCGCCTCGCCTCGGTCATGCTGCTCGCCGGCGAAACACCCGCGCTCGCAGCCTGATCCATTCGGAAAGGACGAGAACCATGTCCCGTACCCGCCTGACCTTCGGCCTGATGCTCCAGGGCGCCGGCAGCCACATGAATGCCTGGCGCCATCCGAGCAATCCGCCCGACGCCAGCGTCAATCTCGAGTTCTTCATCCGTAACGCCCGCAAGGCCGAGGAGAACGGCATCGCCTTCGCCTTCGTCGCCGACGGGCTCTACATCAACGAGAAGTCGATCCCGCATTTCCTCAATCGCTTCGAGCCGCTGACCATCCTCTCGGCACTGGCGGTGGCGACGCAGAAGCTCGGCCTGGTCGGCACGGTCTCGACCTCCTATAGCGACCCCTACACGATTGCCCGGCAATTCGCCTCGCTCGACCTGATCAGCGGCGGCCGTGCGGGCTGGAATGCGGTGACCTCGCCGCTGGAAGGCTCAGGTCGCAATTACAGCCGCCCGCATCCCGAGCATTCGCTGCGCTACGAGATCGCGCATGAATTTCTCGATGTCGCCAAGGGACTCTGGGATTCCTGGGACGACGACGCTTTCCTCCGCGATCGCGAGACCGGCCGCTTCTTCGATCGCGAGAAACTGCATGCGCTCGATCACAAGGGCCGATTCTTCCAGGTCGAGGGGCCGCTCAACATCCAGCGCTCGCCGCAGGGCCAGCCGGTCATCTTCCAGGCTGGGGCCTCCGAGGCCGGGATCGGGCTCGCGGGCAAGCATGCCGATGCGGTCTTCGCCAATCACGTTCCGCTGGAGGAGGCGCAAGCTCTCTACCGCGCCATCAAGACCAGCGCTGTCGCGCAGGGGCGTCGGGCCGACGAGGTCAAGCTCTTTCCCGGTGCCGGGCCCATCGTGGGGCGCACCCGGGCCGAGGCGGAAGAGAAGTATCGCGCCATCCGCGAACTGATCTCGATCGCGGATGCGTTGGCCTATCTCGGACGCTTCTTCGACCATCACGACTTCAGCGCCTATCCGCTCGACGGGCCGTTCCCGGAGCTCGGCGAGATCGGCAAGAACAGCTTCCGTTCGACGACGGACCGCATCAAGCGCAACGCCGCGCTGAAGGGGCAGACCCTGCGCGAGGCCGCGCTGGAGGCGGCGACGCCGCGTACCGATCTGATCGGCTCGGCCGAGGAGGTCGCCGACCGGCTGATCGAGCGTGTCGAGAAGCAAGCGGCGGATGGTTTCGTGCTCGGCTTTCCGGTGATCGGCCAGGGGCTCGACGATTTCGTCGAGCTGGTCATTCCGGTGCTGGAGGCGCGCGGCGTCTACCACCGCAACCTGCCGGGCCGGACATTGCGTGACCATCTCGGCCTCGAACGACGCGAGAGCCGCCATGCGCCCGCTTCGGAAGCAGTGCCGGCGCGCCGCGCAAGCTGAGCCCGCGCGCCCCGTCCTCGGCTTCCCTGTTTCGAAAGGCTGATGTCATGGCCGATGTGTTCTTCTACACCACCCCGTTGCACCCGCTGGCCCAGCCGCTGGTCGAGCAACTCACCTGGGAATACGCCACTCGTTACGGCAGTTATTTCCGCGAGCCGCCCGGTGCCGAGATGAGCCGCTATCCGGCCGAGCTCTTCGCGCCGCCGGACGGCAACTTCGTCCTGCTGCTGCGTGACGGGCGCGCCATCGCGGGTGGTGCCTTCAAGCGCTATGACCAGTGCACCGCCGAGCTGAAGCGGGTCTGGACCGATACGGCCTTTCGCCGCCAAGGGCTGGCCCGGCGCATCGTCGCGGAGTTGGAGGCGCAGGCGCTGCGGCAGGATTACGGCAAGATCTACCTGACCACCGGTTTTCGCCAGCCAGAGGCCAAGGCCCTCTACCTGGAGACCGGCTACACGCCGCTCTTCGACCTCTCGGTCGATCCGGAGACCTATGGAAAGCTGTCCTTCGAGAAGGAGCTTTCACCGGTGCCCGCGACGCTGCCGCGCCCGCCGGACGTCCGTTCCTCGCTCAGCGCCGCCTGACGAGCCGCTTCCTCCCTCATTCGAACCAAGAGTCGGACATGACCCTCGCCAGCGACTTCGCGGGATTGCCCGTGCATGCCCAGAATCCGGCATCGAACCGCGATTTCAGCCGCTATCGGATCGTGCCCGCGCGCTATCCGGCGCGGACCGTCGGGACCATCTTCGCCGGTGTCGTAATCTTCGCGCTCCTCAACTCGGTCTTGTCCAATCCGCGCTGGGGCTGGGACGTTTTCGCGGAGTGGTTCTTCGCCGAACCGGTGCTCGCGGGGCTGGGGCGCACGCTGCTGCTCACGCTCCTCGGCACGGTCCTGGGCTTCCTGCTGGGGACGCTGCTGGCGCTGGCACGGGTTTCCGGCTCGCCGCTGCTCTCGTCGCTCTCATGGGGTTATGTCTGGCTGTTCCGCTCGATCCCGCTGATCGTGCTGCTGCTGATCCTGAACAATCTCGGCTATCTCTACAGTACGATCTGGCTCGGCATTCCCTTCACCGGAATCAGCTTCGGCTCCTGGCAGACGACGCAGCTCATCACACCGTTCCTCGCGGCGGTGCTCGGCCTGACGCTCAACGCCGCCGCCTTCTCCTCCGAGATCGTGCGCGGCGGCATTCTCTCCGTCGATCAGGGCCAGCACGAGGCCGCCGCTGCACTGGGTCTGCCGAAGCGCCGGCAGGTTTCGCGCATCGTGCTACCGCAGGCGATGCGCTCGATCCTGCCGACAGCCTTCAACGAGATCATCAGCCTCGCGAAGGGCACCTCGCAGGTCTACATCCTGGCGCTGCCGGAGCTGTTCTACACCATCCAGGTCATCTACCGGCGCAATCTAGAGGTGATCCCGCTCCTGATGGTGGCGACGGTCTGGTACCTCGTCATCCTCAGCGTCCTCTCCTTCTTCCAGCGTCATATCGAGCGTCACTATGCCCGCGGCGCGCTGCGTAACCCGCCGCCTTCGGTGATCGACGGCGCGTTGCGCTGGCTCGGCCGCAGCGCGACCAAGGATTCGGAGAGGAGCTTGACCAGGCCGGCATCGTCCGCTGTCCGGCAGAGTGCAGTCTCGCTCGCGACGCTGTCGCCGCGTAGCGGTGGCGAAATCCGCATCAGCCATGTCTCGAAGAGCTTCGGCCCGCTCAAGGTGCTCGACGATGTCAGTCTGGCTCTGAGGCCGGGCAGCGTCACCGCGATCATCGGCCAGTCGGGCTCGGGCAAGTCGACGCTGCTGCGCTCGATCAACCATCTGGAGCGTGTCGACGAAGGCTTCATCGCCATCGATGGCGAATTGATCGGCTATCGGCAGCACGGCGAGACGCTCTACGAATTGAAGGAGAAGGACATCCTGAAGCGCCGCGTCGATGTCGGCATGGTGTTTCAGAACTTCAACCTCTTCCCGCACCTCACCGCGATCGAGAACATCATCGAGGCGCCGGTGACCGTACGCGGCCTGCCGCGAGAGCGGGCGCTGGCCGAGGCGCAGGAGCTGCTTGCCCGCGTGGGCCTCGCCGACAAGGCGCATGCCTATCCGCGCCAGCTCTCCGGCGGCCAGCAGCAGCGCGTCGCTATCGCCCGGGCGCTGGCGCTCAAGCCCAAGGTCCTGCTCTTCGACGAGCCGACCTCGGCGCTCGATCCGGAGCTCGTCGGCGAAGTGCTCGACGTCATCAAGGAGCTCGCCCGCTCCGGCACGACGCTCGTCATCGTCACTCACGAGATCGGCTTCGCTCGCGAGGTCGCCGATCAGGTCGTCTTCATGGAAGCCGGCCGCATCCTCGAGACCGGCGTGCCAGCCAAGGTGCTGGGCGAGCCCGACCATCCGCGCACCCGCGAATTCCTCGCCAAGGTGCTCTGACATTCGACCCTCCGGACAAGGAACACGATCATGCTGACCAGACGCGCTTCGCTTGCCCTTCTCGCCGGTGCGGCCTCTTCCGCGCTCGTCCCGGCCGGCGCCTTCGCCGAGCAGGCTATCGATCTTTCGCCGGAGCAGCCGGGGCGGGTTCGCGCCGAACGGGACGAGGAGGCGATCAGGCTCATCGCCAAGGACGCTAAATTCGCGAAGGAAGGTGTCTTCACCGTCGGTAACAATACCGGACGCTTTCCCTTCAGCGGCTTCGCGACCGACAACAAGACGGTCATCGGCTCGGAGGCCGAGATCGCACAGCTCGTCGCGGACGCACTCGGGCGCAAGCTCGAGATCGTCACGACCGCCTGGGCCGACTGGCCGCTCGGCGTCATTTCCGGCAAGTTCGATGCGGTCATCTCCAACGTCACCGTCACCGAGCAGCGCAAGGAGAAGTTCGACTTCTCGACCTACCGCAAGGATCTGCTCGGCTTCTACGTGAAGAAGGGCAACGAGATCGTCATCCGCGAGCCGCGCGACGTCGCAGGGCTCAAGGTCATCGTTTCTTCCGGCACCAATCAGGAGCAGATCCTGCTGCGCTGGAACGAGGCCAACATCAAGGCCGGGCTCAAGCCGGTCGAGGTGCAGTACTACGACGACGATGTCGTGCTTTATCTCGCGCTCGAATCCGGCCGTGCCGACGCCTATCTCGGCCCCAACGCCTTGCTGAGCTTCAAGGCAACGCAGGAAGGCAAGACCCGGCTCGCCGGCAATTTCAGCGGAGGCTGGCCCGAGCTGGCCGAGATCGCGGTGACGACCCGCAAGGGCGCGGGGCTGGCCGAGGGCGTCACCCACGCCATCAATACGCAGATCCGGAACGGCAATTACGCCAAGGCCCTGGCCCGCTGGAGCCTCACGGCCGAGGCCATCGCGGAATCGCGCACCAACCCGCCCGGCCTGCCGAAAGCCTGAGCTGCGTCTGGCGAACCATCGATCTCTTCAGGACTGGAGTTCAACATGATTCCGCGACGGACCTTGCTGTCGCTTCTCGTCGGCGCCATCGGAGCGGCCGGGTTCGGCCCCACCTCGGCACAGGAGGTATCTTTCGACCTCGGCCCGGAGCAACCGGGTCGCATCCGGGCGGAGAAGGATGTTGCGGCGGTCGCACGCATCCCGAAGGGTTACGCCTTCGCGGAGCCCGGCGCCTTCACGGTCGGCATCAGCCCGGGCGGGCCGCCGCTGGGGACTTATGCCACGGACGCCAAGACCATCATCGGCGCCGATCCCGATCTCGCCCTGCTCATCGCGGACAGCCTCGGGCTCAAGCTCAACATCGTGCCTGTGGCCTGGGCCGACTGGCCGCTCGGCCTGAGCTCCGGGAAATACGACGCGGTCATCTCCAATGTCGGCGTCACCGAGCAGCGCAAGGAGAAGTTCGACTTCTCGACCTACCGGCAGGGGCTGCACGGGTTCTTCGTCAAGGCGGACAGCAAGATCGCCGGGATCAAGGAGCCGAAGGATGCGGCCGGGCTCACCATCGCCGTCGGTGGCGGCACTAACCAGGAGCGGATTCTGGTCGAGTGGAGCAAGCAGAACGTCGCTGCGGGGCTGAAACCGATCGAACTGCAGCTCTTCGACGACGAGGCGGCGCGCCTGGTCTCGCTGCGCTCCGGCCGTTCCGACGTCATCGTCCAACCGCATGCCCAGCTCGTCTTCATCGCGGCCCGCGACAAGGACATCAAGCGGATCGGCACGCTCAGCGCCGGCTGGCCGCTGAAGTCCGATGTCGCGATCGCGACCCGCAAGGGTAGCGGCCTCGTCGATGCGCTGACGCTCGCGGTCAACGACCTGATCACCAACGGCAAATACCGGCAGGCGCTCGCCCGCTGGGGGCTGGAGGAGGAAGCCCTGCCGCGTTCCGAGACCAATCCGCCGGGCTTGCCGAGGTACTGACCGCGATGGCGCAGCTTTCAATCCGTAATATCGCCTTCCTGACGCCCGGCAACTACGACGACGCCGATCCGCGTACAGGCATCGAGGAAACGCTCGCGCTGTTCACCCATGGCGAAACACTCGGCTTCGAGAGCGCCTGGGTGCGCCAGCGCCATCTCGAACCGGGCGTCTCTTCGGCTGCGACCTTTCTCGCGGCCGCGACGCAGCGCACGCGCCGGATCGGTCTCGGCAGCGCCGTCATCCAGATGGGCTACGAGAATCCGTTCCGGTTGGCCGAGGACCTCTCGCTGGTCGATGTGCTGTCCGGTGGACGGCTGAACATCGGCCTGAGCGCCGGGCCGCCACCCTTCGGCAAACTCCTGGGTGAGCGCTTCTTCGACGGCGACCCGGCAGCGATCGACTTCTCCCATGCGCGCGTCGCCCGGCTCGCCACCAATATCCAGGGCGACTGGCTCGGAGAGCCGGATGCGCGCATCACCTCGGCAGCCGGCGAGCATCGGCCGCGGCTGCGTCCGCATGCTCCGGGGCTGCGCCAGCGGCTCTGGTATGGCGGCGGTTCGCTGCGATCGGCGCGCTGGGCGGCGGAGAATGCTTTCCACTTCCTCGTCGGCAACATCAATACGGCCGAGGAAACGGATGATTTCCTCCAGACGCAGCGGCGCCATGTCGAGACTTTCCGTGCGCATTGGCGTGGAGCGGCCGAGCCGCGGATTGCCGTCGGCCGGGTGATCGTGCCGCTCGACGGGGCCGATAGAGCGACGCGGCAGCGTTATCGCGATTATGCCGCGAGCAGGCATGCCCGCACGCTGGCGCCACAGGGCGAGCGGCGCACCCTGATCGCGCCGGACATCGTCGGGACCGCCTCCGAGATCGTCGAACGGCTGGAGGCCGATCCGGTGCTGCGTCTGGTGGATACGCTGCGGCTGGAGCTGCCCTACAATTTCAGCGCGGCCGACTATCGTCAGATTCTCGATGATTTCATCGGGCTGATCGCGCCCAGGCTGGGCTGGCGCGCAAACGGTATTACACCGCCCCCGCGGCCCGCGCCGCCCGTTTCGCCTGCACCAGCCGAAGAATCCCTTCGCCAGGAAGTCGCCTGATGTCCCGCGCCTCCGGCCGCCCCACGCAAAAGGCGGCGGGATGGGCGGGGCAGGCCAGGGCGGTCGTTCATTTCCCGGAGGCCTTTCATGTCTGATGTGATCCTGCGATCATCCGCTCTCGATCCGGCAGCGCAACCGCTCCTCGAGGGGCTCGTGGTCGAATATGACAGCCGCTATGGGGTGACGAGCCGACCCGGTGGGGCGCGCTCGGAAATCCTGCGCTATCCGGCCGAGGTCTACGTGCCCCCGCTGGGCGATTTCCTGCTGCTCCAGCGCGACGGGAAGACCATCGCGGGCGGTGCCTTCATGAGCCATGACGACGAGACGGCGGAGTTCAAGCGGATCTGGACCCATCCGGATCTGCGTCGCCAGGGGCTGGCGCGGCGCATCGTGCTCGCACTGGAGCGGAGCGCGGCGGAGCTGGGCTATACGCGGGCCTATCTCACCACCGGCTTTCGCCAGCCGGAGGCTACGGCGCTCTACATTGCGCTGGGCTATCGGCCGCTGTTCGATCCGGCCGCGGAGCTGGCGCTCTACCGCTCGCTGCCGTTCGAGAAGCATATCGGCGCGAAGGCCGGGTTGGCCGGAACTTCACCGGTCTGTCGGCCTGCTGCTTCCCCGGAGGAGGCGGCGGCCCGTGTCAACGTGGTGAAGGCCGAGCAGGAGGCGAAGGTGACGTCCCGCCTGGCAGGCTATCGGGCCTCGGCAGCCTGAAACAGAACGGCGGCCGGGTTCGCCGGCCGCCGTCCCTGCCGCGTTGATCGGCCGAGTTCCTCACGCGATCTGCGGGAGGAGCTTGTCGATGGAGGCCTTGGCGTCTCCGTAGAACATCCGGGTATTCTCCTTGTAGAAGAGCGGGTTCTCGATGCCGGAATAGCCGGTGCCCTGGCCGCGCTTGGAGACGAAGACCTGCTTGGCCTTCCAGACCTCCAGCACCGGCATGCCGGCGATCGGGGAGTTGGGGTCCTCCTGCGCCGCCGGATTGACGATGTCGTTGGAGCCGATGACGATCGCGACGTCCGTATTCGGGAAGTCGTCGTTGATCTCGTCCATCTCCAGCACGATGTCGTAGGGCACCTTCGCCTCGGCGAGCAGCACGTTCATGTGACCGGGCAGGCGGCCGGCGACCGGATGGATCGCGAAACGGACCTCCTTGCCGGCGGCGCGCAGCTTGCGTGTCAGCTCCGAGACGGACTGCTGGGCCTGTGCCACCGCCATGCCGTAGCCCGGCACGATGATGACGCTGTCGGCCTCGTTCAGCGCCGCCGCGACGCCGTCGACGTCGATCGCGATCTGCTCGCCCTCGATCGCCTGGGCCGGGCCGGTGGTGTTGCCGAAGCCGCCGAGGATGACCGAGACGAAGCTCCGGTTCATCGCCTTGCACATGATGTAGGACAGGATCGCGCCCGACGAGCCGACCAGCGCGCCGACGACGATCAAGAGGTCGTTGCCAAGCGTGAAGCCGATTGCCGCGGCCGCCCAGCCCGAGTAGCTGTTCAGCATCGAGACCACGACCGGCATGTCGGCGCCGCCGATGCCCATGATCAGGTGGTAGCCGATGAAGAAGGCGAGCAGCGTCATCAGGATGAGCGCCCACATGCCCGCACCCTGCACGTAGAGGATCAGGAACAGCAGCGAGAGCAGAGCCGCGCCGGCGTTCAGCATATGGCCGCCGGGCAGCTTCTTGGCCTTGCCGTCGACCTTGCCGGCGAGCTTGCCGAAGGCGATGACCGAGCCGGTGAAGGTGACCGCACCGATGAACACGCCGAGGAAGACCTCGACCTTCAGGATCGAGATCTCGACCCCGGTCTTGTGCGCCAGCACGGCGGCAAAGCCGGTCAGCGTCTCGCGCGCGGCTGGAGCCAGCGCCTGGACGGCGCCGAGTTCAAGATGCGCGTTGTAGCCGATGAGGACCGCTGCAAGGCCGACGAAGGAGTGCAGCGCCGCGACCAGCTGCGGCATCTCGGTCATCTGCACCTTCATCGCCACCTGCCAGCCGATGGCGGCCGCGATGGCGAACATGACGATGACGAGCCAGAGCTTGCCGCTGCCCGGGCCGAAGACCGTCGCCAGCATGGCGAGCGCCATGCCGACGATGCCGTACCAGACCGCGCGCTTGGCGCTTTCCTGGTTGGAAAGGCCGCCCAGCGACAGGATGAACAGGATGGCGGCGGAGATATAGGCCGCGGAAACGATACCGATGCTCACGTCCGAGCCCCCCTCAGGACTTCTGGAACATGGCGAGCATCCGGCGCGTGACCAGGAAGCCGCCGACGATATTGATCGATGCGATCAGCACCGAGATCATCGCCAGGATAGTGACAAGCCAGCCGGAGGAGCCGATCTGCAGCAAGGCGCCCAGCACGATGATGCCGGAGATCGCGTTGGTGACGGCCATCAGCGGCGTGTGCAGTGAATGCGACACGTTCCAGATCACCTGGAAGCCGACGAAGCAGGCGAGGGCGAAGACGATGAAGTGGCTCATGAAGCTCGCCGGCGCGTAGGCGCCGACGATCAGCATCACCACAGTGCCGATACCGAGCAGCAGCATCTGCGAGCGGGTCTGCTCGCGGAAGGCGGCAGCCTCCTGCGCGCGCTTCTCCTCCGGCGTCAGCTCCTTGGCCTTCTCCTTCGGCTTCTGCGCTGCGATCGCGGCCACCTTCGGCGGCGGCGGCGGGAAGGTGATGGCGCCCTGGAAGGTCACCGTCGCGCCGCGGATGACGTCGTCCTCCATGTTGTGGACGAGCTTGCCATCCTTGCCCGGCGTCAGATCCGTCATCATGTGGCGGATATTCGTCGCATAGAGCGTCGAGGATTGCGCCGCCATCCGGCTCGGGAAGTCGGTATAGCCAACGATCGTGACACCGTTCGGGGTGACGATCTTCTGGTCGGCCTTGGTCAGCTCGCAATTGCCGCCGCGCTCGGCGGCAAGGTCGACGATGACCGAGCCGGGCTTCATCGCCTCGACCATGTCCTTGGTCCAGAGCACCGGGGCATCGCGGCCGGGGATCAGCGCCGTGGTGATGACGATATCGATCTCGGGCGCAAGCTCGCGAAACTTCTTGAGCTGCGCCTCACGGAACTCCGGGCTCGACGGGGCGGCGTAGCCGCCGGTCGTGGCGCCGTCCTGCTGCTGGCCCTTGAAGTCGAGGAAGACGAACTGCGCGCCCATCGACTCGATCTGCTCGGAGACTTCCGGGCGCACGTCGAAGGCATAGGTGATCGCGCCGAGCGACGTCGCCGTCCCGATCGCGGCAAGGCCAGCGACGCCTGCGCCCACGACCAGCACCTTGGCCGGCGGCACCTTGCCCGCCGCCGTGATCTGGCCGGTGAAGAAGCGGCCGAAATTATTACCGGCCTCGATCACGGCGCGATAGCCGGCGATGTTGGCCATCGAGGACAGGGCGTCCATCTTCTGGGCGCGCGAGATGCGGGGCACCATGTCCATCGCGATGACATCGGCGCCGGTGCTCTTGCAGAGCTCCAGGAGCTCCTTGTTCTGCGCCGGATAGAAGAACGAGATCAGCGTCTTGCCGGCCTTCAGGCGCTCGGCTTCGGCGGTCTCGGGCGGGCGTACCTTGGCGATCACATCGGCCTCGTCCCAAAGCGCGGACGCGGTCTCGATCACCGTCACCCCCGCCGCACGATAGGCCTCGTCCGTGAAACCGGCCAGCGCGCCTGCTCCCGTCTCGACCAGGCAGTCATAGCCGAGTTTCTGGAGCTGCAACGCACTGTCGGGCGTCATCGCGACCCGCGCCTCGCCTGCCAGAACTTCCTTTGGTGTTCCGATCCTCACGATGCCCCCTCTCCACTTCCTACCCGATGCCGTGGCGCGCCCGGCCTGCCCGACCGCGACGCGCGCCGATTGCCCGGCGGCCGCTCGCCGTCAAAAGGTTCAACTCGAATATCGCGGGTTCCGATGCGCGGGCTAGTCCGCGCACTGCCGTCTCCGCTGATATCTGTTATCGCCTCTATATGTTGTGCAGTAAAATATCGATCCTCTTTTATGGGCTCCCGGCGAACCATGCGGTATGACGCGAATCCGCTGCGACAGGGCTCCCGGTGTGTTCGGTCCGGCGGTCTTCTTCCCAGCACGACCCGACTTGATGTAATGAGCCGAAGGACCGCGGCCTGGATCGCAGCGGCGGGGATCGTGCCTGCCGATATCGGTTCTGCGAGGGTGCGGTGATTGCTGCTGGAGGAGTCGCTCGGAATATCGTTCGTCCCCGGGCGTTCGCGCTCGCCCGGATCGGAATGGCTGGCATCCTCGGCTTTCAGCCCGGCCTGTCGAGTAAGCTACAAAATTTGTAGCACATGTCTCTTTTTGGAGTTCGCGCCTCAGGCGAGTGGCAAAAACTTCATTTAAAATCAATATCTTATAAGTTGGCACGACGCTTGCCGAAAGGGCTGCGGCGCAACGGAGCTTCAGCACGCATGCAGTGGCAAGCCATCGTCGATTTCGACGGCACGATTTCTCTCGAGGATACCACCGACCGGATTCTCGAGCGTTTTGCCGCACCGGGCTGGGAAGCGATCGAGGCCGATTGGGTCGCGGGGCGGATCGGGTCTCGCGAGTGCATGGAGCGGCAGATCGCGTTGCTGCAGGTCTCGCCGGACGTGCTCGACACCTTTGTCGACAGCTTCGAGGTCGACTGGGGCTTCCCCTTTTTCGTCCGGGTCTGCCAGCGTCACGCCATCCCCGTGACGGTGGTGTCGGACGGGCTTGACCGCACGATCCATTCCGTCCTGCGCCGGACGGGGCTGACCGGCCTGCCCGTCATCGCCAATCATCTCGAGCCGCTGGGAGGCAACCGCTGGCGCTTGACCTCGCCGCATGCGGCGCGTGACGGAAGCTGCGTCAGCGGCACCTGCAAGTGCAATGTGGCGCGCGGCCTCGGCCGGCTGGCCACCATCCTCGTCGGCGACGGCCGCTCGGATTTCTGCCTGGCCGAGCGGGCCGACCTCGTCTTTGCCAAGAACGGCCTGATCTCGCATTGCCGCGCGACCGGCGTGGAGCATCACCCCTTTTCCCAACTCGCGGATGCGGCGCGTCTCCTTGACGAGATGCTGACCGGCAAGAACGCGGTCGACGCGGGCCATCACCTCAAGGACATGGATGGATGACGGATTTCCCCAGCTCGCAGCGGCTCACGCCGCGGCGAATCCGGCCGCGCTTGCCGCCGATGAGGCGCGGCTGCTCGCGCTGGAGGCGGAGTACTGCTCGCATGGCGATACAGTGCACTACACGCAGTTCCCGAAGATCTTCTCGGGCTGCGAAGGGTCGTTCATGCTCGATGCGGCCGGCAACCGCTTCCTCGACCTGCAGATGTGGTATTCGGCGGTCAATTTCGGCTACGCCAATCCGCGCCTCAACAACGCGCTGAAGCGCCAGATCGACACGCTGCCGCAGGTGGCGAGCCAGTATCTGCATCGCGAGAAGATCGAGCTCGCGGCGATGATCGCCAAGGATGCGCAGCGCAAGTTCGGCGCTAAGGGCCGCGTCCACTTCAACGTCGGCGGCGCGCAGGCGGTCGAGGATTCGCTGAAGCTCGTCCGCAACGCCAAGAACGGCAAGAGCCTGATGTTCGCCTTCGAGGGCGGCTATCACGGCCGCACGCTCGGCGCCTCCGCGATCACCTCGTCCTATCGCTACCGCCGTCGCTTCGGCCATTTTGGCGAGCGCGCTCATTTCATTCCCTTCCCCTATCATTTCCGTGGGCCGAAGGGCATGAGCAAGGAGGAGTATGGCGAGCACTGCGTCGCGCAGTTCGCCCGGCTGTTCGAGAGCGAGTATAACGGCGTCTGGGACCCCAAGGTCGGCCAGGCCGAATACGCCGCCTTCTATGTCGAGCCGCTGCAGGGTACGGGCGGCTACGTCATCCCGCCGCCGAACTTCTTCACTGGCCTGAAGAAGGTGCTGGACGACCACGGCATCCTGCTCGTGGTCGACGAGATCCAGATGGGCTTCTACCGGACCGGCAAGCTCTGGTCGATCGAGCATTTCGGGGTGCAGCCTGATGTGAT
>JARYGW010000068.1:0-17786 GCA_033792295.1 Allobosea sp.
AGCTCTACAGCACGGCCGGCGAGCCTGCCGCCATTCTCGGCCAAGAACATCTGCATGCCGGCCCGCATGCTCTCACCCAGCGCAGTGAACGGCCCCGACAGCGAGGTCACCATGCCGATCTTGAGCGGCTTGTTGGCGGTCTGCGCCAGGGCCGGCGCGCTGATCAGGGCGGTGGCGCCGGCGGTTGCAAGGAAGCTGCGGCGGGAAAGCGGAAAGCGCTCGGTCATGGACGTCCTCCAACGGGGCGGTCTTGGCGCCACCCCCATTGCCTGCATCCGATCAGAACGATCGGGCCCTGTCAATATTATTTCGAAATTTCTGATCTGAGCCGAACCAGAATATCGGGCGTGTGCCTAATAAACCAATGATATGCGTCGCTTTATGAGCGCGCCCAATCCTCGACGTCATATCATGGGATTGTAATTTCGAAATTTGATGATACAAAAGGCCATCGATCATAGGAGCCACGCTCTTCGGCATGCCCCCTTCCGACAAAACCCTGGCCGACCGGACCTACCGCCAGCTGCGCGGAGACATCGTCAACGGCCGCCTCGCAGCCGGCAGCAAGCTGAGGCTTGAAGGCCTGGTGCAGGATTACGCCGTCGGCATGTCGCCGCTGCGCGAGGCGCTGGCTCGGCTGATGGGCGACCTCCTCGTCGTCTCGGAGAGTCAGCGCGGCTTCTGGGTCGCGCCACTCTCGCTCGACGAACTCGAAGACGTGTCCCGCGTCCGCGCGCTGATCGAGACCGAGGCGCTCAACGCCGCAATCCGCAATGGCGATGCAAGCTGGGAGCGCAACGTCACGGCCGCCTTCGAGGCGCTGGCGGCGGTCGAGGAAAGCCTACCCCATACCAGCGAAGCCCTGCCGCTAGATCAACTCGAGAGCTGGGAGGCCCATAATCGCGCCTTCCATTCCGCGCTGGTCTCGGCCGCCGGCTCGCCGATGCTGCTCAAGCTGCGCGACCTGCTCTACCAGCAGTCCGAACGCTACCGCCGCGTCTCGCTCAACGTCTCGCGCGGCTGGCGCAACGTCCATGACGAGCATCGCGCGATCTACGATGCCACGATGCAGCGCAATGCCCTGCGTGCCTGCCGGATGGTCGAGCTGCATCTGTCCCGGACAGCGGAAGAGGTGCGCAAGGCAATGGCCAGCCTCGTGGCCGAAGGCGGGAACGACGCGTGAGCGGCTTCGACCTTTCCGACCGCACGATCCTCGTCACCGGCGCGGCGGGCGGCATTGGAGCGGCGGCCGCACGCGTTCTGGCTTCGCTCGGGGCCGATCTCGTTCTGACCGACCGGGTATCATGCAAACAGACGCTCGCTGGGGTCTCGGAAACGGGCGGTAAGGCGCGGGAGATCGTTCTCGATCTTCTCGATCCGGAGGCGCCCGCGCGGCTGGTCGCGGAAGCCGGCCCTGTCGATGCGGCCGTACTGGGGGCCGGCATCTACCGCCCGCTCGACTGGGCCGCGGAGGGCTGGGAGGACGTGGCCGAGGCGACGCTGTCGCTCAATCTGATGGCGCCGATGCGCCTGGCGCGCGAACTTGTCCCCGCCATGGCGGCGCGTGGTGGCGGGCGGGTCGTGCTCGTCGGCTCGATCGTCGCCGCCACCGGCGGCTCCTTCCCCGGCGTCGGCCCGCACTACGCGGTGTCCAAGGGCGGTCTGCACACGCTGGTGCGCTGGCTCGCGGCCCAGTTCGGCAGCCAGGGCGTGCTGGTCAACGGCGTCGCGCCCGGCATTACCGACACCGCCATGGTCGGCGTCCACGACCTTTCGGCTGCACTAGCGCGCCATCCGCTCGGCCGCGCCGCCCGGCCGGAGGAGATCGCCTGGCCGATCGCCTTTCTCTGTTCACCGGCGGCGAGCTTCGTCTCCGGCGCCATCCTCGACGTGAACGGCGGCGCGATGATGCGCCCATGACGACATAACCAGACCGGGAGTGAGACGATGAACAGCGCCGTTCCGCGCTACCAGGGCGCGGCCGCCAGCGCCGAGACCGCCCGCCTGTCGCATTTCATCGACGGGCGTTTCGTGCCGGCAGGCCGCAGCAGCTTCGAGAACCGCCATCCGGCGACCGGCGAGGTGATCAACCTAGTGCCGGAGGCCGACTCGGCCGCGATCGACGATGCGGTCAAGGCAGCCAGGCGCGCGCTAAAGGGGCCGTGGGGCAGGATGAGTGAGCAGGAGCGCTCTGCCATCCTGCGCAAGGTCGCCGACGGCATCATGGCCCGCTTCGACGACTTCCTCGCCGCCGAGGTACTAGACACCGGCAAGCCCAAGAGCCTCGCTTCGCATATCGACATTCCGCGCGGCGCAGCGAATTTCAACGTCTTCGCCGACCAGGTTCTGACGCTCTCGACCGAGACCTTCCGCATGGCGACGCCGGACGGCGCCGGCGCGCTGAACTACGCGATCCGCGGGCCGCGCGGCGTTATCGCCGTGGTCTGCCCGTGGAACCTGCCGCTCCTGCTGATGACCTGGAAGGTCGCGCCGGCGCTCGCCTGTGGCAACACCGTCGTTGTCAAGCCATCAGAGGAGACGCCGACGACTGCGACCATGCTCGGCGAGATCATGAACGAGGCCGGCGTGCCGCCCGGCGTCTACAATGTCGTACATGGCTTCGGCGAGGACAGCGCCGGCGAGTACCTGACGAGCCACCCGCAAGTCGATGGCATCACCTTCACCGGCGAGACCCGGACCGGCGAAGCGATCATGCGGGCCGCTTCCAAGGGCATCAGGCCGGTCTCGCTCGAGCTCGGTGGTAAGAACGCCTCGCTGGTGTTCGCCGACTGCGACATGCACAAGGCGATCGAGGGCGTCGGGCGCGCCGTCTTCGCCAATTGCGGCCAGGTCTGCCTCGGCACCGAGCGCGTCTATGTCGAGCGGCCGATCTTCGATCAGTTCACACAGCGCCTGAAGCTGGCGGCTGAAAAGCTGACGCCAGGCAACCCGTTCGAGGCCTCGACCACGCTCGGCCCGCTGATCAGCCAGGCCCACCGCGACAAGGTGCTGTCCTACTACGCGAGGGCAAAGGCCGAGGGCGCTGAGATCATTACCGGCGGCGGCATTCCAGAACTCCCCGCCCCCTACACCGCCGGCTCCTTCATCGAGCCGACGATCTGGACGGGCCTCTCCGAGGATTCGGCTGTCATGCGCGAGGAGATCTTCGGCCCCTGCTGCAACATCGTCCCTTTCGACGATGAGGACGCCGTCATCGCCCTCGCGAACGACAGCCCCTATGGCCTCGCCACCTCGGTATGGACAGCGAATCTGACGCGGGCACATCGTGTCGCCGCTCAGGTCGAGGTCGGCATCGCCTGGGTGAATTCCTGGTTCCTGCGCGACCTGCGCACCCCATTCGGCGGCTCGAAGCAGTCCGGCATCGGCCGCGAGGGCGGCGTGCATTCGATGGAGTTCTATACCGAACTCCGCAACGTCTGCATCAAGCTTTGACGTTTGCTCGCCCCTTCGAAATCCCGCGGTCGCAAGTAGCGACCGCCTTCCCATCGTCGAGACACAGGACATAAGTCATGCTGACCGAAGCCCAGCGCGCCCAGGTTGTTCGCTCGCTGCTCGAAAGCCACCGCACTAAGAAGCAGGGCGAGCGCCCCTCGCAGATGTTTCCCGAGATCAAAATCGAGGATTCCTACGCGATCTCCTCGGCCGTGGCGCAGGAGCGGGTCAAGGCGGGCGCCCGCATCATTGGCCACAAGATCGGCCTGACCTCGAAGGCGATGCAGGCCTCGTCGAAGATCGACGAGCCCGACTACGGCTATCTCTTCGACGATCTGCTGCTGAACGATGGCGCCAAGGTGAAGTTCGAGAACTTCTGCGTGCCGCGCGTCGAGCCGGAGTTGACCTTCATCCTCAAGGAGCCGCTGAAGGGGCCGGGCGTCGGATTGATCGACGTGCTAAGGGCGACAGAATACATCGTGCCCTCGATCGAGATCATCGATGCGCGGGTGACCGAGCCGCGCAAGATCTTCGACACGGTCGCCGACAATGGCGCGGCCGCCGGCATCGTGCTGGGCGGCCGGCCGGTCCGGCCCGAAGATGTCGACCTGCGCTGGGTCGGCGCGATCTTCTACCGCAATTCGGAGATCGAGGAGACCGGCCTCGCCGCCGGCGTGCTCGGCCACCCGGCGATGGCGATCGCCTGGCTCGCCAACAAGCTCGCACCTTTCGACATCACGCTGAAGCCCGGCGACCTGATGCTGTCGGGCTCCTTCACACGCCCGGTCTGGGCGGCTAAGGGCGATACGCTGCACGCCGATTTCGGGCCGCTCGGCAGCGTCGCTGTGCAGTTCGTCTGAAAGGGAACGCAGTGGATCTTCCCCGCAACGTCTTCAAGGCCGCCCTCGCCCGTGGCGAACTCCAGATCGGGCTGTGGAGCAGCCTATGCAGCCCGATCACGGCCGAGATCATCGGCCATAGCGGCTTCGACTGGATCCTGATCGACACCGAGCATTCGCCGAACGAGCCGCCGGCCGTCCTCGCCCAGTTGCAGGCCCTTCAGGCCAGCACCGCGACGCCGATCGTCCGACCGGCCTGGAACGACCCGGTGCTGATCAAGCGCCTGCTCGACATCGGTACCCAGGCCGTCCTCGTGCCCTTCGTCCAGAATGCCGACGAGGCGGCCAAGGCCGTCGCCGCCTGCCGCTATCCGCCGGCCGGCATCCGCGGCATCACCATGAGCGGGCGCGGCAGCCGCTATGGCCGCGTGTCGGATTATCTCAAGCGCGCTGATGCCGAGATCTGCGTTCTCGTGCAGGTCGAGACCGGAGAGGCCCTGGCGCAGATCGAGGCCATCGGCTCGGTGGACGGCGTCGACGGCGTCTTCATCGGCCCGGCCGACCTCTCGGCCTCGCTCGGCCATATCGGCAACCCCGGATATCCGGAGGTGCAGGCCGCGATCAAGGATGCTGTCGATCGGCTCACCGCCCTTGGCAAGCCGGCCGGCATCCTGACCGCGTCCGAGGTCGATGCGCGCCGCTATATCGAGTGGGGCTATCGCTTCGTTGCGGTTGGCTCCGATATCGGCCTGCTCGCCAAGGCGGCGGACTCGCTGTCGAAATCCTTCGACTTGCGCTGAGGTCTGAGGAGGACTGAAATCCGCCCGAACATGGCGCGCGCCTGTCGATACTGCATTTGGTCGTGTCTGCATTCACCGCAGCCACATCATGCCGCAGGCGATATGGACGACGCCCATGAAGGACGTGACGGTTTGCTCGCATCGCAGGGCGATGCGGCGGAAGCGTTTGAGCTTGTCGAAGAAGCATTCGACATGATGACGCTCCTCGCAGAGCCGCCAGTCTTTGGGGACCTGTTGTTGCCCTCAAAGACCAAACACGTCCTCCTTGGTTGAACGGTCTGCGATGAACTCTCGCGGTGAACGGCATACCAGCGCCTTGTGCGGGTGAAGCCGGTTGTCGTGATCAAACCATGCCGGCAACTGAAGCATGCCGGACCAGGCTTTCATTCCGCTGCGGTTTGATCCAGGCGAAGCCTGTCAGTTCGACTGGAGCCCTGAGGCGATCGAACTTCACAGCCTGCCCGTCATGGCGAAGGTCGCGCAGATGCGGCTGTCCCATAGCCGCATGCCGATCGTGTCGGCCTATTTCCGCGAGACACAGGAGATGGTCTCCGATGGGCACGCAAGGCCTTCGCCTTCTACGGCAGGGTCTGTCGAAGCGGTATCTACGACAACATGAAGACGGCGGTGGAAACGGTCTTTATCGGCCGTGCCCGGCAGTACAACCGGCGCGTTCTGCTGATGTGCTCGCATCATCTCGTCCAGCCGGTGGCTTGCACGCCTGCAGTCGGCTGGGAGAAGGTCCGTTGCGCTCCGCAGCGATACGGCCGTCAGCTGAGAGAACAGGGTCACGACGTTCGGCTGATGTCGCCGGAATATGTTCGCCCGTACGTGAAAGCGCAAAAGAACGATGATCGGGATGCCGAGGCGATTGCGGAGGCGGCGACCCGCCCGACGATGCGCTTTGTCGATCTGAAAACTGACGAGCAACTCGACATGCAGAGCCTGCATCGAGCACGAGACCGACTGATCGGAGAGTGCACGACGCTGATCAACCAGCTCCGCGCGGTCCTTCTCGAACGTGGAATTGTGATCGCAAAAGGACGGCGCAAGCTCGAAACCCAGCTCGACCGACTTCTCGCAGACGAGATCGCGATCAGCGGCAGGATCAGGATACTGATCGAGGACATGCGGAACGAATGGCGCGCTCTCGACGAACGGATCGGAGCGTTCGATGTGGAATTTGCGAGCCTGGCCCGCACGGATGCTTCGATGAGGCTGCTGGCGACGATCCCTGGGATCGGCCCACTAAACGCAACCGCTTTGGTAGCTTCGGTCGGAAGGGCCGAGACGTTCAGCCGTGGTCGAGATCTTGCGGCCTGGCTAGGACTCGTCCCACGACAGATGACGACCGGGGGCAAGCCGCGGCTTCTCGGAATCACCAAACGTGGCAACGGCTATCTCAGGTGGATGTTGATCCACGGAGCGCGAGCAGCCCTGCCGTCCCTAGCCAGGGGTAAGACGCTGATGGGGGAGTGGCTGCGCGGACTGCTGTCGCGAGCGCACATGAACACGGCCGTCGTCGCGCTTGCAGCGAAGATGGCCAGGATCATCTGGGCGGTGTTGAGAAGCGGGCGACCCTTCGATCTGAAGGCTACGTCGTCGACAGCATGATCGAGTTCGGCCGGAAGGGCACCCTTCTGGCTGACGTTGTCTGTGAGTGGATTGGAAAGATGGCCTGACAGTTGAACGGTGTGCCGAAATCCTGACCAAAAAAATGGCGTCTGACGCCGTGAAGTTTATGAGGATCGGTACGCGCGTAAGCTCCATCTTGGCCGGGGACAAGCATCAGGCCCCGAGACCGGATACGTTGGCGCAGACTGAAAAGCCGGAAAGAAAATCCCTTGCAGTCGGGGCGAGCCATACGTTTTTTGAACGCTTCGACGCGCGCGTCGTGGGCCGGGTGATGCGGGCGCGCGCTGATATGGGAGAAGCCGATCTGTTTCAGCAGCTTGCCGATCGTGCGCTCGTGATAATCGAGGCCAAACCGCTCGCGGACGACCTTCTGTAGATCGATGCGACGCCAGCGCACCACGCCATCGACGGCGCGGTCGGGGCTTAGTCTCGACGATGGTCGCCAGGGCGGCGAGCTGGTCGATCGAGAGCCTGGGCGGATGCCCCTTCGAGCGGATGTCCTTCAATCCGTCGGGGCCGCCTTCGTTGAACCGGTGAACCCAGTCGCGCAACGTCTGGCGGTCCATGCCGCCGATCCGCGCGGCCTGCTCCCGATCCATCCCGTCGAGAACCGCCGCCAGCGACAAAAGCCGTCGGCTCTGATTGGCGTGTCTGGTTCCGGCCGCAAGCCGTCGCAGGTCGAAGGCCGAGTAGTCCGTTCGAAGCTTCACCGCAGCAGTCCTTGCGCGAATCCTCCTCGCGTCCATGGAATCAGCGAACCCGACCGCTGAAAAGACCCCGTGAGTCAGCCTCAGCGGCCGTTGGTATAACCATTTGAAGCCCTGACGCAGCGGCCGATGCAGGTTGTGCGACGCGGCGCGACCTCAGCGCGCGGAGCCAAGAACCCAGGCGGCGATCACGTCGGCCACGGCGAGCGGCTGCTCGGGAATGAGGGCGTGGCCGGCATTCTCGATAACGAGGGTCTTCACGCGCGCTCCCAGCTGTTCCCGCAGCAGATGCGCGTAGCGCGCATCTGCGATGGTGTCGCAGGCGGCCTGCACCTCGAGGATCGGAGCCTTGCCGGCCGCGAAGTAGACCGATACCGGCGTCGCGGCGTCCGCGGCCCTCTGCGCCTCCTTGATCTCCGGATGCCAGCCTCCGAGCCAGACGGAGCTGTCGTTGCCCGGCGCGAAGAATGCGCGATTGAGCGCCTCGATCCGGACGTCGTCGTCGAGCGACAGGTCACTGCACTTGGCCAGCTCCCGCTGGATGACCGGGTCGTAGGGCAGTTCGCCATTGGGCAAGATGCCGGGTGAGCCGGCGACGATCGCGACGGCTCGGACGAGATCAGGCCAGCCGGTCGCGAGCATCCTGGCGACGAAGTTCCCAAAGGCGTGGCCGGCGACGAAAGCCGGAGCGAGCTTCGTCCCTTCGATGGCCAGCGCGACGTCGGCGGCGAGGTCCTGCATCGTTAGGGACGCCAGCGGGCCTGTACTGTTGCCGATGCCGCGCGTCTCCGGCCGAAGCACCCGGACGCCGCGCTGGTTCAGCAGCTCCGTCAGTTCGTCATAATCCTGGGCGCCCCTGCCGAGCGACGGCAGAATGAACACCGCTGGGCCCGAGCCGTGGTCGTGGACCTCGATCGTCACGTCGCCTCGGGAGAAACACTGGCTCGCGCCCGAAATGGTCTGGCTTTGCATCGCTGTGCTCGCTCAGCCGTCGAACTTGATGTTCAGGCGTTGGGCTGCGGTGTTCCAGAAATCCCGATCCTGGCTTAGCCTGTTCCTGTAGGCTTCCGTTGGCAGTGGCGACGGCGTGACCTTCAGGTCGCTAAGCTGCTTCTGAAAGGATTCTGAGTTGGCCACCCGTCCGATCTCGGTCTCCAGCCGGTCCAGGACGGGCTTCGGGACCCCTTTCGGGGCGAGGATGCCGATCGTGGCGCGGATCAAAATGTCGCTCAGCCCGACCTCGGCCGATGTCGGGGTATCCGGTAGAGCCGGGTTGCGTTGGTCGGCTGCGATCATCAGGGCCCGAGCCTTGCCGGATTCGATGAAGGGCGCGATCGTCGATGGGCTGACCAGGACCATGTCGATATGGCCAGCGATCATGTCGACCAGGCCAGGCGCCATGCCGCGGTAGGGAACCAGCGTGAACGCGACGCCTTTCCGCTCTTGGACGACAGCGATGCCGGCATGAAGCGGTCCACCGAGCGCGGTATTCCCGAACTTGATCGCCTCGGGGGTGCGTTTCGCGAGCGCGACGAGTTCGTCGAAGGTTCGCGCGGGCAGGTCGGCACGAATTGCCAGCGCGAAAGGCGAGGTGCCCAGGCCGAAGATCGGTGTCAGATCGGCCGCGCTGTATGGGAGCACCTTGACGGCGGGCAGGAGGGTCATCGCGTCCTCCAGAAGCAGCGTATAGCCATCCGGAGCAGCTTTCGTGACGTAGTCCGTTCCGATGCTGCCTCCCGCTCCGGGTCGGTTCTCGACGATGACACCCGCCGTGAATGTCTGTCGGAGCCGCTCCGCGACGATCCGGGCGATGCCGTCATTGACGGCGCCAGCTGGGTAGGGGACGACGATCTTGATCGGGCGAGCGGGAAAATCCGTCTGCGCGCTGGCGGGACCGGTAACGGGCCAGACGAGCGCGAGAGCCAAGACCAGCAGAGTTCGCATGAAACTTTCCCTCCTCGTAAAGAGCGGGAAAGCGCGCTGAATAGACTGCTACGCTACCGCCTCGTGCATCGGTGCGCGATAGGGTCAGCCGTGTCCAATTGGATTTCGGCTCGCTTTTATAATGTATCTGCTATCAATCGGATGACATGCGGGGTGGCGATTGGACCTAAAGCGGATCAGATATTTCGTAACGGTGGCGGAGACGCTGCACTTCAGCCGCGCGTCGGTGCTGCTTGGCATCGCGCAGCCGGCGCTGAGCCAGCAAATAAAGATGCTGGAAATCGAACTCGGGGTCGTTCTGTTCAATCGCGACCGGCGCAACGTCCGCCTCAGCGAGGCCGGAACGATCTTTCTCGCCGAGGCCAGATTGCTGCTCGCGCAATTCGAGCGCACGAAAAACGTCGTCGAGAGGATCCGTCGCGCAGAGATCGGCCGTATCGCAATCGGCTATGCTGGATCGATAGCCTATTCCGGTATTCTGGAAAGATCCGTCCGGCTGCTTCGGGGGGAAGCTCCGGAGGTCGAGATCGTCACCCATGAGCTCGACCTCGGCGGACAACTCGCAAGGCTCGCCGCCGGCACGATCGACATTGCCTTGACGCGGTTACCGATCGGCAAGCCGGCGACAGGCCTCGACGTTGTTGCGATGTGCGAAGAGGAGGTGCTGGTCGCCATGCCGGTGGGGCACCGGCTGGAGGCCCGGCACGAGCTCGCAATCGCGTCGCTGGAGGCGGAGAACTTCGTCTCCACGGACCTGGGAGAAGGCCTCGGCTTCTTCTTCACGCAGTCCGAGATCTGCAGGATTTCGGGTTTCGAGCCAAGGATCATGGCCCGATCGAAGCATTTTGCGACGCTGCTCAGTCTGGTGGCAAGCGGTGAGGGCATCGCGCTCGTGCCCTGTTCGACGCGCAACCTTGCCTTCCCCGGCATCATCTTTCGACCGATCGACGTGGACCACCGGTCGACGATCGCGGCAATCCTGCGGAGCGAGCCGGGCTCGCCGGTGGTGCAGCGCTATATCCGCATCTGCGCGCGTGTCGGGGAGGAACTCGATCGCGGATGAATGTCGGCGCGAAGGCGAGTCAGATCGCACCCCACACCCGCAAGCCCGAACCCGGCATGATCATGCCGTCTCTGGCGCAGCGCCAGCCTCGACCCATGTTCGACGATTTTGCAACCGCTGGCGCTCGGGCCTGCTGGCGATGAGCGAGCCTGGACCAGCCCTGTTCGCTAAAAACTCCGCGACGCTAGAGGAAAGACGAGGTCGCGGCCGGAGTTTCTGTCAGCGTGTGCGCCATGAACTCAAGCGCGCTGCGCAGCCGCTCGCGCGGAATGGGGCCGCCGAGACACACCCGCACGGCCTCACGCGGTGCGCCTTCAACGGTGAAGGCATCGCTGGCGACGATGCCGAGTCCTGTCGCCCGCATCTGTCCGATGAAGGCCGAGCGCGTCCAGGCTGGCGGCAACTCGACCCAGAGATTGAAGGCCAGCGGATCCGACCGGACCCCAACTTTCGGCAGGATAGTGGCCGCCAATTGCTGGCGCGCAAAAGCCTCCGCACGAATGAAGCGCAGGATGGCGTCGGCCGTGCCGTCCTCGATCCAGCGCGTGGCGAGCGCGACCGTCAGCGGCGACGCCATGATATTGGCCGCGCGCATCGCCGCCGCGAAGGGCCAGGCCTGTTTCGCTTCAGGCGCCACGACATACGCCGCACGCAGGCCGGCCCCGATGCATTTCGCCAGCCCCGCGATATGCCAGGTCAGATCGGGCGCGATCGCCGCGAAGGGCGCCGGACCGTGCGCGGGAATGAAGCCATAGGCATCGTCCTCGACGATCGGCAGGCGCTGGCGCCTGGCGATCGCGGCCAGCGCCTCGCGGCGCGGCTCGGGGATCGTCAGCGTGGTCGGGTTGTGCAAGGTCGGATTCAGGTACAGGGCCTTTGGCGCGTGGCGCTTGCAGGCATCGGCGAGGGCATCGGGCGTCACCCCATCCTGGTCCATCTCAACCCCGACCAGCGTGAGCCCGAGCTGGGCCGCGATCGAGCGGCAGCCGGGATAGGTCACCGCCTCGCACAGGATCGTATCGCCCGGCTTTGCCAGCAGCCCGAAAATGCCCAGCAGGGCCGGATGCGCGCCCGGCGTCACGAGTAGCCGGTCATGACTCGGCACCAGCGCCCGCCGCCCGAGCCAGTTCGAGGCCGCGTCCTTGTCGGCCTGGGCGCCGCCAAAACCCTGATAGCGCAGCAGCGAGACGAGGTCGCGCCCGACCTCGGTCAGGCCGGCACTCATGCGGCCGAGCAATTCCGGGTCATCGGGTTCGGGCGGCAGGTTCATCGACAGATCGACGGGAGAGGGCACATGAGCCCGGCTCGGCGCGGCGCGCGGACGCGGCAGGCTGATGAAGGTGCCTTGTCCGACCCGCGATTCCACCAGCCCGCGCTTCCGGGCCTCGACATAGCCGCGTGCGACCGTGGTGAAATCCATATCGAGCCGCTGCGCCAGCTTGCGCTGCGGCGGCAGCCGGTCGCCCACCGCCAGCCGCCCGGCCCGCACATCCTCGGCAATGGCATCGGCGATGGCGAGATAGCGCGGCATGTCGCTCAGCGAGAGGTCGGGTGTCCAGGCCAGCATCGTTTTGGGTCTCGCGGAAGGCGCTTGAGTCGCACAGTCAAAATTGACTGTACATTGTAGCACAAATGCCTGTCACGTGATTTGCATCGAGGTCTGCCTGCTGGCCGGTGCTCATCATTGTGGATGTCAGCGCCGCGGTTGCCGAATTTTATTGCGTTAGATCATATATCAAGCACGGATTTGAAGTGCCAAAAAGAAGATTGAACGGATAATTGAATGCATTCAATCCGTTTCGATTGAGCTATCTAAATCCATTCAATATGGCATGCCCGTTGCAGAGGATCGCCGGCAGCCCGCCATCCAGGCGGTCATCCAAAACGAGGTGCGCCATGCCAGCCGTGACGAAGCCAGCCCATCAGAAGGGCGATTTTCTGGTCGACTACGAAGAGAAGGTGTTCGAGGACGTCAAAGCCCAGCCGGGCGAAAAGGCTCTGATCACCTTCCACACCGTAGCCTTCGAGGGCTCGATCGGCCTCGTCAACCTGCTCCAGGCCTTGCGGCTGCAGCGCAAGGGGTTCGAGACCTCGATCTTGCTCTACGGCCCCGGCGTCACGCTCGGCATCCTGCGCGGCTTCCCCAAGCTCGGTGACGAGCCCTTTCCGGGCGCGCAGAATTTCGGCAACCAGATCGAGAAATTCATGGCCGAGGGCGGCAAGGTCTATTGCTGCCGCTTCGCCCTGCAGATGCTCTATGGCCATGGCGAGGGCTCGCTGATCCCCGGCATTAAGCCGATCAGCCCGCTCGACGTGCTCGATTGCATCCTGCTGCACAAGCGCGACAATGCCTTCATCATCAACACCTGGACGCTTTGAGGACCGCGTGATGGCGTCAGGTCCGACAACGAGAAGCCCGACCATCCGCGTCGCCGCGATCCAGATCGCGCCCGACCTCGATTCCTGGTCGGGCACGCTCGAGCGCGTGCTCAACGCCATCACGGAGGCTGCCGCCAAGGGCGCGAAGCTCGCGGTCTTCCCCGAGACCTTCGTGCCCTGGTATCCCTATTTCTCCTTCGTGCAGCCGCCGGTGATGACCGGCGGCGAGCATGTCCGGCTCTACGAGAACGCCGTCGTGGTGCCGGGCCCGGTGACGGAGGCGGTCGCCTTGGCCGCGCGCCGGCACGGCATCGTCGTCGTGCTCGGCGTCAACGAGCGCGACCATGGCTCGCTCTACAACGCCCAGATCATCTTCGACGCCACGGGCGAGCTTCTGCTCAAGCGCCGCAAGATCACGCCGACCTTTCACGAGCGGATGATCTGGGGGCAGGGTGACGGCGCCGGCCTCAAGGTCGTCGAGACGGCGGTCGGGCGCGTCGGGGCGCTGGCCTGCTGGGAGCATTACAATCCGCTCGCCCGCTACGCCCTGATGGCGCAGCACGAGGAAATCCACGTCGCGCAGTTTCCCGGATCGCTGGTCGGGCCGATCTTCGCCGAGCAGATCGAGGTCACGATCCGCCACCATGCGCTGGAGAGCGGCTGCTTCGTGGTCAATGCCACCGGCTGGCTGACCGAGGAGCAGATCGCCCGCATCTCCCCAGACGAGAGCCTGCGCAAGGGCCTGCGCGGCGGCTGCATGACAGCGATCATCTCGCCGGAGGGCCGCCATCTCGTTCCGCCCTTGACGCAGGGCGAGGGCATTCTCATCGCCGATCTCGACATGGGCCTCATCGTCAAGCGCAAGCGGATGATGGACAGCGTCGGCCACTACGCCCGCCCCGAACTGCTGAGCCTGATGCTCGACAACCGCGAAGCGCAGCCGATGCGGCTCGATTCAGCCTTTCCAACACCGTCCCCCGACCGGAGCAGCCGCCATGGAGCAGATGATGCCGACCGCCATGCCGACGGAGCGCCTGATCAACGAGTTGCAGTCCTTCGGGGTGCGGCTGGTTGATCCCAGAGCCGGCGCCGAAAGCCGGCGCGGCGGGGCAGGCCCCTCCGACCACAAGGCGATGACCATCGACGGCATGACCGTGATGGTGCCGGTCCATACCGCGCCCTCCTTCGACAGCCCCTATCTGGTCGAGCAGCCCGACGCTTTCGGCAAGAGCCGCGTCACCCGCGACGGCCTCATGCTCGGAGAGGTCTCGTTTCCGCTCCAGCCGAAATTCTACGCGCTCAAGACGGCCGACGGCGTGCCCTATTCCAAGATCGCGGTTCTCCACGGCCGCGACGTGCTCGCGACCACCGTGCTCCAGACCTGCATCCGCTATCAGAGCCGCACCAAGACCTGCCAGTTCTGCGCCATCGGCCAATCGCTGGCGGCTGGCCGCGCCGTCGAGCGCAAGACGCCCGCTCAGCTCGCCGAGGTCGCCAAGGCGGCTGTGGAACTCGACGGCGTCAGGCACATGGTGATGACCACCGGCACGCCCTCGACCAGGGATCGCGGCGCCGCGATCCTGGCGGAGAGCGCCCGTGCCATCAAAGCCGCCGTGCCGCTGCCGATTCAGGCGCAATGCGAACCGCCCGACGACGATGCCTGGTTCGGGCGGATGCGCGAGGCCGGCGTCGATGCGCTCGGCATGCATCTGGAGCTGGTCACTCCGGAGCTGCGCAGGAAACTGATGCCGGGCAAGGCCGAAGTGTCGATCGAGCGCTACTTCTCGGCGTTCGAGGCGGCGGTTCCGGTGTTCGGGCGCGGCCAGGTCTCGACCTATATCCTCGCAGGCCTCGGCGACACGCGCGAAGTGATCCTCGACATCGCGCAGCGGCTGCTGGCAATCGGCGTCTACCCGTTCGTCGTGCCCTTCGTGCCGATCTCGGGCACGCCGCTGGAAAGCCATGCGACGCCCTCCGCCGCCTTCATGCATTCCATCCTGGGCCCGCTCTCGGGCATGCTGATCGCCAGCGGCCTCAAGGCGATCGACGTCAAGGCCGGCTGCGCCAAATGCGGGGCCTGCTCGGCGCTCTCGACCTATGAGCGCGGTGCGGTGCTCCAACAGCAGACCCTTGGGCAGGGAGGCTGCGCATGATCTTCGAGCCCTTCGCTCCGTTCCTGCCGAGCGAGTACCGGATCAAATTCGCGACCGAAGCCTGGGAACGGGAGGGTGCGGCCAGGCTCAGGCGCAAGGTGTTCTGCGAGGAGCAGGGCATTTTCGCAGACGATGACCGCGACGATATCGACGACATCGCGATCCCGCTGGTGGCGATCTCGCTCTGGGGCGTTGCGGCCGACGACGTGGTCGGCACCGTGCGGATTCATGAGGCGCAGCCCGGAATCTGGTGGGGCTCGCGTCTGGCGGTCGAGGCCGGGCATCGTCGCGTCGGCGCGCTCGGCGCGACGCTGATCCGGCTCGCCGTGTCCTCGGCCCATGCGCGGGGTGCGAAAACCTTTCTGGCCCATGTCCAGAGCCAGAACGCGCTGCTGTTCCAGAAGCTGCACTGGGACGCGGTCGCGGCCGTAGACCTCCACGGCCATCCGCACTTACGCATGCAGGCCGATCTCACGCATTACCCACCCTGTTTTACGCCCGAGATCGGCTTTCAGGCCTTGCCGTCGCGGAAAGCCGCGTGATGGCGCCGGGCGTTGACCTCGCGACCCTTGCCGCCACGCTCAGGGCAAGCCGCAGCCTCGGCGCGAAGGAGGATATCGGCCTGGTCGCTGACCAGCTCGGACTGTCGGGCGCCTCCACCGTGCCGGTCGGCGACGATTGTGCCGCGATTGCGGATGGCGACGGCTTCCTGCTCTTCGCCATCGAAGGCTTCATGAACGAGTTCGTGGCGGGCGATCCCTGGTTTGCCGGCTGGTGCGGCGTGATGGTCAACCTGTCCGACATCGCGGCGATGGGCGGCCGCCCGACCGCCATCGTCGATGCGCTCTGGGCCGATGGCGCCGAGAATGCCAGGCCCGTGCTCGACGGCCTGCGCGCCGCGTCGGAGGCGTTCGGCGTTCCCATCGTCGGCGGCCACAGCAACCTGCGCACCGACCGCAGCCAGCTTTCGGTCGCGGTGCTGGGCCGTGCCAGGGCGCTGCTGACCAGCTTCGACGCCAGGCCCGGCGACCGGCTGGTCGCCGCCATTGATCTGCGCGGGCGCTATCGCGAGCCCTTCTCGAACTGGGAAGCTGCGACGGAGGCCCCGCCCGTCCGTCTGCGTGGCGACCTCGAACTCCTGCCTGATATCGCCGAGGCGGGCCTGAGCCGCGCCGCCAAGGACATCAGCCAGGGCGGCATCATCGGGACGGCCGCGATGCTCGCCGAATGCTCGGGCGTCGGCATCGAGATCGACATCCGCGCCATCCCGATGCCCGAGGATGCGACGCTCGACCGCTGGCTGCTGACCTTTCCGAGTTTCGGCTACCTGCTCGCCGTGGCGCCGGGGGATGTCGCGGCGGTGACCGGCCGTTTCACGGCGCGGGGCATCGCGGCTGCCGAGATCGGCACGATCGTCGCCGGCTCGCATGTCGCGATCACCGACGGTGCCGCTCGCGAAACGATCTGGGACCTTGCCGCCCGCCCGATGCTGGGCTGCGCGCCGCGCGCGGCGGCCGCATGAACCGGCCCCTGCGCATCGCCATCCTGGCCCATTCGACCACTCCGCGCGGCGGCGTCGTGCATGCGCTGGCACTCGGCGAGGCTTTGGCCGCGCAGGGGCATGAGCCGGTCGTGCATGCGCCGGCGCTGCCGGGCCAGGGTTTCTTCCGCAAGCCCGACTGCGGGACCTGCCTCGTCCCGGCCTCGGCTTGTGGCTCCGGACTGGCTGCGCTCGTCGAGGCTCGCATCGGCGACTATGTCGCGCATTTCGAGGCGCCGGCGCATCGACGCTTCGACATCTATCACGCGCAGGATGGCATCTCCGGCAATGCGCTCGCGACACTGAAACAACGCGGCACCATCCCCGCCTTCGCGCGCACGGTCCATCATATCGATGCCTTCGCCGATCCGCGCGTCGATCGCTGGCAGACGCGCTCCATCGTGGAGGCCGACCGGCATTTCGTCGTGAGCCGAACCTGGCAGGAGGCCCTGCGAGATGGGTTCGGGCTCGATTCCGCCGTCGTCGGCAACGGCGTCGACCGGCGCATCTTCACACCGCGACCGGATGGCCGCGAGACCGCCTTGAGGGAACGGCTCGGCCTCGGTGCGGGGCCGGTTTTTCTTGCTGTCGGCGGGGTCGAGGAACGCAAGAACACGCTGCTCATGCTGCAAGCCTTCGGGCAACTGCGTGCGGTCGAGCCCGAAGCGCAGTTCCTGATCGTCGGCGGCGCCTCGTTGCTCGACCATGCCGGCTATCAGGCCGCTTTCCAGGCGCAGCTCGCAGCCGACCCCGATACTCGCCGCTCTGTCGTGCTCGCGGGACCGCAGGCGCAGGCCGACATGCCGGCCCTCTACCGTCTGGCCGATGCGCTGGTCTTCGCGTCCGTTAAGGAAGGCTTCGGTCTGGTCGCGCTGGAAGCGCTCGCTTGCGGCACGCCCGTCGTGATCTCGCATATCGCACCCTTCACCGAGCATTTCAGCGATGGCGACGTGGTCTGGTGCGATCCCCATGAGCCGGGCTCGATCGCCAATGCCATGGCCGCCGTTGTCATGCCGGATCTTCGCCGCAGGCTCGAGCAACGCCGCGAGACGGCCCTTGCGCCGCATGGCTGGGACCAGACGGCGGCCGCGCATCTGCCTGCCTACCGTGACCTCGCCCGGGCGACGTCGCCAGGCCACGCATGGCACGAGCTGCACCATGCCTGAGATGCATTTCCACATTCGCTGGCCCGATGGCGCAGCCGAGCGCTGCTACTCGCCTTCGCTGGTGATCAAGGAGCATTTCGAGCCCGGGAAAGACTATGCCCTGGCCG
>JARYGW010000069.1:0-17667 GCA_033792295.1 Allobosea sp.
GTCGATCTCGACCAGGCCGCTCGTCGTCTCGGGACGGGGAATATGGGCGCTCATGAACCTCGGCTGCGAAAACCGCGCACTTCCCCTATTGTCGCCATGCCGTGCGCACGGATCAAGAGGGCCGAACGGTGCCGCGCCTTGCCGCGCGGCCTGCGAGAGCCTACAAGCCGCCTCTCTCCGACAGACAGGACAGTTTCATGCGACCCTCCAAACGCGCCGCCGACGAGATGCGCAAGGTCACGCTCGAACGCGGCGTGGTGCGCTATGCCGAAGGCTCCTGCATGGTGACTTTTGGCGAGACCAAGGTGCTCTGCGCCGCCAGTGTCGAGGAAAAGGGCCCGGCATGGCTGCGCGGCACCGGCAAAGGCTGGGTTACCGCCGAATATTCCATGCTGCCCCGGGCGACCCATGAGCGGACCCGCCGCGAGGTCACCTCCGGCAAGCCTTCCGGCCGCACCCAGGAGATCCAGCGCCTCGTCGGCCGTTCGCTGCGCGCAGTCGTGGACCTGACGGCGATCGGCGAGCGCCAGATCGTCGTCGATTGCGACGTGCTGCAGGCCGATGGCGGCACGCGGACCGCCTCGATCACCGGCGCCTGGGTCGCACTGCACGACGCGCTGAAATGGATGGAAGGCCGTAACCTGCTCAAGGGCACCAACCCGCTGAAGGACCATGTCGCGGCGGTCTCCTGCGGCATCGTCGCCGGTCAGCCCGTGATCGATCTCGACTATGTCGAGGATTCAGGCGCGCAGACCGATGCGAATTTCGTCATCACCGGCTCCGGCGGCCTCGTCGAGGTGCAGGGAACGGCCGAGGGCGCGCCCTTCTCGGAAGAGGAGCTTCTGTCGCTGCTGAAGCTCGCCAAGGGGGGCGTTTCCAAGCTCGTCACGCTGCAGAAGGCGGCGGTGGCCTGACGATGAGCGAACACCGCCTCCTCACCGGCAAGGTCGTGATCGCGACCCACAACCCGGGCAAGCTACGCGAAATGCGCGAGCTGATGGCATCCTATGGCATCGAGCTGGTCTCGGCCGGGGAACTCGGTCTGCCGGAGCCGGTCGAGGACGGGTTCATGTTCTCCGAAAACGCGGCGATCAAGGCCGTCGCAGCGACCAGGGCGAGCGGGCTGCCGGCGCTCTCCGACGATTCCGGCATTTGCATCGACGCGCTCGATGGCGCGCCCGGCCTGTTCTCCGCCAACTGGGCGGGGCCGGGCAAGGATTTTGCCCCGGCGATCGCCCGGGTGCAGATCGAACTCGCCAAGCGCGGGGCGCTCGAGCCCGAAAAGCGCAAGGCGCATTTCGTCTCGGCGCTGGTAATCGCCTGGCCGGACGGGCATCAGGAGCTGTTCGAGGGACGTGTCTTCGGCACTGTCACGCAAGAGATCCGGGGCGCCGGCGGCTTCGGCTATGACCCGATCTTCCTACCGGACGGTCACGACAAGACCTTCGGCGAAATGAGCGCCGAAGAGAAGCACGGCATTCCGGCCGATGGCTCGCCCGGCCTATCGCATCGCGCCCGCGCTTTCCATGTCCTCGCCGCTGCCTGCCTGAGGAAGCCGGCGTGAGCGCCCCGGCCGCCCTCGCCCAGCGGCCATCGCTTCTGCATCCGACCGCGGATGCGGGCTTCGCCGTCTATGTGCACTGGCCGTTCTGCCTGGCCAAATGCCCCTATTGCGACTTCAACTCGCATGTACGGCTCCAACCACCCGACCAGCAGCGCTACATCGCCGCCTTCCGCCGCGAGATCGCGCATCGCGCGGCGCTGGTGCCGCGGCGCACCGTCTCCTCGATCTTCTTCGGCGGCGGCACGCCCTCACTGATGGAAGGGCGCACGGTCGGCGCGATCCTCGACGCCATCGGCGAGCATTGGGCGATCGATCCCAATTGCGAGGTGACGCTGGAGGCCAACCCGACCAGCGTCGAGGCCGGGCGCTTCCGCGACTTCAGGGCGGCGGGCGTCAACCGCGTCTCCCTCGGCGTGCAGGCGCTGAACGACGCCGATCTCAAGGCACTCGGCCGCATGCATTCGGCCGACGAGGCGCTGGCGGCCGTCGCGATCGCGCGACGATATTTCGAGCGCTATTCCTTCGATCTGATCTATGCGCGTTCGCCGATGCAGACGCCGGCGCTCTGGCGTGCCGAGCTGGAGCTCGCGATCAGCCATGCGGCCGAGCATCTCTCGCTCTACCAGCTCACCATCGAACCCGGCACCGCCTTCGAGCGGCTGTTCCGCGCCGGCAAGCTCGCGATCCCGGACCATGACGCGGGCGCAGCGCTCTACGAAACGACGCAGGAGGTCACGGCCAGGCACGGCCTGCCGGTCTACGAGATCTCGAACCATGCAAGGCCGGGCGCCGAGTGCCGCCACAACCTCGTCTACTGGCATTACGGCGAATATGCCGGCGTCGGGCCCGGCGCTCATGGACGGTTGGTGACGGCGGATGGCCGCATGGCACATTCGACCGAGAAGCGACCGGAGGTCTGGCTGGAACGGGTCGAGGCCGAAGGCCACGCCCTCGTCGAGGAGGAGAGGCTGAGCGAGGAAGCCCAGGGCGACGAGTACCTGCTGATGGGGCTTCGCCTGGTCGAGGGCATCGACCCGGCCGTGTTCAAGGCGCTGGCCGGGCGCGAACTCAACGCCAAGCGCGTCGCCAGCCTGATCGACGAGAAACTGCTGATGCACCGGCAGGACGGCCGGCTGGCTGCGACACCGGACGGCGCGCTGCTGCTCGACGCGCTTGTGGCCGACCTGGCGGCCTGAGCTCAGTCCTTCCCGAGCCTTGCCCCGGTCTTCGGATCGAAGACATGGACCTTGTCGGGATCGACCGTGATCCAGAGCCGGCCTTCCTGCGCGGCGACATCGCCGGTCGCCGCCTGCATCACGAAAGGCTGGCCAGCGAGCTTGCCGTGGAAGAGCTGAGTCGCACCGAGCTCCTCGATAAACTCGACGTCGAAGGGCAGAGAGCCGGCATCGTCGTCGGAAACGATCTCGACGTCCTCGGGCCGCAAGCCCACCTCGACCGGCGTCTGCGCCGGCACATCGTCGCGCAGGTCGTGCGCCTGCAGGACTGTGTCGCCGAGCGCCACGATGCCGTGCCCGTCGACCGTGCCGGGCAGGATGTTCATCGGCGGCGAGCCGATGAAGGTGGCAACGAACTTGCTCGCCGGCTTGCGGTAGACTTCGGCCGGCACGCCGATCTGCTCGACCTGGCCGGCATTCATCACCACGAGCTTGTCGGAGAGCGTCATCGCCTCGACCTGATCATGGGTGACATAGATCGAGGTGACGCCGAGCGAGCGCTGCAATTTCTTGATCTCCACGCGCATCTGGACGCGCAGCTTGGCGTCGAGGTTCGAGAGCGGCTCGTCGAAGAGGAAGACCTGCGGCTTGCGCACGATGGCGCGGCCCATGGCGACGCGCTGGCGCTGGCCGCCGGAGAGCTGGCGCGGCCGGCGCTCGAGGAAAGGCTCGATCGCGAGGATGCGCGCCGCCTCCTTCACCCGCCTGTCGATCTCGTCCTTCGGCGTGCCGCGATTGCGCAGGCCGTAGGCCATGTTGTCGTAGATGTTCATATGCGGGTAGAGCGCATAGTTCTGGAACACCATGGCGATGTCGCGGTCGGCCGGCTCGATCTGGTTGACGACGCGCTCGCCAATCGCGACCTCGCCCGACGAGATCGTCTCCAGCCCGGCGACCATGCGCAGGAGCGTGGACTTGCCGCAGCCGGAAGGGCCGACGAGGACGCAGAAGCCGCCATCGGGGATGTCGAAGGAGACGCCTTTCACGGCTTCGACGCCGCCGGCATAAACCTTCTTGACGTTGTTGAGAGAGACCTGGGCCATTGGCGGATTACTTCTCGGTTTCGACCAGGCCCTTCACGAAGAGCCTCTGCATGACGATGACGACGAAGACGGGCGGCAGCATCGCCAGCATGGCGGTGGCCATGGCGAGCTGCCATTCGGTCAGAGCGTCGGCGGTGACGATCATCTTCTTGATGGCGATGACGATGGTCTGCATCGAGTCCTTCGTCGTCACCAACAGCGGCCAGAGATACTGATTCCAGCCATAGATGAACTGGATCACGAACAGCGCGGCGATCGTGGTGATCGAGAGCGGCAGCAGCGTGTCCTTGAAGAACTTGAACGGACCGGCGCCATCGATCTTCGACGCTTCGAGCAGCTCGTCCGGAATCGTCATGAAGAACTGGCGGAAGAGCAGCGTGCCCGTCGCCGAGGCGATCAGCGGGATGGCCAGACCCTGATAGGTGTCGAGCATTCTGAGATCGGAGACGATCTTGAAGGTCGGGAAGATGCGGACCTCGACCGGGAGCATCAGCGTGATGAAGATGATCCAGAACGCCGCCATGCGGAACGGGAAACGGTAATAAACCACCGCATAGGCCGAGAGCACGGAGATGAAGATCTTCCCCAACGCGATCGCCATCGCCATGATGAAGGAGTTCAGCAGCATATTCATGACCGGCTCGCGCGTCGTGCTGGACGTGCCGATGAACAGGATGCGGTTGTAGTTCTCGAAGAAATAGGGGCCGGGATAGAGCGGCATCTGGCCGTTGATCACGGTCGAAGCGTCCCAGGTCGAGGCGACGAAGGTCAGCCAGACCGGGAAGGCGACGACAGCCACGCCGATCGTCAGGATGACATAGGCGATCAGGTCGCCCAGGCGGCGGTCCTCGACCATCAGGCGGCCCTCCCCATTTCGCGCAGCAATCCGGCCAGCGCATCGGCGCAGGCGTCGAGGCAGGCCTGGCCCTTGGCAGGCGTGGCGCGGCGGGCATCGCCGATGACGCCGGTCTCGGTCATCTCCCGGAAGGAGCGGTGGCGGGAGACGACCTGCGGGCCGGGCGCGCGATCGAGCGCGCCGAACGCTTCCGGCAGGCGCAGCTGGCGCACCGAACCGGGCGCCAACACCATCATCATCGAGGTCTCGACCTCGCAGGCATGCTGGACACCCTTCTGGTCTTCGAGCAAGGGGCCGAGCGCGGCCTCGGCCAGCATGAAATAGGTCGTCGCCTCGACATGCAGCCGCGTCTCGCGGGCGAAATCGGGCAGGAAGGCCGTCAGCGCGGCAATGTTGCCGCCATGGCCGTTGACGATCAGCACCCGGTGGAAGCCGTGGCGCTCGATGCTCTTCAGGAAGGCGAGCAGCACCGCGCGATAGGTCGGGATGTCGAAGGTGAAGGTGCCGCCGAAGGCCATGTGATGTTCGGCCATGCCGCACCACAAGGTCGGCGCGACGACGAGCTCGACATCGCTTGCGCGCTCCGCCGCCGCCTTGCAGACACCGCCGCAGAGCACGGTATCGACCCCGACCGGCAGATGCGGCCCGTGCTGCTCGATCGAGGCGACAGGCAGGACGACGATGGCGTCCTTCGCCGCCCTGCCGCGCAGTTCTTCGGCGGTCAGTTCCTGCCAGAGCACCGAGGCCATCAGTAGCTCACCTTACGTTCGATGAAGCGGAACTGGACAGCCGTCATGGCGATGACCAAGACCAGCAGCACCACGGATTGCGCCGCCGAGCCGCCGAGATCGGAGCCCCCCTTGCCGTCGGCGAAAACCTTGTAGACGAGCGTCTCGGTCGCGCCCGAAGGGCCGCCGCCGGTCACCGCGTCGATGATGCCGAAGGTGTCGAAGAAGACGTAGACGATGTTGACTGTGAGCAGGAAGAAGGTCGTCGGCGAAAGCAGCGGGAAGACGATCGTCCAGAAGCGCCGCATCGGCCGGGCCCCGTCGATCACAGCCGCCTCGATGACACTCCTCGGAATCGCCTGCAGCCCGGCGAGGAAGAACAGGAAATTGTAGCTGATCTGCTTCCAGGTCGCGGCCAGGATCACCAGCAGCATGGCGTGGTTGCCGTTGAGGCGCGGATTCCAGGGAACGCCGATCGCCTGCAGGCCGCGGCCCAGCATGCCGAGCGAAGGATCGAACATGAACAGCCAGAGCACGCCGGCGATGGCCGGAGCGACGGCATAGGGCCAGATCAGCAGCGTCTTGTAGATTTCGGCGCCGCGGATCTGCCGGTCGGCCATCACTGCGAAGAGCAGGGCAATCGAGAGCGAGAAGACGCAGACGAAGGTCGAGAAGACGATGGTGTTGATGAAGGCCCTCAGATAGCCGGGATCGGCGAAGAGCGCCTGGTAATTCTCGAACCAGACGAATTGGGTCAAGGTGCCGAAGGCGTCCTCCAGCAGGAAGCTCTGCCAGACGGCCTGGGTCGCCGGCCAGTAGAAGAAGACGACCGTGATCGCGAGCTGCGGCAGGAGCAGCAGGAACGGGATCGTCAATCCCTTGAAATAGGCGTTCTTCTGCATCGTCTACCTTGAAGCGGTGGGCCACCCCGGGCGATCTGCCCGGGGTGGCCCTGGATGCAAATCGGGCGGGCTCAGCGGGCCGCGGTGCGCTCGAACTGGCGCAACATCTGGTTGCCGCGCTCGACGGCTGCGTCGAGGGCCGCCTGCGGGCTCTTCTGGCCGTTCAGCGCCGCCTCCAGCTCCTCCGACCAGATGTCGCGGATCTGGACGAGGCTGCCATAGCGCAGGCCCTTCGAGTTGTCGGTCGGGGTCTTGTTGGTCAGCTCGAGGATCGGGGTCTCGAGATAGGGCTTGTCCTTGTAGAACCCGGACGCCTTGACCTTCTCATAGGCGGCCTTGGTGATCGGCAGGTAGCCCGACTCGGTATGCAGCTTCACCTGGCGGTCGACATCCGACAGGAAGGTGAAGAACTTGGCCACGCCCTTGTACTCGGCCGCCGACTTACCGCCCATCACCCAGAGCGAGGCGCCACCGATGATCGAGTTCTGCGGAGCGCCCTTGGCCTCCGGATAGTACGGCATCGGGGCGTTGCCCCAGTCGAACTTGGCGTTCGCCGCGACATTGCCGAAGAAGCCCGAGGAGGTCAGGAAAATCGGGCATTCGCCCGAGGTGAAGCGGCCTTCGCCGTTGTTGGTGCGGCCGGAATAGTCGTAGGTCTTGTCCTTCTGCAGCTCGACCAGATTGGTCCAGTGCTTGAGGAAGAGCGGGTCCTTGTTGAAGGTCATCACCGCGTCCGTGCCGGCCATGCCGTTGACCTTGGTCGAGAGCGCGACGTTATGCCAGGCGCCGAACTGCTCGATATTGGCCCAGGTCGCCCAGGCGTTCGAGAAGCCGCATTTGTCGTAGCCGGCCGCCTTGAGCTTCTTGGCCGCCTCGAAAGTCTCGGGCCAGGTCTTCGGCGGCTTGGCGGGGTCGAGGCCGGCCTTCTTGAAGGCGTCCTTGTTGTACCACATCACCATCGAGGACGAGTTGAACGGCATCGAGAGCATGTCACCCTTGGCCGTCGAATAATATCCGGAGATCGCCGGGAGATAGGCGTTCGGGTCGAACTTTTCGCCCGCCTCCTTCATCATCTCGAAGACTGGCTTGATCGCGCCCTTGGCCGACATCATCGTGCCGGTGCCGACCTCGAAGACCTGCAGGATGTGCGGCGCCTGGCCGGCGCGGAAGGCGGCGATGCCGGCGTTCAACGTGTCGGGATAAGAGCCCTTGTAGACCGGGACGACCTTGTAATCCTTCTGCGAGGCATTGAAATCATTGGCCAGCTTGACGACGACGTCGTTGTTGGCACCGGTCAGCGCGTGCCACCACTGGATTTCGGTCTGCGCGAAAGCCGGCGAAGCACCCGCGAGCGCGAAGGCCGCCGCCGTGATCAGGATACGCGATTTGATGGTCATGGATCGATCTCCCTTCCGCGGGCGGTTTCCGCCCCCGTTCTTGTCGTTGGTGCGCAAGCTAGCATGAAGCCCAGGCGACAGTTCAATGACAAATAGATGACAGTCACCGCAATCCGCCTATGGTCGCGGACCGGCTTGCGCATTTGCCCATAAGCGGCTGTTGTCGCACCTTCGATGATCTCGTTTTGGACGATACCATGCCCGATCTCACGCTTTCCGTCGCCGCGGCCCTCCCGCTGGATGCCGGCGCCGCCGTCCTCGCAGGCCGTGTCTGGCGCCCCGACCGCGACGGACCGGCTGTGGTGACCGTGCGCGACGGCCAGCTGCTCGACGTCACCGCGCATTTCCCGACGTGCCGGGACCTGTGTGAGTCGACTGCCCCCGCCAAGGCCCTGCGTGCGGTCGAGGGCGAGACCATCGCCCCCCTCGCCGAGGTGCTGGCCAACACGCCCGTCGACAAGCGCGACCGCACGAAGCCTTGGCTGCTCTCGCCGCTCGACCTGCAGGCGGTGAAGGCAGCCGGCGTCACCTTCGCCGTCTCGATGCTGGAGCGCGTGATCGAGGAGAAGGCGCGCGGCAACCCGGCCGCGGCTGCAACGATCCGCGAGGAGATCGGCAAGCTGATCGGCGACGATCTCTCCAAGCTCAAGCCCGGCTCGCCCGAGGCGATGCATCTCAAGCAAGTGCTGATCAAGCAGGGGGCATGGAGCCAGTACCTCGAAGTCGGCATCGGGCCCGACGCCGAGATCTTCACCAAAGCGCCGGCGATGTCGACGGTCGGCAGCGGCGCCGATGCCGGGCTGCACCCGGCCTCGAGCTGGAACAATCCGGAGCCGGAGATCGTGCTGGTGGTCGCTTCGACCGGTGCGATCGTCGGCGCCACGCTCGGCAACGACGTCAACCTGCGCGATGTCGAGGGCCGCTCGGCGCTGTTGCTCGGCAAGGCCAAGGACAACAATGCAGCGGCGGCCATCGGTCCTTTCATCCGCTTCTTCGACGAGGGCTTCACGCTCGACCATATCCGCCGGACGACGGTGACGCTGACGGTGGAGGGCGAGGACGGCTTCCGACTGGAAGGCTCCTCCTCGATCGCCAAGATCAGCCGCGACCCGGCCGACCTCGCGGCGCAGATGATCGGCCCGCATCACCAATATCCCGATGGCGCGGCGCTCTATCTCGGCACCATGTTCGCGCCGATCAAGGATCGCGATGCGCCGGGCGGCGGCTTCACCCATAAATACGGGGACATCGTCACCATCGCGGCGCCCGAGCTCGGCAGCCTCGTCAACCGGATGAAGCGCACCGATGAATGCGAGCCCTGGACCTATGGCGCCTCGCATCTGATGCGCCATCTGGCCAGGCGCGGACTGCTCTGAGGGCTCCGCGCGACGCTCGCCTGCCTTCGCCGTCAGGGCAAGGCCCGGAACGTCAGGACCACCTCGCGCCAGCGTTCGTAGCGCTCAGGCTGCCGGGCCAGCACCGCATAGGGCGCGCAACGCTTCACGGCCCGCAAGGCGCTGGCGGCAAGCACCTCGTGGCCGGAATCGAGCACGGACGGCTCGCCATCCAGCGAGCCGTCCGGGCGCAGGGCGATACGCAGCCGGACCGCCCCGCTCTTTTCGGCCGCTGCCGGCGGCGGCATCCAGCAGAGGCTGATGGCCGCTTGCAATTGCCGAACGATTTTCGCATCGACCTCGCCCGAGGTGCCTCCACCGCGCTCGTGGCGGGAGAGCGCTGCGGCCGGCCCGGCGAACGACCGGAGCACGATCAGGAACAGGAGCAGCGGGATCGATCCATAGCGTCGCATGCGATCAATCTGCACGATGCCGGCAAGGCTCGGCAATCGCGTCAGGCTGCTGGTAAGGATTTTCTGGCATGGAACACGCCGAACCAGGAGGGTTCGGCGTGGCGATGAGCGAGATCGGGAGACATTCCCCGACACGGAGCGGCCGTATGGCCGCATGGTTGCTGCTGTCTCCCGGCGCCTGGATCGCGGCCTTCACGCTGCTGGCCGCCCTGGCGCTTATCCTGCCGCTGCGCCTTCCGCTCGGGCCGAATGCCTGGGACACGGTCGTCTATCTCGACGCCGCCTGGCGGATCGAGCTCGGGCAGGTGCCGAGCATCGACTTCTTCGCCCCTGTCGGGCCGCTCGGCTTCTACCTGACCGCCGGGTTGAACAGCCTGTTTCCGCACGCCCAGCCGATGCTGCTGATCAACTGGGCGCTGCTGCCGATCATGCTGCCCCTGCTGGCGCTGCTGGCGAGCCATGTCTCGCGGCGCTCGCGGACGCAGGCGCTCGCACTCGTCTTGCCGTTCCTGCTGTTTGCGGCACTGCCGATCAACCTGCACTCGCTCTATCCGTCGCCGGGCTTCGACGGCTACGGCTTCTACAACCGCCATGTCGCGCTGCTGCTCTACCTGCTGATCGCGACGCTGCTCTTCGCACAGCGCCGCGGCTTGCAGATCGCGCTCGTGGCCGTGCTGATGCTGGCGCTGTTCCTGACCAAGGTCACGGGCGCCGTCGCCGGCACGCCGCTGGTCGGCTATGCGATGCTCAGCGGGCGGATGCGCCTGCGCGACGGCGTGGCGGCCGCGGCGGCCGTGATCGTGGCGCTCGGCGCGCTGGAACTCGCGACCGGGCTGACCTCGGCCTATCTCGCCAACATCCTGACGCTGCTCGGGCTCAACACCGGCACGCTGCTGCCGCGCTTCCTGACCGTCGCTTCGGTCAAGTTCAACGTCATCGGCCCCGCCCTCGCCCTGATCGGATTACTCGCCTTCATCGCCTGGCGCGACGGGCTGCCACGGACGCTCGCCGGCTGGCGGGCGCTTGCCGATACACCCCTCGGCTGGATGGTGGTGGGGCTTGCCGCACTCGCCTTCTTCGAAACGCAGAACACAGGCTCGCTCGAATTCATCGGGTTGTGGCCCGTCCTGTTGCCGCTTGTCGCCGTCTCGTGGCAGCGCAGGGAAGACGGCTTGCGCCCGGCGATCCTCGTGCTGGTGCTCGCGACGACCCTGCCCTCCGCCGTGATCTGCATGGAACGCGGCATGCGGGCCATCATGAGCGCTCCGGGCTATGTCGGGCTCGACGCGCCCGATCTCGGGCCGCTCGGTCGCATCAGCGTGAAGCCGGAGATCGCCACGCGCGCCGCAGCGATGCTGGAGCACTACGCCGCCTTCCCGGACAGCTATCGCGATCTCGTCCGGCGCGATCTGCCGCCATCCTACATCCTCTATTCGGAGATCGACTACCAGGCGACCTGGATGCTGGAGGCCCAGCAGGGCATCACGGCGATCCGCAACTGGGAAACCGCGAACAGGCGCCGGCTCAACAGCCTCTTCACGCTCGATTTCGTCGACCCGATGAACCTCCTGCTCGAACGCACCCCTGCGACGGCCATTCCCGTCGGCGTCGACCCCGGTCGCAGCACGCCCGCGCTCGAACCCGATACGCTGGCGCAATTGCGGCAGGTGGACGCCATCCTGGCGCCGAAATGCCCGCCGACGCCCGCGCGCGAAGCCATCCGCCAGCATTTCGCCGAGGCTCTCGAAAGGCGCGAACGCATCGCGCTCGCGCCCTGCTGGGACATGTATCTGCGGAACTAGGCGCAGGCGTCAGCCGACGGCAGCCTGCCCCGCCTCCCAGCCGAGGATGGCGCGCTTGCGCGTCAACCCCCAGTGATAGCCGGTGAGAGCGCCGGACTTGCCGATGACGCGATGGCAGGGCACCACGAAGGAGATCGGGTTCTTGCCGACCGCCATGCCGACGGCCCGCGCCGCCGTGGGCTTGCCGATGTGATTGGCGACGTCGCCATAGGTGGTGGCGCAGCCGACCGGAATTCGCAGCAGCGTCTCCCAGACCCGAACCTCGAAGTCCGTTCCGATCAGCACGACGCGCAACGGCGTCTCCGGCGTCCAGGCCTTGGGCTCGAAGATGCGGGCGGCGTAGGGCACCGTCAGCGCCGGGTCGTAATGATAGTCGGCATGGGGCCAGCGCCGCATCATGTCGGCGAGCGCCTCCGCGCGGCCGCCGACGACCTTGCCGCCATCGACGCTGTTCGAGACCCAGCCCAGACCCGCGAGGCCGCGATCCGTCACCACCACCAGCGCCTCGCCAAAGGGCGAGGGATGGAAGCCATAGGAGAGTTTCAACCCCTCGCCGCCCAGCTTCCACTCGCCCGGCGACATCGCCTCATGGGTGACGAAGAGATCGTGCAGCCGGCCAGGGCCGGAGAGGCCCACCTCGAGCGCGGTATCGAGGATGCTGGCCGAGGACGCGAGCAGGCCCTTGGCATGGTCAAGCGTGATCGCCTGCAGGAAGGCCTTGGGGGTGAGCCCGCACCAGCGCCGGAAGAGATGGTGGACATCGGTCGGCGTCGCGCCGGCAGCATCCGCAATCGCCTCGATCGTCGGCTGTTCGCGCCAGCTACGGGTGATGAAAGCAAGGATGCGCCGCACCGTGTCGTAGTCGGAACCCGGAGCGACCGCGGGGAAATCGACCTCCGAAGGCATGGCTTCGGCAGCACGCGCCAGCACCGCATTGGAGAAGCGCGTCGGGGTCATCGCCGTTTTCATCTGAGCCTGAGCGTTCATGGCTAACCTCGCATCTGTCTTTGTGATGCGAATCTAAGGCGCGCACCATGCCGTTCCCACCCGAAAGCTGGCAAGAACAGGCAGCCGAACGTCACCCAAGCGGATTGTAATCGGGACCGCGACGCGCACTCGCCAACGCCGCGCCGAGGGCATCGGCGAAACCCGCCCGCTCCTGCGGCGAGAGCGCGGCGGCGACCGCGACGCTCTGCCCGCGCGAGACGAGAGTGAGGCCGAGCAAGCCATAATCCTCGTCCGTCTGCTTTTCGAGCCGGGTCCAGACGGGATTGAAGCGCCAGACCGCCTCCCGGCCGTGATGCGAGACCTTGCGCAGGAGGATTTCGAGCGGTGTCACCACGATGCGCTCGAAGGCCCGGGCATGGCGGAAATTGACGTGGAAGGCGATGAACAGCGCCAACACGTCGATGCCGAAGAAGCCGGCGACCGGCCAGGCACCGAGCACGACGAAGGGAATCGAGGAGATCACGCTCGACAGGCAGACCAGGGTCATCACGATGCGGAAGCCGTTCTGGCCCAGCGAACGATGCGGTGTGATGGTCGCGTCGAAGACCGGGCGCCGGGCGGCGTCGCTCCTGTCGCTGTCGTGGCTCTTGTCGAGGTCCATCAGCAGATTATAACGCCGTCATGGACCAGCAGAACAGGCCCCTGCGCAAACCCGCTCCGGCAAAGCGCATCACATTGACGGGACCTCGGCCCCGCGCCCGAAAGCCGGCGGAGATTCGCGAAATCTTCGAGCGTTTCCGGGCCGCCAACCCCGAGCCCAAGGGCGAGCTCGAATCCGTCAACGCCTTCACGCTGCTGGTCGCGGTGGTGCTCTCCGCGCAGGCGACCGACGCCGGCGTCAACAAGGCGACGCGCAAGCTCTTCGCCGTCGCCGATACGCCGGAGAAGATGCTCGCGCTCGGCGAGGAGACCGTGCGCGAGTACATCAAGACGATCGGGCTCTACCGCAACAAGGCGAAGAACGTCATCGCGCTCAGCGAGAAGCTGATCGCGGAATTCGGCGGCGAAGTTCCCACCACCCGCGAGGAACTGGAGAGCCTGCCCGGCGTCGGCCGCAAGACCGCGAATGTCGTGCTCAACATCGCCTTCGGCGAAATCACCCACGCGGTCGACACCCATGTCTTCCGCGTCGCCAACCGCCTGCGGATCGCACCGGGCAAGAACGTGCTGCAGGTCGAGCTCGGGCTGGAGAAGGCCATACCGCCGGAATTCGGCCGCCACGCCCATCACTGGCTGATCCTGCACGGGCGCTACACCTGCAAGGCGCTCAGGCCCGAATGCGGCCGCTGCATCCAGAACGACCTCTGCGATTCACCCGACAAGCGTGCGATCTGAACCTTCGACCTGACGCTGCGAGAGTCCTCCCTTCGTCTGCTTGACAGGGTTTCGGCGCTAGGTTGTGCTCGCGCCACGCCGGACGCCTTCGAGGCTCGGAGAAGCCCTGAGAGTCTGCGGCAGAGGAAGCTCAGGAGGTCATCGAGATGAAGCGTTTCGTCCTTGCGGCGAGTATCGCCGCTGCCGCCCTTTCCATCCATGCGAGCGCCTTCGCCCAGTCGAAGGGCCCCATCATCGGGGTGAGCTGGTCGAACTTCCAGGAAGAGCGCTGGAAGACCGACGAGGCGGCGATCAAGGCCGCGGTCGAGAAGGCCGGCGGCACCTATCTCTCGGCCGACGCGCAATCCTCACCAGCCAAGCAGCTCACCGATGTCGAGAGCCTGATCGCGCGGGGCGCCAAGGCGATCATCGTGCTGGCGCAGGACGCTCAGGCGATCCGCCCGGCCGTCGAGAAGGCGGTGAACGAGGGCATCGCCGTCGTCGGCTATGACCGGCTGATCGAGATCCCGCAGGCCTTCTACCTGACCTTCGACAATGTCGAGGTCGGCCGGATGATGGCGCGCGAGATCCAGAAGGCGAAGCCCGCGGGCAACTACGTCTTCATCAAGGGGTCGAGCCAGGATCCGAACGCCAATTTCCTTTACCAAGGCTCGATCGAGGTGCTGAAGCCCGCCATCGACGGCGGCAAGATCAAAAATGTCGGCGAGGCCTTCACCGACCAATGGCTGCCCGCCAACGCCCAGCGCAACATGGAGCAGATCCTGACGCGCAACCAGAACAAGGTCGACGCCGTGATTGCCGCCAATGACGGCACGGCCGGCGGCGCCATCGCGGCGCTGGATGCCCAGGGCATGGCCGGCTCGGTGCCGGTCTCCGGCCAGGACGCCGACCGGGCGGCTCTGAACCGCATCGCGCTCGGCACCCAGACCGTGACGATCTGGAAGGATGCGCGCGAACTCGGCCGCAACGCCGCGGAGATCGCGCTCAAGCTCGCCGGCGGCACCAAGCTCTCCGAGATTCCGAAATCGACGAGCTGGGACCAGGGCCCGTCCAAGCAGAAGATGACGGCGCTGTTCCTGACGCCCGTGCCGGTGACGAAGGAAAACCTCAACGTCGTGATCGACGCCGGCTGGGCGGCGAAATCGGCGGTCTGCCAGGGCGTCGCGCCCGGCAAGGTCAAGGCCTGTGACTGAAGCGGCCCCGGCGCCGGCCAGTCCGACGACCGAGCACCGCAGCCTCGCCGACCATCTGCGCGAGATCGAGTTCGATCCGCGCATGATCGGCATGGTCGCGGCGCTGGCCGTGATCTGGCTGGGCTTCGACCGGCTCTCGGACGGCGCCTTCCTGACGCCGCGCAATCTGTGGAACCTGCTGGTCCAGACCGCCTCGATCGCGGTGATGGCCTGTGGCATGGTGCTGGTCATCGTGACGCGCAACATCGACCTCTCGGTCGGCTCGATGCTCGGCTTCGTCGGCATGGTGGTCGGGCTGGTGCAGGTCAGGCTCCTGCCGGAGATCTGGGGCTTCGAACATCCGCTGACCTGGGTCGTCAGCCTGCTCGTCGCCATCTGCCTCGGCGGCGTGGTCGGACTGCTGCAAGGCGCGCTGATCGCCTATCTTGCCATCCCTTCCTTCATCGTAACGCTGGGCGGATTGCTGGTCTGGCGCGGCGCCGCCTGGTGGGTGACGCAGGGCCAGACCATCGCGCCGATGGATTCGCGCTTCCGCCCGCTTGGTGGCGGCGTCGAAGGTGCCATCGGCACTACGGCCTCCTGGGCGATCGGCATCGCGGCCTGCCTTGCGATCTGCGCCGCTGCCGCCATGATCCGGCGCCGGCGCAAGCGCTTCGGCTTCACGCTCCGCCCGCTCTGGGCCGAGATCCTGATTGCCGCCATCGCCTGTGGCGCGGTGATTGCGACCGTCACCATGGCGAATTCCTACGCGCTGCCAGCCGGCATCGCGCGCCGCCTCGTCGAGGCGAAGGGTGGCATCTGGCCGGAGGGCGGGCTCACGATCGGCCATGGCCTCGCCGTGCCGGTGCTGGTGGCTCTGGCCGTCGGCATCGCCATGACCTTCCTCGCCAACCGACTGCGCTTCGGCCGCTATGTCTTCGCCATCGGCGGCAATCCGGAGGCGGCGCAGCTCTCGGGCGTGAACACCCGCAAGGTACTGATGCTGGTCTTCGGGCTGATGGGCGCGCTCGTCGGCGTCTCGGCCTGCATCTCCACGGCCCGGCTCAACGCTGCGACCAATGCAGCCGGCACGCTGGACGAGCTCTATGTCATCGCCGCGGCGGTGATCGGCGGCACCTCGCTGGCGGGCGGCGTCGGCACCATCGTCGGAGCGATGCTGGGCGCGCTGGTGATGCAGTCGCTGCAATCCGGCATGGTGCTGATCGGCGTCGATGCCCCTCTGCAGAACATCGTCGTCGGCATCGTGCTCGTCATCGCGGTCTGGCTCGACGGCCTCTACCGCAAGCGGCTGGGGTGAGGAGGAAGCGATGAGCACCGCGGAACCGGAGAACCTCGCCGAGACCCATCCCGGCCAGGGCACGCCGCTGATCGAGATGCACGAGATCTCGATCGCCTTCGGCGGCATCAAGGCGGTCGATGGCGCCAGCGTCGACCTGATGCCGGGCGAGGTCGTCGGCCTGCTCGGCCATAACGGCGCCGGCAAGTCGACGCTGATCAAGATCCTCTCGGGCGCCTACAAGGCCGACGCCGGCACGATCCGGGTCAATGGCGAGGAGGCGGCCATCACGAGCCCACGCGACGCCAAGCGCCACGGCATCGAGACGATCTACCAGACGCTCGCTCTCGCCGACAACGTCGACGCCGCCGCCAACATCTTCCTCGGCCGCGAATTGCTGACCGGCTGGGGCACGCTCGACGATGCGACGATGGAGGCTGAGACCCGCAAGGTGATGGGGCGGCTCAACCCGCATTTCCGCCGCTTCAAGGAGCCGGTAAAGGCGCTCTCCGGCGGACAGCGCCAGTCGGTCGCTATCGCTCGGGCGATCTATTTCAACGCGCGGGTGCTGATCATGGACGAGCCGACGGCGGCGCTTGGGCCCGCCGAGACGAAGCAGGTGGCAGAGCTGATCCTGCAGCTCAAGAAGCAGGGCATCGGCATCTTCCTGATCAGCCACGACCTGCACGACGTCTTCGATCTCGCCGACCGCGTCACCGTGATGAAGAACGGCAAGGTCGTCGGCACCGCCCGCACGGCAGACGTCACCCAGGACGAGGTGCTGGGCATGATCATCTCGGGCAAATGCCCACCGGTGGCGGTCGCCGGCCCCGGCGCGCTCCGCAGCTAGATCGCGCCGGAGCCGAAAGGAGAGCAATGCTCTCAGGCCGTCGCGTGCGGCTCGTGCCGATAATCCCACACCGCCCAGGCCGAAATCCCCGCGGTCAGCAGACCGACGGCGATATGGCTCCAGAAGGCGGGAAGATGGGTCGTGAAGCCGAGCATCCAGGGCGAGGCCACCAGCCAGAGCCCCAGCGCGAGGTTCAACCACTCTTCCCATTCGGCGAAGGCCGAGATCGCGGCGACCGCGATCAACGCGAGCACCACGCCGACGATCCAGGCATTGCGCGTCGGCATGACATCGTCGGCATAGCCCATGAACCAGGGCGAGAAGAACAGCAGCGCGGCGAGGATCAGGTTAAGCCAGTCCTGCGACCGTCCGGCCTTCGTATTCGCGGTCAACATGATCACCTCCATCGGTGACGATCACCTAACCACTACGCCTCGCGCACGAGGCGCTCGGTCGTGGTTATTTATACGCCCGGGCCCGCGATCCTTCAAGAACAGACTAGGAACACCTGACGGCCGGGCAAAGCCGGCCGCCAGTTCGGCTCGGTCGCGCCTGCCAGTCCCTGCCTTGCCGGACAGCGGACGATCACTTCGCGTCGAGCAGATCCGTCACCGAAAGCAGGACGAACTCGTCGTCATCGGCCTTCTTCGGCTCGCGCGAGGAGGAGAAGG
>JARYGW010000006.1:0-40857 GCA_033792295.1 Allobosea sp.
GATCTTCTCGATCTTGTTCTTCTTGCTGGAGAGCAGGATGATCTTCAGGCCAGAATAGGGCTTCGAGAACTGCACGGCCTTGGCGCGATCGGGGTACATGCCCATCACCGCCATCTGGACGTCGACCTTGTTGGTCAGGAGGTTGGGAATGCGGGCCGCCACCGCATTCGGCACGAATTCGACCTTGACGCCAAGCTCCTCGCCGATCAGCCGGCCCACATCGACATCGTAGCCGATATTCTGCCCGCTTGCGTCGATCGACCCCCAGGGCGCCTGCTCGCCCATCACGCCGATGCGGATGACACCGGCCTTCTTGATCTTGTCGAGCGACTGAGCACCGGCCTGCGCAGCCGCGCCGACGAGCCCGAGGCCTGCGACCAAAGCCAACGCCGCGGCGCGGAGCGAAGAAATACCCAACATGAATCCTCCTCTGATTGCTGATGCTTCGCCGGCTTCTCGGGCCGGCTGCCTGCCATCGGGGGCAGCGGCCCCGATCTCTTTTCCCCTCGTCGCAACCCAGGAAGCGGAACGCGACGACCGAGGTTCGCTCACCCTTCGCCAGCCTGCATATCTTCGCTGGTGATACTGAAGGCCGTCTCGTAGACATCGGCGACCGGCGCGGTCAGCACGCCCGTGGACGCCGCCAGCCGCTTCGCCTCCGTCAAGGCCGCTTCGAGACCGCCACGGGAGGCGCCTTCGATCAGAAGCACGACGTCGAAACCCTTCTCCGCCATGGCGCTGCGCAGCTCCGTCTCGCGGGTGCGGACGCCGGAAACCTCGCTACGGGCGATGCCGAGATGGACGCAGGCCACGCCCGGCAGGGCCTGCACGGCCTCGACGAGGCCCTGGGCAGCCTGCCGCAAAGCCGCATCGCTGCCCGCGTTCGCGAAATCGAAGCGGATGGTCGCCATACTGCCACCGTCGCCGGTGCCGGCCGTCGCAACCCGGTCGCAGGCGACGCGCAGGAAATTCTGGAAACTCGGTGCGACCTCCGCCGTCCAGGGCGTCGGATTGTTCAGCCGCGCGAGATAGGCGTCGGAGCGGAACACCTCGACATTATCGGCCGCGTAGATAGTGCCGAAGACATAGCGGGACGCCTGCGGCGCATGCAGGCGCTTGCCCGTGCGAAAACCCGGAATCGACAGCCGCTCCGGCATGTGCTCGCGGGTATGCCATTCGATATAGGCTTCGTGCTGACCTGCAGCGATATCGTGCCAGATCGCGAGAAAGGCCGATCCCTTCAGTCCCATGGGCATTCCATCCTCAGGCTCCCCCTGCCGCCCGATTTGCCATCGGCTGCTTGACAAGGAGATTGTTTCCTCTCCATCTAACCTACTAGAATGTTAGTATGTTGAACGAGTCAAGAGCCAACCGCCAAATTGAGCGCATCGGCCAAGATGGCTCCTCGGGAGGACCGCATGCAGGCAAGTGAGACACCGCGCGTCGCCATCGTGACGGGAGGAGCGGGAGGGCTGGGCTTTCCGATTGCGGAGCGGCTGGCCGCGAAAGGCCACAGGGTTGCGATCTGGGATCTCGACGGTGCACGTGCCGAAGCCGCGGCTGCGAAGTTGCCCGGTGCCCGCGGCTATATGGTCGACGTGACGGATGAGAAGACGGTCGCGGACGCGACGGCACGCGTGGTGCAGGAGCTTGGCCCGCTCGGCATTCTCGTGACCTGCGCCGGTCATAACGGGCCGCTGGCTCCGTTCGCCGAATATCCGAGCGAGGGCTGGCGCTTCGTCATGTCGCTCAACCTCGATGCCGTCTTCCATTGCTGCCAGGCAGCGGTGCGCGAGATGCTCAAGACCGGCTATGGCCGCATCGTCAATCTGGCCTCGATCGCCGGCAAGGAAGGCAACCCCAACGCCGTCGCCTATTCGGCCTCCAAGGCCGGTGTGATCGGCCTGACCAAGTCGATCGGCAAGGAGCTCGCGACGACACAGATCCGGGTGAACTGCGTGACGCCGGCTGCGATCGAGACCGAGATGCTCCAGCAGCTCACGCCCGAGTTCAGGGCCTATGTCGTCTCCAAGATCCCGATCGGACGCCTCGGTCAGGCAGATGAGGTGGCCGCGCTGGTGAGCTGGCTGGCATCGGAGGAGTGCTCCTTCTCGACGGGAGCCGTCTTCGACGTCTCGGGCGGTCGCGCGACCTATTGAGACGGACCATGCACAAGCAGCACCGCCTCTCGCTGGCCTATCTCACCGTACAGGGCTGCCCGCCAGTCGAGCAGGTGCGTTGCGCCGCCGCGGCGGGCTACGACTCTGCCGGCCTCAGGCTGATTGCACCGCATGGGCTGGAGCTCGCGCATCCGATCGTCGGCGACAAGGCGCTGATCCGCGAGATCCGCATGACGGCGGCCGATCTCGGAATCTCCTTTCTCGACGGGGAGGTCTTCACGCTCCTGCCGGAGACCGTGATGGAACCCTGGCTGCCTGTGATCGAGACGGCAGCGGAGCTCGGCATGCCGCTGATGCAGATCACGTCCGAGGATCCGGAGCTGTCCCGGGCTTCCGACAATCTCGGGCGAATCGCCGATATCGCAGACAAGCACGGTATCGCCATCGCCATCGAGTTCATGCGCTGGCGCTCGGCGGCGACCATCGAGGATGCGGCACGGCTTGCGGCTGCGTCCGGGCGCGAGAACGTCGGCATCCTGCTCGACACGCTGCATCTCTCGCGCTCCGGCGGTGGTCCTGCTGCGGCTGGAGCGCTCAGGGACAAGGTGCTCTATCTCCAGCTCTGCGACGCCTCGGCATTGCAGCCGGCCGACGATGCATCCTGCATCGCGGAAGCAAGAAGCGCGCGCATGATTCCCGGCGAAGGCGGATTGTGGCTGCGGGAGCTGATGGCGGAGCTTCCGCCGGACATCGCGATCAGCGTCGAGACGCCGCATCGCGGCGACGCATCGCTGAGCTTTGTGGAAAAGGCGCGCAGGGGCATCGCCGGAACGCGCAATTTCCTCGATTCCCTTTAGGCTCGGGCGGCGTAGCGGCCATCGACGAAGCGAACCGGGAGCAGGGGCTCTCAGCGGCAGGAAGGAGACGTGGCCAGGTGGGTGCGAGACAACGAGGAGCGTTGACCTTGCGCGTGACCGAGCGACTGCGTCAGGCGATCGTCGACGGCGAGGTCGAACTGGGAGACGCTCTCTCGGAGGACAAGCTCGCCACGAAGCTCGGTGTGAGCCGCAGCCCGGTCCATGAGGCTCTGACGGCGCTGGAGCAGCAGGGGCTGATCGACATCAAGCCGCAGCGCGGCAGCTTCGTCTTCCTGCCAACCAGGGAGGACATCGAGAACCTCTGCGAATTCCGCCGGATGATCGAAGCGGAAGCCCTGTGTCTGGCCATGAATCGCGGGCGCGACGCGACACTCACCGCCCTCAAGGCAGCCGCAAGCGAAATGCGCGAAGCCATTCTCGCCGGCGACGATCTCCGCAGTGCCCAAGCGGACACGGCGTTTCACGGTGCACTGATCGAGAACAGCGGCAACAGTTACCTGATCAACGCCTATCGACTCGTCTCGGGAAAAGTCGCGGCGCTGCGCTCGCATCGATCCACCGCCTCGATCCGCAGCGAAGCCAATGCCGAACATTTCGAGATCATCGCCAGGTTTGAGGAAGGTGACCTGCCTGCGGCACTCGGCGCGCTCTCGAACCACATCCTGAAGATGGCGAAGCGATACGATATCGAACCGTCACTGAATCGCGCAACCGCCGGGAGGGCGGCGCGAACGCCATCGCTGGAGCATTTGAGGCCCCTCCTGGATTGACGACATCGCGCTTCCCGCTCCCTCTACTTTGAGGAAATCCGACAAGCGACCAAGCACGATAGAGGGCGGCCCCTCGTTCCGGCCTGGACTGTTTCGTCTCTTCGGGACAGTGCGGCAGGCAGCGTTTCAGCCCTGATTCTGCACCGTGCGGGAATCGGTTCCCCGTGCCAGGGGCGGCTTGGCGTCGGGCTGCGCCCCGCCTTTCCCCTTCAGCAGATCCCAGCTGTTCCGCTGGCTGACGCTGCGCTTGAGATAGGCGATGGTCGCGGCCGCTTCCGCCGGCCCCTGATCCTGCCGAGCGATGCTCTCCGCCTCGCCGAAACGACCTTGCAGGCCGAGGACCAGCACGAGATTCTGGCGCACACGCGCATCGGCGCCGGGCGCCGATGCGGCTTCACGCAGGACGCGCTCCGCCTCGGGCAGATGCCGCGAAAGCGCCAGCGAGAGCCCGAGATTGGACATCACCGTCGGCTCGTTCGGCGCCAGTTTCAGCGCCGCCTGATAGATCTGCTGGGCCCGGTCATGCTCGCCGAGCTGGTCGGCGACGGTGCCCTGGGCCGAAAGGATCCGCCAATCCGGCCGCTCGGGCGAGTGGGCGCGGGACAGAACCTCGTCCGCCTCGCGCAGCCGGCCATTATCGGCGAGCGAGCGGCCATAGGCTCCGAGCAGTTCGCGATCGTCCTGGTGGGCCAGCACGGCATTCTGCAGGACGGCGAGCGCCTGCGCATGCTGCTCCATCGCCCGCAGGGCACGTGCGTAGTAGAATGCCGCATTGCGGTCCTTCGGATTGGCGTCGTAGCGGCTGCTCCAGCTGTCGCGCTCGGCCTGCCACTCGGCAGGCGTCCGGGGCTGGGCGGGTTGACTGCGGCTGATCGAGCCCGTGATGTCGCCCGGACCGCCACGGCTCTGGCAACCGGCGAGCGCAAACGCGGCGAGGCAGACGGCGAAGCCGAGGCCGGCCCGGCGGCGATACGGGAGCGAAGGAGAAGCGGGCTGCGCTGCGGAAGAGGGCGCTGGAGACATGAGCGCTAGGGACATGGGCCGGATCGCCTCGCGGGCTGTCATCTTGGTGGTTCGTCTGGTCGCTCCGGTGATAAAGCGTTAACCCTAATGCATTCTTAACCAGCCGCTCCGGCCGCCTGCCAAAACTGGTCACTTCCCGTGCACAATCTCCTCACCATCGACGCCGCCGCGGCAATTCCCATTCACGTCGTTTCCGGATCCAGCTGGGCGGAGCTGCAGGAGAAGCTGCCGGCCGAACAACGGGCCTTTGCGCTGGCGCAAGGCTTTGCCGCAGGCGGCAGCCAGCACTGCTTCCTGCCGGACAGCAAGGGCCAGCTGGCCGGCGTTCTGCTCGGCATCGTTGCCGCTGGAGGCCATCGCGAATCCTTCGCCCCCGCGCGTCTCGCCGCACAGCTCCCTGAAGGCGATTATGCTCTCCAGGGAGAGATCGACGATCCGGCATTGGCCACGCTCGGCTGGTTGCTGCAGAGCTATCGCTTCGACCGCTATCGCAAGCCTGCCCCGGTCAAGGCGCGACTTGTCCTGCCGGCGGGCGTCGATGGCAAGGAGATCGGCCTGATCGCCGAATCGACCATGCTGGCGCGCGACCTCGTCAACACGCCGGCGAACGACATGGGGCCGGACGAGATCGAGGCGGCGATCCGCGTGCTCGCCGCGGAATGTGGCGCGGCCGTCAGCAGCATCGCGGGCGAGGAGCTGCGGGATCAGAATTTTCCGATGATCCACGCCGTCGGGCGCGCCTCGCCAAGGGCGCCACGGCTGATCGACCTCATCTGGGGCAATCCCGCCCATCCGAAGGTGACGCTGGTCGGCAAGGGAGTCGCCTTCGACACCGGCGGGCTCGACATCAAGCCCGCATCCTCGATGCTGTTGATGAAGAAGGACATGGGCGGGGCGGCGGCCGCCATCGCCGCCGCGCGCATGACCATGCTGGCGAAACTCCCGGTGCGCCTGCGGCTCCTGGTGCCGGCGGTGGAGAATGCGATCTCGGGTGAGTCCTTCCGGCCGGGCGACATCCTGCCGAGCCGCAAGGGCCTCACGGTCGAGATCGGCAACACCGATGCCGAAGGGCGCCTGATCCTGGCCGATGCGCTCGCGCTCGCCGACGAGGAGGCGCCGGAGCTGCTGATCGACTACGCCACGCTGACCGGCGCCGCCCGGACGGCGCTCGGACCGGAGCTGCCGCCCTTCTATACGCATGACGAGGGTCTCGCCGCCGAGATCACGCGGATCGGCCTCGCCGTGAATGACCCGGTCTGGCGCCTGCCGCTCTGGGCGCCTTACGACCGCATGCTCGATTCCAGGACCGCCGATGTGAACCATGTCTCCAGCGGCGGCATGGCCGGCTCGGTCACGGCCGCCCTGTTTCTCAACCGCTTCGTCGAGCGGTCGCCGTCCTACGCCCATTTCGATATCTACGGCTGGAATCCCGCGGCCAGGCCCGGCCGCCCCGAGGGCGGCGAATGCCAGGCGGCGCGCCTGACCTATGCACTGATGAAGCAGCTCTATCCGGCCGGTTAAGTGTGACACGAAAGATCATATGGCATCAGGGCAGGAAGGCGGGACAACCCTGGACGATGCGGGATGTCGTGGGATGCCAGCCTTTGAAATCAACAGCTTGAGCGCAGGTCGGGCGGCGCAGGGCGCGGCGTTTAGTGCCATTTGATCCTTCGCGGATTTTGAAGCCCGAAATCCAGAAGGCCAGAAGCCAGAAATCTGGCCTGCCGCTAAGTGTTTGAAAAATCGTCCCAGCGCCTCGCGGAACTCGGAACAAAATCCTCAGTGCGCACATCTCGCTTCCGAGTTCCGAAAAACGACGCGATTTCAAAGAGCTGATGCCGAAGAACGGGTATCATGCCCGTTTCCGAACTCGGAAGCGAAATCGCGTCAGAAACGCGCCGCCATCACCCGATCAAGGCCAAGCGTTGCCGCCCGCGCCCGCCGCTCGAGCTCACGCTGATCGGGCCGGTCTACTTTGAGCCAAGCCGGATCAACTGGTTTGTCGGTGCGCCTCCCGCCGAAGTCCATGGCGAAGGCGTCGGCCACTTCGGGACGGCAGAAGCACCAGCACATGCCACGCGGCCCCAGGCTCGTGGTCGCATGATCGTACCAGGCGGCCCAGCGATACATGATGTCATAGGCGTTGGGACCTGGCGTCGCCTCGAGCGCAACCTGGTAAGGATGCGTGCGGTTGCGATGCTTGTCGGTTCGCTCGCCCTTGCGCCTGGTCATCACCGCCACCACAGCAATGCGAGCCCGACGAGCCCGGCCGTGACGACGCAGCCGAGATAGAACAGGCCTTCGCGTCGCGCCTGGCGCGAACGCCGCTCGTATTCCCCGTTGTCCCCGCTGTTCACCATGATCTCCGATCCTGACTCCGGATGTCATAGAACGCACTTGAGAACGAAACAAGAACACGCTTCGTTAATGAAGCCCTAACGCCAGGGCGCCAACAGGAGAACGCCATGAGTAAGGCACGCCAGACGCGGGAAACCGTCGCGCATCTCACGTATTTCGTGGTTCAGCCCTACAAGGCTGTGAAGGGGTCGAAGGGCAAGATTGCAGCCGAGGAGGCGATCCCGGCGCGGGATCATGACCATGCCATGCGGATGTTCGAGCGTTTCAAGGCGACCCGGGCCGGCGTCGTGGCCTTTCATCGCACTGGCGACCCGGCGACGGGGGAATATGAGGATGCGATCATCATCGCGCGACACGGTGTTTTGCCGGCCGAGGTCGACGGCATGAGGCACGCCAGCGACATGGCCGCTGACAGTTGGGACCTCACTGAGCATGATTTGAAAGTCGCGTGATCAGCGCGTGACGTAGATCCGCAGATTGTCGGCCTGGGTGGCGCTAAGTGCATAGTTGACGCCGTCCAGGTCGATTTCACCGCGTTTGGCTGCCCCGGTCGCGCCGTTGAGCATAGTCATCACCGCCTCACCCCTTTTCTTCGGTGTCACTTTTGGGCTGAAGACGGCGATGAGGGTCGTCGCAACGGCTGTAGCGGTGATCGCGGAGCGCCTCGAGCGGGCCTTATCCGCCGCATCCCTGGGCAAATAGGCGGACACTTGTTCGATATTTCTGTTGTTGGAATCGCCGTTGACGAGGAGGCGCAAGTCGGGAACCGCTCCGAACTCACACTCGGATGGTTTGCACCCTGCGCCGATTAGTGAAATTCCGCTGCCGATGCGTTTTGAAGCGGCATTGAAGGGCTTGTCGAAGCTTTCGAGCGGTATCGTTTGAGCGAAGGCACTGGATGCTCCGATGAGGAGCATCACCAGCAGGCAAGTCACGCGCGAGATCATATTTTCCCTCCTGCCCAGACAATCTTACCCGCTATCCGCAGCGCTTCCGCCTCGGGAGCTGCGAGTGTCTCCGATTCATAGCGCTCATTGTCGCTGATCAGCACGATCTTGCCTTCCCAGCCCCGACCGATGCGCTTGATGCGGACATCCTTGCCGTCGATCAGCGCATAGACGCCCTCGACACGGGGCGCTTGTGATCGCGCGTCCAGGAGGCAGATCGAACCGTCGCGGATGGTCGGCTCCATGCTGTCGCCGCCGAGCTCCAGCAGGCGAGCGAAGTTTTCCGGAATGCCGAGTTCGGAAAGCCAGCGCCTCGGGAACGGCAAGTGGCCGATAATCGCCGGGAATGGGTTCTCGATGCCCGGCCCGGCCGATGCGACGACATCGAGCAGCGGGATGTAAACGACGTCCGGCGGAACTGAATCATCCAGATCGCGGGCATCGGCGCCCACATATGTTGCCCTGGTGCTGGGCTGCTCGCCAAATAGGATTTCCTCGACAGACGTGCCGCAGAAACGGGCGATGGCAGCGAGCTTGAATGCTCCGGGCTCGTTATCGCCCTTGCAATAGCGCTTGATCGCGCTCTCGGACACCCCAGACCCCTCCGATACGAGCTTTAGGCCGCCGCGCGCAACAACGGCAGCCTCCAGGCGTTCGCCCCACCCGGGAGTCGGAAGCCAGATCATATGTGGACCCTCGGGCTCATATTCTTCCCAACTTGGACAAATCTGGCTTGACGCTCGCTCACATATGTGAGCTTACTGCACAAGTGCCGTTCAGATGTGTGGTTAACACGCCAAATCCGGCATTGCGAGACAGGACACCCATGGCGAGCAATTGGACCAGACAGGCCATCATTTTCGCGCTCCGCGAGAAGGGCATCACTGCAGCCGGGCTGGCGAGGCAGAACGATCTCAGCCGCTTCACGATCTACAGCGGGATGGAGCGTCCGGCGCCCAAGGTTCAAAGCCTCATTTCTGAGGCGCTCGGCGTTCCGCGCCAGACGATCTGGCCGCAGTTCTATGACAAGCAGGGCAATCGCACCGGCCTTCTCGTCGCGTCGAGGGCCGCCTGATGAGCCTGCTCGCCACCCTCACAGCGGGTTCGCCCGTCTTCCTCGCCAGCGTTGCTGCGATCGACGCGACGGGCCGGCTTCGTCCGGTCGACGAGGCGCATGCCCAACTCATCGCCGCGTCGATGAACGAGAGCACCCTGATCCAACCCATCGTTGTCCGGGCCGATGCCTCCGGCAACGGGCTCAAGCTCATCGTCGGTGGCCATCGCCTGCGCGGCGCGAACATCCTCGGCTGGGAGGAAATCCCCGCAATTCTGATCGAGGCGACGGATGATGAAGCCCGACAGATCGAGATCGACGAGAACCTTGCCCGCAAGGAGCTGACAGCTCTTGAGCGGGCCGAGTTCCTGGCTGAACGCAAGCGCGTTTACGAGACGCTCCATCCGGAAACCGCCAACGGCAAGGCAAAGAAGCCGAAGACGGAAAAAGGAAAGGTCGCCAACTTGGCGACCTTTGCCCGGTTCTCGAAAGATGCCGCGAAATCAACCGGTTTGGGTGAGCGCACCATCCAGCGCTCGGTCGAACTCGCCGGAAAACTCTCCCCCGACGCCATCGCAGCCATCCGTAGAACCAAGATTGCCGACAATCAGGCGCAGTTGCAGGCCCTCGCCGAGTTGGAGCCGGAGCAGCAGAAGGTCGTCGCCGGTCTGATCGCGACGAACGCGGCGGGGAACATCAGGAAGGCGCGCGAGGTCGCTGGTTTCGTTCCCGAAGGCGGCGCCGTCCGCGAGCCTGAACGGCTGCTCACCAAGATCGAGCCCATGCTGCCGCGCATGTCGCTGGCAGACCTGCAGGCGCTCGCCGGCATGGTCGCGGCCCGGATCGCCGCGGCCACCCCGCCCGCCAAGCCCGCCCGCGCGAAGAAGGGCGGTGCGGAATGAGCGGCTGCCTCTATCTCACCCGCACGGTCCACATGCCTGTCACGGCGGATGGCTGTGCCATCAAAAACAGCTTCGGCGTTGTCATCGCGACTGCGGTGGATCCGATGACAGCTGCGGCGCTGGCCGAGATTGTTAACCTAGGTGCCCCCGCGGCGGCCGAAGCCGATCTCCTTCAACAGAAGGTCGAGATGCACCGCGAATTCCTCTTGTCGCCGTGGCGAAAGGGGAAGGTCGAATATGCCCGCCGCCGGCAGACGAAGGGCGACGCGGCGTGAAGCTCTGGCTGACCTCCTCCGAAATCGCCGATCTCGCGCTGCCGGGCGTTCCCGAGACCGATCGCGGCGTGCGCATGCTCGCCGAGCGTGAGGATTGGGCTCGCTTCTCGGCGCTCAGCCGCCAGCGGGCCGGGCGCGGCGGCGGGCTCGAATATCACGTCAACCTGCTGCCGGTGGCGGCTCGCGTCGCCTATTACGGCGCGGAGGCCCCGGCATCGACCGCGGGCGAGGCCATCCAGGCGGCGCCGGAGCCGTCTGTCGGCACCACCAGCGCTGCGACCTTGCAACTGGATGCACGTCTCGCCGTGCTCGGCGCCCTCAAGCGCTTCATCGTCCAGGCGGAGCTGAAGCAGACGCTGGCGATCAGCTATTTCGTCGACCTCTACAACCTCGGCAAGATCGAGATGCCGGCATGGGCCGCTGGCGTGCTGCCGCGGCTCTCGACACGGACATTGCTGCGCTGGCTCCAGGCCTCCCGCGAGGGCGAAATCGAGCGCCTTGCCATCGATCGTGGCGCCGGCCGGCGCGGCCAGGGCGTTCTCGATGCCGCCTTCGACGGCGAGATCAAGCATTTCGCCCTCGCTGTGCATTCCTTCAACGACCAGCTCTCGGCCCTGGTCATCCATGACACGGTGAAGCAGGAGTTCGGGGCTCGCCTTGCCGCAGAGGGCCTGCAACTGCCCGGACTGCGCGCCTTTGAAATCCGCTTCAAGGCCTGGAAGCAGGAGCACGCCGCCGGCCTGCTCAAGATGATGGATCCGGATGGCTTCCGCTCGAAGATGCGGACCTCGGGTTCCTACGCCTGGATGGCGCCGCATCTCAACGCGCTCTGGCAGATCGACGCCTCGCCGGTCGATGCGCTCTGCGTCGACGGCCGCCATTCGATCTATGTCTGCATCGACGTCTGGTCGCGCCGGCTCATCCTGTTCATCTCGAAGACGCCGCGCTCCGAGGCGGTTCAGCTGCTGATGCGCAAGGCGATCCTTGCCTGGGGCGTCCCCGATGCGGTGAAGACCGACAACGGCTCCGATTTCGTCGCCCGCGCCACCGTGCGCCTCTTCGCCAAGCTGCAGATCGAGGCCATTCGCTCGGCGGCGTTCTCGCCGTGGCAGAAGGGCTTCGTCGAGCGCGCGATCCGCACCTTCCAGAGCGATTGCGCAGCGATGCTGCCGGGCTTCATCGGGCACTCGGTCGCCCAGCGGAAGAAGATCGAGGGCCGCAAGGCCTTTTCCCAGCGCCTCGGCCAGACTGAGAACGCCGCCTTCAACGTCACGATGACGGGCGAGGAGCTGCAGCAGCTCGTCGACCAGTGGTCGGAGACGATCTACGCCCAGCGCGAACACGGCGGGTTGGGCAAGGTGACGCCCTTTGCCCGTGCCGCCTCGTCACGGCAGCCGGTCCGTACCGCCGATCCCGAGGCGCTGGCGATGCTGCTGATGCAGGCGCCAGATGGCGATGGCTACCGCACGGTTGGCAAGAGCGGCATTCGCGTCGACAGCTTCCACTATCTCGCTCCGGGCATCCTTCCCGGCACCCGCGTCTTCGTCGCGCTCGACCCTGCCGACAAGGGCACGATCTGGCTCTTCGCTGATGAAAGCCGGGTCGAACTGCTCGGCCGCGCCACCAATGCCGAGCTGGCCGGCGTCGATCCCGCCCAGCTGCTGGCCGAGACGCGCGCTGCCCAGAAGCGGGTCATCGACGAGCAGACCGCCGAGATCCGCAAGCAGACCAAGCGGCGCGTCACCGAGAAGACGGTTCTCGAAAACCGCCTCGCGCTGGCGGCAGAGGCGAGCGGCAACCTCGTCGCGTTCCCGCCGCGCAGCGAGATCCACACCACGCCGGCCCTCGATGCCGGTCTTGAGATCGCAGCCATGCGTCGCGGGGACCCGCCGCCATCCCGCCCGCTGTCCGAAGCCGACGCCCGGCTCATGGCACAGCTCGAGGCCGAGCAGACGGCGCCGGTCGCCCCGACGAACATCCGCCCTCTGCGCGATCACGAGACGCCCCAGCAGCGCTACCGGCGCTGGCTCGATCTGCATGAGCGGATGGAGGTGGGCGAGGCGATCACGCCGGCCGAGGCGGCCTTCTACGGCGGTTACGCCGGCAGCCACGAGAAGCGCGGCCTGGACGGTCTCTACGAGGAATTTGGCGAGGCAGCGTTGCGTTAGCCGACCAAAAAAGAGCCCCGCCGAAGCGGGGTCATTGAAGTCGACAAGGTGAAAGCATGAACGAACGCAGCAACGATATCAAGGTGGATGGCTTCGCGAGACCGGCATCGCTGGCGCTCCTGAAGAACGTCGTCGCGACCATGGGGCTGGTGCAGCGCCTGACGGACCGCGGCGCGCATATGCCGGGCTTCGGCGTGGTCTTTGGCCATTCCGGCTACGGCAAGACGTATTCGGCGATCTTCGCTCAGAACAAGACGCTCGGCCCCCGCGTCGAGGTGGGCGACAGCTGGTCGAAGAAGACGCTGGTCTGCGCCATCCTCAAGGAACTCGGCATCCGCCAGCCCAAGGGGACCATCCCGGCGCTGACCGAGCAGGCGATTGAGATCATGGCCGCGCCGGGCCATCCGCCGCTGATCATCGACGAGGCCGACCGGCTCGTCGACAAGAACATGATCGAGCTGGTGCGCGAGATGCAGGAAGGCGCCCAGGTGCCGATCATCCTGATCGGCGAAGAGGCGCTGCCGCAGAAGCTTGAGCGGGTCGAGCGCGTCCATAACCGCGTGCTCGACTGGGTCATGGCTCAGCCGGCCGACCTGGAGGACACTCGCAAGCTCGCGGCCCTGTTCTGCCCCAGCCTGCCGATCGACGACGCCAGCCTGGAAGTGATCCGCCGTGCCTCGGATGGGCGCGCGCGCCGCATCGTGACGAACCTCTACCACCTCAAGGAATTCGCCGCGGTGCGCGGCCTCGCGGCCATCGAGGTCGGCGGCCCGCTGCCCGATTTCACCACAGGCAAGGCCCCCAAGCGCCACGGCGACATCGTGCGGAAGGTCGCGTGATGGCGAACCCGACTGAAAAGCAGCGGTCCGGCTGGTGGCGGGTGATGTCCGCCCTGCAGAAGCACCATGGCGGTTTCACGCTCCGCGTCGTCGTCGACATCATCGGCGAGGATCAACGCAAGCCGATCCGGACCTACATCGCCACCCTCGTCGAGGAGAACGTTCTGACGGCAGAGCCCGCGGCGCGGGTCGGCGGCCTCGTCACGCACACCTATCGGATCGTCAATGCCGGTGAGGCCCCCCCGCAGCGCATGGCCGACAAGGGTGCGCGCCAGCGTGTGCTCTGGAACGCTATCCGGTCGATGAAGACCTTCCGCGAGGCGGAGATCGCGGTTGCGGCTGCGACCGAGGAACTGCCGATCGGGCGCGACGCTGCCGGCGAATACATCCGCGAGCTCGTCGCCGCGGGCTATCTCGCGAAGATCGGCCAGGACGCCAACCGCTTCGCGACACCGATCTATCGGCTGCTCCCGGCGATGAACACCGGTCCGCGTGCGCCGATCGTGCTCCTGAAGGCCCGCCGCTGCTTCGACCTAAACTTGATGCAGTCGGTTAACCTTAACGGTTCGGCGCGGAGAGCGGCATGAGCGCGCCCCGCAACGATCAGGTCGCGAAGGCGCAGGCTGCCTGGGGCGAGGCCATTCCGGCCGAGGTGGTGGCGCTGGCGACGGCCTGCCGGGCACGCACCTCCCGCGCCGTCGCCCAGCAGCTCGGCTATTCCGATGCGGTCATCAGCCACGTGCTGGCCGGGAAGTACCGGGGCGATCTGCCCAAGGTCTTCGCGAAGATCCGCGGCGCGCTGATGGGCGAGACCGTCATGTGCCCGATCCTGGACGAGATCGGCCGCGACCGCTGCCTCTCCGAACAGACCAAGCCGTTCGCGGCGACGAATTCGACCCGCGCCCGGCTCTTCCACGCCTGCAAAACCTGCCCGAACCGCCAGCAGAAGGACGTCGCCTGATGCTTCAATCCGCTTTCAAACTGTTCTGCCTCGGCACGGCCATGCTCGGCCCCTTCGCCGCCGGCCTCCTGCATCACTACGTCGCCGAGCCCGAGATCTACGCGAGGCGGTCTGTGCAGCGACGGGCTGCACGCGCTGGGACATCCTGTCGGATCGTCGAACCGGGGAGCTCAACCAGGCGCGCTTCACCGTGTACTGGCTGGCGGTCCAGGTGACCGAACTCTCCTCGGGAGAGATCGGGCGGCTGGTCGGCAACCGCGACCACACCACCGTGCTTCACGGTCTCCGGCGCGCCGAGGAACTGCGCGCCTCCGATCCCTGCTTCAAGCATGCCGCCGACGCCCTGCGCGCCACCCTCGTTGCGCTCCAGCAGGCCGGCGTCCTGCGCCTGTCCGCCTCTGCGGATCCGCTCGCCACCGCTCGCCGCGTCCTCGCGGCTCCCGACCGGGAGGCCGTGCGCGTGCCCGTCGCCGAAATCGTCGCCCTCTGCCGCTTCGTCTTCGAAGCCCACGAAGCCGCCACCGCGCCCAAAACCATGGAGAATTCCGATGCAGCGTGAAACCGCCGTGCAGCGCCAGATCGCCGGCAAAGCTATCTACGGCGCCCTCAGCAAGATCGAGTTTGGCCCGTCCCTTGTCATCCCGTGGGAGGAGCTTGGTACGGCCGACCGCGAGCACTGGAGCGCAGTCGGCGAGGACATGCTGACCGAACTCGGCCTGCATGCCCTGGCCGAGGACGTCTTCGGCGAGCAACAGGCAGTAAAGGCCGGCATCGTCGAGGTTGGCTCCGAGAAGTTCATGCGGGATGCCCGGGGCAACCTGATGGGGCTCGGTCAGATCAAGACGCAGCGCATCCTCGAAGACGAGATGGTGCGCAAGGTCATGCGTTTCGCTCGTGAGCTCTCCGACCAGATCCGGCGCTTCAAGGGCCACACCTTCGAGGATCTCGCCGCCTTCCAATCGCTCTTGGAACAGCAATACGGCGCTCCGGCGGGCGGGCCGAAGGGCAACGTCACCTTCCGGACCTTCGATGACAGCATGCGCGTCGAGGTGAAGATCGCCGACCAGGTCGCCTTTGGCCCGGAGTTGCAGGCCGCGAAGCGCCTGGTCGACGAGTGCCTGAAGGAATGGGGCGCCGACAGCCACGAGATGATCCGGTCCCTGGTGACCAAAGTCTTCAACGTCGAGAAGGAAGGCCAGATCAATCGCGGCGAGCTGTTCACGCTGCTGGCGATCGAGCACTCGGATCCGCGCTGGCAGAGCGCCATGGAGGCGATCCGCGACTCCATCCGCGTCATCGGCACCAAGGCCTATCTGCGCTTCCGCATCCGCGATGAGCAGGGCGCCTGGTCGACGGTGACGATCGACCTCGCAGCCGCGTGAGGTCGCCATGAACGCAAAAGGCTTCACACGGCTCCCGGGTCACGTCCGCGCATCTTACAGCTTCTTTCTCACCTGCGATGAGACCGGCTTGGAAATGTCGGTCTCAGTCAACGATTTGCCGGTCAGCCTTGAGTTCGGCGAGGGCTCGGCACAGGCCGTCGCCCGCGCCGTGGGCCTTCCAGACGATCATTTCGAGGGCTGGCGGTTCATGTCCGCCGAGGAGACCGCTGACTACATCGAGCGTCGCAATGCCGGCGAGATCGACGATCTCGTCGAGGAAGTCTGACATGGCCGCTCCTCAACTCTGCGCGGTGACCATCGGAGGCGAGTGCTTCCTGCTGCCCCTCAAGAAGGGCACGCTCCTTCTGGAGATCCTGGGTGGTGCGCAGCCACTGGACCGGACCTACGGTCTTAGCCGGCCCCACTGGCGTGCCCGGCCGGCCGATGCGGTTCGCCTCGATATCACCGTCGTCCGGCCCGGCGATATCGACGCCAGCGAGATCGTCTCCCGACCTCGCGCCGCGGCGCGGCTGCTGCTGGCCGGACCGGGAGGGCGCACATGAGCATCCTCCTCTCGAAGGCCGTCTCCGGCCAGTGCCGCTGGATCGCCTGCGAGGCGGTCGGCGACAAGCGCGACATCTTCGGCGGCCGGCGCGTCTGCGGAGCCGCTACCGCGAGGCCGAGCAGCTACTGCATGGAACACCGGCTGCGGGTCTACGCCCGCACCGAGACGACATCGCCGGCGCCGCCGCAGGAATTCACCCTGCTGCGCCGCGCGCCCGAACCCGAAACCCTGCCCGAACTGACGGAGATCTTCGGATGAGCCTGCGCCGAGTGGAGCCCCTGCAACTGCCCGAAGGCTGGACGCCGGCCGAGCGCGAATCCTTCGCTCCGCGCTTCGAGTGGGTCGCACCGACCTCGCTCCTGATCGATCCGCAATACCAGAGGAACCTGACCGAAGCCTCGGTCCGTCTGATCCACCGCATCGCCGCCGGCTGGTCGTGGCGGCGCTTCAAGCCACCGATCGTCGCGGAGACGGATGCCGGGCTCCACATCCTCGACGGCCAGCACACCGCGATCGGCGCTGCCAGCCACGGCGGCATCCCCGAAATCCCGGTGATGATCGTCGAGGGCGCCGACCAGCTCGAAAGGGCGCGCGCCTTCCTCGGCCACAACCGCGACCGTGTCGGCCTCACGGCCCTCAGCCTGTTCCATGCCGCCGTCGCGGCCGGTGACGAGAGTGCGCAAACGGTCATGCAGGTCTGCGGCCGCGCCGGCGTCACAGTGCTCCGCAACGTCCGGCCCCAGGGCGTCTTCGAGGCCGCCGAGACGGTCGCGGTCGCCGCACTCGCGGGCCTCTGCCGCCGCCGCACTGCTATGCAGGCGCGTGTCGTCCTGGAGACGTTGGCGCAGGCCCGCATGGCGCCGATCACCTCGGACGCCATCAAGGCCACCGAGGAGCTGCTGCACGGTTCGACCTATGCCGGCGAGATCGCGATCGACGACCTGAAGGCGACGCTCATGGCGCGCTGGCCGGACATGCAGCGCAAGGCCGCCGATCTCGCTCTGGCGAAATCCCTGCCGAAATGGCGGGCGCTGGCGATCTCGCTTTACCAGAACACGAGGAAGCGCCGTGCGGCCTGATGTCGAGCTGGCGGCGCTGCGTGAGCGCAACGAGTGGCTGGAGGAGCGCGTCGCCTTCCTCGAACGGCTCCTCGTGCCGGTGATCGCGTTGCCGCTCGAATGGCGCCTGACGGTCGCCGAGGGCCGGCTCGTCTCGGCTCTCTATGCCCGCATCGAATGCACGAAGGACCAGGTCATGGCGGCGATGTACCGCAACGACGGCCGCGACGAGCCGATGGAAAAGATCGTCGACGTCTATGTCTGCAAGGCCCGGGCGAAGATGCGCCCGTTCCGCGCCAACATCCTCACCCGCTGGGGCCATGGCTATGCGCTCGACGCAGCCGCCCGGGAGGCGATCGACCGGCTAAACCCGAAGGTGCCGGCATGACCGCTCCCGCCATCCCGCTCGTCCAGCAGATCGAGGAGGTGAAGTTCGCCGTCGTGCGGCAGCGCAGCCTCCTGACTGGCGCGAAGATCCACGAGTTGCGGAAGCGGGCGATCGCCGAGCATGGCTTGGCGCGGCTGGAGACGGCCGTCCGCACGCTCGAAACGCTCGCCATCAATGCCAACGAGATCCGCGCCTTCCTGAAGCTGCCGGCCGAGGCCCGCCTCGCCGTACTGAAGCACGGCGAGGCGATGGCGCAGATGTGCCTTGAGCTCGCGAGCAAGGAGGCGATCGCCAAAGCCGGGGGGCCCGTCCGCTGATGGTCGCCTATTCCTTCAACAAGCGCTTCGCCGAGCCGATCGCGACCGGGCATCCCGCCACTGGCGTCATCAAGCGGCAGACCATCCGCGCGCTGCGCAAGCGCCACGTCCAACCGGGCGAGGCCATGCAGATCTATCAGGGCATGCGGACGAAGCAGTGTCGCAAGATCATCGCCGACCAGGTCTGCGTCGAGGTTCGCCCGATCGAGCTCTTCATTGCGGAGCTCGGCTACGTCCGCTTCACGGATACCGGCGAGGCGTTCGGCATCACGGCGATGCTGGACGATTTCGCCCGCCAGGACGGCTTCCTGCACTGGGAGGATCTTCAGGCGTTCTGGCAGGCCGCGCATCCCGAAGCCTGCGGTCACAGCCTGTCGTTCCGGGGCGTGCTCATCCGCTGGGAGCCGGCGCGATGAACCTCCTCGATCTAATGCGCGAGCCCGCTGTGAAGAGGCCGATCGACCCGAACGGCCATGTCGTTCAAGGGCCGGCGTTGGAGCAGTTTTGCTGGCGCAAGGGTTACCGCTCCGCAGAGATCGAGCTGCATCCCGACGAGGATGGCCTCTGGATGTGGTCCGCCAGCTACAGCCTTTCGGGCAGCGGCAGCGGCTACAAGGTCGGACGCAAGTGGGGGCGCTTCGCGCGCAATCGCGATGATGCGCTCTACTACGCCGTCGAAGAACTCGCGGAGCGTCTGGAACGGCGCACTCACGTTCAGGACGAGGTCGCGGCAGTTCTGACCTGGGCACGGGGGCTGAAATGACCCAGCGCGCCTTCGCCTTCTCGTCCGCCGTCGCGGCGCAGCGCTCGGAGCCGGCCGACTCCCTCGACTTCTTCCCGACGCCGCCCTGGGCGACGCGCGCCTTCGTGCAGCACGTCGCCCTGCCGGTGCTCGATATCGGTCCGCTCGAAGTCATCCGGGATCCGGCCTGTGGCGAAGGCCACATGGCCGAACCTCTGGGCGAGGTCTTCCCGATGGTCGAGGCCTCAGACATCCATGACTATGGATATGGCCTAGTTCGCGACTTCCTCGATGGGTTCAGCCGCCCGGTCGATTGGATCATCACGAACCCACCCTTCAACGCGGCGATCGCTTTCGCCAGACAGGGTTTGAAGGATACGCGCCGCGGCGTTGCGCTGCTGGTCCGAACGCAATGGCTTCACGCGATCGAGCGCTATGAGCTTTTCCGCGAATACCCTCCCTTCCTGATCGCCTACTACGTCGAGCGCGTGCCGATGCATCGCGGTCGCTGGGAGCCGGAGGGCAGCACGGCAACCGACTATTGCTGGGTGTGCTGGAAGCACGGCGCCGAGCCGCGGGCACCGCTCTGGATCCCGCCGGGTCGGCGTACGGTCTTCACCTTCCCGACCGACGCTGCCCGCTTCGCGCGTCCGGCGCCGGCGCCCTTGCTTGAGCCCGAGGCCTGACCATGGGCCGCTTCTTCTCGCCCCGCCCCGCTCCCTCGGACGCCAGCGCCATCTCCGTGCTGCTGGCGCGCGACGAGCTGCGGACGCTGGACGAGAAGCGGGCGCGGCTGAAGCAGATCATCGCGGACGTGGCGCCGCGCCGGTCAACCACCGTTGAAGGCGAGTTGAAGCGGCTGACGAAGCGCCGCGTCGCGCTCCTCGCCGCCATCGCCAGGAGCAGCCCGAGGAGCAGCGGCCGATGAGCACCCATCCCGCCATGCTGCAGAAGATTCAGATCGCCCGCCGCCAGCTCCAGCTCGAGGAGGCGGAGTATCGTGGCCTGCTCGCCCGCATCGCCGGCGTCGACAGCGCGAAGAACCTGTCCGATCGGCAGGCCGGCGCCGTGCTCGCCGAGTTCAAGCGGCTGGGCTGGGAGGCGCGCGAGTCGAAGCGGCCGGCGTCCGACCGGGGCGAGGTGCGCAAGATCTACGCCCTGTGGGGCGCGCTCCATTCCGGCCCGCTCGATCGCGACGCGCTGCGCGCCTGGACGCTTCAGCGCTTCAAGATCTCGGCGCCGGAATTCCTGAAGCCGCCCCAGGCGCGCCAGGCCATCGAGCAGCTCAAGGCCTGGCAGCAGCGTCTCACCGAGGAGCGGAGCCGACGATGATCCATGTCTCCGATCACGCGTTGCTGCGATTCCTCGAGCGTTCCGGCGCTGTCGATGTCGAGCAGCTGCGCGGCATCCTCGCCGGGGCGCTCGATCGCAGCCGGCGCCAAGCCGAGCGCATCGGGATCGCCGACTATGTCATCCTGGCGGATGGCCTGAAGTTCGTCGTGGAATCCGACGTCGTCGTCACCGTGCTGGGCGGGAAGATGCCGATGACGCGCCGTCCGGGGCAGGCGCGATGAGCCGGTCCGGCTGGCCCGATCTTCCGCCGTTGCTCGCCGAGATCGCCGAGGTTGCCGGCATCGATGCTGCGCTCGCGATCGCCGAGGCGAAGGGCGGCCAGGAGGTGTTCATCGTCTCGCGCCTCCGGCCTGACAATTGGCTGATCGCCGCGGTCGGCCGGGACAAGGCCGAGCGCATCAGCGCCCATTTCTGCTCAGGCCGTTATCGTCAGAAACTGAGCATTCCCTTTGGTCCGAAAGGCAGCTACCTTGCCGAGCGCCGCCGTCGCGCTCGTGCCCTTGCAGAAGCTCTCTCGGGCGGAGCTACAGCCAACGAGATGGCGAAGGCCGCAGGCGTGACGAACCGCTCCGCCCGGCGCTTCAGGACGAAGCAGCGCCAGCACAACAGCTCCCAGTACAAGCTGCTCTGACCGGACGCGCGTCCGGGGCTCAACCGGACCCGCGTCAGGGGCACATTCGACGCGAATTCCGGGCACGCGCCCGGGCGCGGAGAAGCCCCTTGAAACTCGTCTGGAACTGGAAGCGCGTGCTGAAGCACGCCTGGTCGATCCGCCTGATCGTACTGGCGGGCGTGCTCTCGGGTGCCGAGATCGCGCTGCCCCTGATCCGCGAGGCCATCGACGTGCCCGCCGGCGTCTTCGCCGGCCTCTCCTTTGCAGCCACGGCTGGCGCGTTCATCGCGCGCCTCGTCGCGCAGGAAACCGTCTCGGGGTCGACCGATGGCGAGTAAGCGCGCCAAGACGGCGATCGCGGCCATCGTTGCGCTGGCGGCCGCCGGCGGTGGCTACGTCACCATGTCGAGCGGTGACCGTGTGCCGGACGATGTTGCTCTTGCCGCGACCTATCTCGTTTCGCCGTGGGAGGGCCGTGAGCTGCGCGCCTATCCCGACCCGGCCACCGGTGGCGCGCCGTGGACGATCTGCGACGGCGACACTGTCGGCGTGAAGCGCGGCATGGTCGAGACGCCGGCCGGCTGCGACCGCCGCCTGTCGCGCCGCATGATGCAGTTCCGTGGTGAGCTCGTCGCCTGCATCCCAAACTTCGCGGCCAAGCCGCTGAGCTGGCGCGCGATGATGAACTCGCTCTCCTACAACATCGGCACCGGCGCGACCTGCCGCTCGACAGCCGCGCGTCTCGGCAATGCCCGCGGCATGACCTTCCGGCCGCGCGGCGACATGGTCGCGATCTCGACGAGCCAAGCGTTCGGGCTTTCGACGACGTCGATCCAGCTCGACACGGTGCTCGATGCCTACGACCCGGCCAAGCACAGCTCCGCGCCGAAGCTGGTGATCGGCGCGACGGTCTATACGCCGTCGGTCACCGTCGTGACGCCGGACCTGGTCAATCCGAAAAAGCGCCGGGTGCTGGCGAATTTCACGGTGCCGGCGACGACGGAGGCGCGGGCACGGTTCGACATGACCTCGACCGAGGTCACCGATGTTCCCTTCATCGAAAACATCGCGCTCTACGCGCTCTGAGGACCCAGCATGGCCAAGCAACCGAGCCAGTCGGCGGACCCTGCCGCCACCTATGACGACGCGGCGAGCTACCGCGTCGATCTCGCCCGCGCGTTGCGCTTCGACGGGCTCCTGCTGCGCGGCGAGATCACCATGACGGGCGCCGCCATCCTGCGCCTGATCGCCCAGGAAGGTGCCGACGTCGTCCTGTCGGCCGAGAAGCTCTGAGGAGGTCGCCTTGGCCGAGATCGATCCGGGTCCGGACAACGACTATCAGGTCCAGTCGACCGCGACTTTTTCGCGCGAGCTCTGGAACATCGTCATGGCGTCCATCGCCGCCCGCCTGAAAGCGCGCGAGCTGCTGGAAGCGTCCTTCGAAACGCTGATCGAGAACGGTACACAGGCCGCTCTCGACATGATCAGCCATAACGTGGCGCCGCAGCTTTCGGCGCTGACGACACAGATCAACAATTTGGAAGCCGCGCTCGAAGAGCTCATCGGTGGCGGCACGGCCCCGAACGCGCTTCAGCTCGGCGGGAAGAACCCGGATTTCTATCTGGCACTCGCCAATGCGACCGGTACCCTCCCGGTCGAGAAGGTTGCGGGCCTGACAGCCCTCGTGCAGTCCCAGATCGACGGTCTCAAGAACGCGGCGCCGGATGTCCTCGATACTTTCAAGGAGATCGCTGACGCGCTCGGGAACAACCCGAACCTTGCCACCGATGTGATGGCGGCGCTCTCCGCGAAGCTGGGAAAGTCCACCAATCTGTCCGATCTGGCGGACAAGGACGCGGCGCTCGTCAACCTGTTCGGCGGAGCCGCAGGCATCCAGATTTTCAAGCGCTCGACCATGGCGCAGATCCGGACCGATCTGCAGATCGAACGCTGGAACCGGGTTCGCAATCGTATCATCAACGGCGACATGCGGCACGATCAACGCAATCAGGGCGCGGCTGTCGATTATAGCTTCGGCAGCAGTGGGGTTTACGTTCTTGATCGTTGGCAGCACGGCTACGCCTCGGCCGCCGGTGGCACGGTGCGTATCCAACGGGTCGTTTCGACATCGCCAGGAGGTGCCATCTGCCGCATGCGACACACGGTGCAGGCAGTGGATGCCGTTGTGGCTGCGGGCGATTACCTTCTGGTGCAGCAATGCATTGAAGGGATCATGGTCCCGGATGCGAGATTCGGCACGGCTGCCGCGCGGCCGGTGATCGTCCGTTTCGGGCTTCGATCTTCCCTACCAGGAACATTCGGTGTTTCGCTGCGAAACGCCACCAGCGATACCTGCTGGGTCGGTGAGTGCACTGTCGCTGCGGGTGAGATTAACACCGACCTTGTGTGCTCCTTCGTTATCCCCGGTGCGACTTCGGGAGCCTGGCTGACGGACAACGGAGCAGGGCTCTATCTGACGATAGCCTTGATGGCCGGGACGAATTTTCAAGGTGTGACCGGATGGAATGCCGCGCTGAAGTTTTCGACCAATAATCAGATCAATTTCATGGCGACGGCCGGCGCGACCTTCGAGCTGTTCGACGTTGGGCTCTACGTCGATTACGACGCAACCGGGATCGTTCCGCCATGGGAGCTTCCGGATTATGTCAATGAGCTCCGAAACTGCGAACGATATTATCAGGTAGTCGACCTCTATCTGGCAGGTCCGAAAACGGCTGGAACAACCACTGGAAACAGTGTCCCCTTGCGCCAGAACATGCGCACGACGCCGAGCGCGGTCGTCATCTCCAACAGCATCGGTGTCGATGGCACCGTATTTCGCGAATACAGCGACAGGTACGTCCAGAGCAGCTTCACCGCTGGAAGCACGGGAGCTTTCATTCTCGACGAGACACAAAAACTAAGCGCGGAGTACTGATCTCATGAAAATCAGCTCAGCCACCTTCGCCGCCGAGCAGGCATACGCTCTCGTCACGATGGAAGGTGGCGAAGTCTTTATCGTCGACACGACGCTGCCTCCCGACGAGCAGGTTCGGCGCATTTTGGCTGACTGGCTTGCTGCTGGCGGCGAGATCGCGCCCTATGTCGCGCCGGAAGCTCCCATACCCAACATCACCCAGCGCCAACTTCGGCTCTGGCTGGTGAGGAACGGCTATCCTCTCGCGACAGTCGAAACCGCGCTCGACAACCTGCCGGAGCCCGGCCGCTCCGAGGCGCTGATCGAGTGGGACTGTGCGTCGGAGTTCAAACCCGATCACCCGACGCTGCTCGACGTCGCCGCCGTGCTCGGCATCCCCGATGTCGCGCAGGCCGCCAGGGAAGCGGCGCTGATCTGATCCATCGCCCGGCGGTGGCATGAAAAGAAGGCCCCGGACGCGCGTCCGGGGCCTTTTGCATGGGTCTCGCACCTAGCCTCGGCTCCGATCCCAGCGATGTCAAGCGCCGGCACCGGAGCAGCAGATGGCCACCACAGAACGGTTTCACGGTACGCGCGTCTTCAAGGAAGGCCAGACCGCGCGCCCTGTCGAGGTCACCGACTATTCGACCTGCGGCTCGGTGATGATCGCCCCGAACGCCGACCCGGACGTCTATCCGCTCGACGAGCTCGTCACCGTCTTCACCAACGATACCGCAGCGCGCGCGGCGGCCGGCACCGGCGGCAATGTCGAGGCGATCTGGGACGCGATCGACGACCAGGGCGTCGTCGCCGAGCTGCAGATCGTGCGTGTCGCGGAAGGCACCTCGGCCGTGCCGCAGACGAAGCTGGAACAGACGATCGCCAATATCGTCGGCTCGGGAGCCAACAACTCCGGCGTCCATGCCTTCAAGGAGGCTTCAAAGCCCGCGAAGCTACTCTCAGTCCCGGGCTATGACAGTCAACGTATCGCGAATGCGAAGAACCCGGTCGCCGCCGAGCTGACCGGCATCGCCGACCGGCTGCGCGCTATCAAGATCCTGAACACGCCCGACGCCTCGAAGGAAGCAGCGGAGATCTATCGCGCCGACTTCGCCGACGATCCGCGCGCCTATCTCTTCCACCCTTCCGTCAAGGTGTTCCGCGGCACCACCATCACGGAGCCGGCCTCTGGCCGTGTCGCGGGCCTCTTCGTCAAGCGCGACAAGGAGGTGGGCGGCCCGTTCCGCAGCCCGTCCAACCAGACGATGGGCGGCATCACCGGGCCATCCCGGCCGATCCCCTATTACGATGGCGAGACCGATAGCGAGGCAAACTGGCTCAACCAGCACGAGATCGCCACCCTGCGCGCCGGCTCGATCCTGTGGGGCAACCGCACCTGCGCCGCCGATCCGCTCGACGCCTTTGTCAACGTGGTGCGCACCCAGGACATGATCGACGATGCGGTCATGCTGAATATCTCGCGCTGAAGGCGACGCAGCGGGCCGGCGAGCCGGTCGAGCTGCTCGGCGCGGCCGCCGGCGGCGGCGCCTCGGTCTTCGGAACCGTCGTCATCCTGGAAGTCGGCGCGGCGCATTCGATCCTGCGGCCGAGCGGCATCGGAGCCAAGACCGAATTCGACGTGAAGCTGGCGCCCTTCGGCGGCGAGCTCTCCTTCGGAGGGCTGCTCTGATGCGCGCCCAGGTCACGCGGGAGAACATGACGCTGGACCTCGTCGTCTGGAATGCTTTCGGTCGGCAGGATCCCGGCGTGGTCGAGCAGGCCTTCGCGCTCAATCCGGATCTCGCTGCACTCGGACCGTTCCTGCCGGTCGGCACCGTCGTCGAATTGCCGGAGCCGCAGGCCGAAAAGCCGCCGCTGCGTGAAACCGTCATGCTCTGGAGCTGACGATGGCTTTCGCGCTCTCACAACCCAACGCCCTCGGCTACACTCCGGTGATCTCGATCGAGGTCAACGGCAGGGAGGTCGCAGCCGGCTTCTACGGGCGCCTGATCAAGGCGACGTTGACCGACCAGGCCGGGCAGGAATCCGACAAGATCACCTTTGACCTGGACGATGCCGACAACGCGATCGTCGTGCCGCCGCCCAAGGCCACGATCGTCGTGAAGCTCGGCTACAAAGAAACCGGGCTCGTGCCGAAAGGCACCTTCGAACTGCAGCCGATCGCCTTCAAAGGTGATGCTGACGCGGGCGAGACGCTAACGATCCAGGCCAGTGCCGCCGACCTCAAGCGCAAGTTGAAGGGCAAGGGTCGGGAGAGCTTCAGCAACAAATCGGTGAAGGAGATCGCCGACACGATCGCCGGCCGGAACGGCATGACCGCGCATGTCGATCCCGCGATCGCCAACCACAAGTTCGATTTCCGGGCGCGCGTCGATGTCAGCGAGATCGACTTCCTGACCACGTTGTGCGACGAGCTCGACGCGGTCGTGAAGCCCATGGGCGATAAGCTCGTGATCTCGCAGAAAGGCGCGGCGAAATCGGTTAGCGGCCTCGCGCTGCCGGTCATCAGAATCGAGAAATGGGACTGCGCGGACTGGGAGGTCACCCCGGACGGCCGCGTCGAATACGGCTCGGTGAAGGCTGCCTGGATCGACCAGAAGACCGGCAAGCGCGAGTTGGCCGAGGCCAAGACGGGGCTAGAAGGTCCCGAAACCGTTCTGCGATCGCCTTATCCGACCAAGGAACAGGCCGAGAAGGCCGCGATGGCCGAGGCGCGGCGGCTCACCAGGCGCAGCGGCAGCGGCAACTTCAAACTCTATGGCCGGCCGGATGCCCAGGCCGAGGCCGATGTCATCGCCGGCGAGAGTTTCCGGAAGGAAATCGCCGGTGCCTGGCGCGCCGATTCCGTCGAGCACGCCTTCGAGAGCTCCGGCTTCACCACCACCGTGAACATCGCCGCGAAAGAGGACGGCTCGTCCTCGAAGGAAAAGGACTGACCATGGCGACGCAGATCTACACCGTCGTTCCGGGCAAGGCCGGCAAATACGTCGCCGGGATCCGCCTCGATCCGGGCCAGACGACGATCGAGCTCACACCGGAGCAGGCGGCATATGAGATTGCCCAGGGCACCATCACCGCAACCGGGCAGCCGGGCAGTGCCGTGCCGCCTGCTGCGCCGGTAGCCAAGACGGACATCGTGCAGCTGCTGCGCGGCGGCCTCCCGACGCGCCCCACCGTCGAGCAGCTCGCGGCGTTCGTCCAGGCCACGGCGCAGCGGATCAACCACTACGACGCCGACACGATGCTGTCGGCCGAGGACAAGGGGGCACTCGTCATCATCGCCAATGCTGCGGCCGGCGTCGTGACGCTGCCGGCGGACTGGGCGCCGGGCGAGAGCGTCACGATCAGGCGCGGCGGCGCTGGCGCGGTGACCTGGGCATTGGCCGGAGCGGCGACGATCGCACTGCCGACGGCAAAGTCTACCCACACCGGCATCTCGGCCCAGCATGAAGAGGCGGTGTTCAAGGTGCTTTCAAATGCCGGTGATGCCGCGGTCTGGGGTGTAGCGGGGGCGACCGCGTGATGACGTGACAGGGGAGCCTTGCGGCTCCGGCGGCCCTCTCCGGCAAGATTGAAGCCGCCCGACGAGAGCAGAATCACGTCGCCCGCCACGACGGCCGCATGGCCGCGCCATAGCGGGCGCCATCAGGTTCTAATATCCCATGAACGAGGTACGTCCCATCTCGCCGGTCGCCGGTTATGTCGGCGGCAAGAAGCAGCTTGCCGGCCGACTGGTCGACCGTATCGGCGCGATCGAGCACACCACCTACGCCGAAGCCTTCGTCGGTATGGGCGGTGTCTTTCTGCGCCGGCCGATGAAGCCGAAAGTCGAGGTCATCAACGACGCCTCGCGGGACGTTGCGACCTTCTTCCGAGTGCTGCAGCGGCACTACCAGGCCTTCCTGGACATGCTGCGCTGGCAGCTTTCTAGCCGCGCTGAGTTCGAGCGGCTGAACGCCCAGGACCCGGATACCCTCACCGACATGGAGCGAGCCGCCCGATTCCTCTATCTCCAGAAGCTCTCTTTCGGTGGGAAGGTCGCGGGCCGCACCTTCGGCATAGACATGAAGGCGCCAGCGCGCTTCGACATCACCCGGTTGCAGCCACTCCTGGAGGCCGCGCATGACCGGCTCGCGGGCGTCTGGATCGAGTGCTTGCCCTGGCAGGAATTCATCCGACGCTGGGACCGGCCGGGCACGCTGTTCTATCTCGACCCGCCGTACTGGGGCACCGAGCACTTCTATGGCCGTGGATTATTCGGCCGAGACGAGTTCGAGCAGCTCAGCGGCGCTTTACAGAGCCTTCAAGGCCGCTTCATCCTCTCGTTGAACGACGTGCCCGAGGTGCGCGAGCTGTTCGCCTGGGCTTCGATCGAAACAGTAGAGCTGAGTTATCAGGCGGCCGGTGGCGGCAAGACGAAGTGGGCGCGGGAGGTTGTTATTTCCGGTGATCGACATGGCTGAAGATCAGTTATTCCCCGTGGTAGGGGAACTCAAATTGGCTTCCGGCGCCACCCTGCGCGGCGAAGCTAAAACAGCCACGCTTCTGTTTGCGGTTGGCGGCGCGTTGAGCACATGGGAGACAAGCGAGGACTTTCTCATGACCCTCTACAGGGTCATTTTGCGAGAGGAAGAGCCCTTGGCATTCGCAGCGTTCGTGCGCGCCAACCGCTCCACACGCAGTCATATGCTGAAGGCGGCGATGAAGCAGCATCCGCAACGATTACCGTCCGGATCAACCCCGACAATCGAGGCGATTCTCAACCGGCTCGATACACTGGCTAAGACACGCAACGAGATCGCACACGGGCGCTTGGTCCAATGGCAAAGCTCGTTAGATGGTGAAGCACCGGTCAGCGGGATATTCCTGCTGCCTTCATTTCACGACGATGCGTGGCATGAGCGGTCTCATCGGTATGCGCACAATGTGACGACGATATCTGCTTTCGCCGATGAGGTGCGGGGGCTTAGGAAGACGATCTTCGAGTTAACGGCGCAGATCGCTTCATCCGATGAAAAGGCCAGTCTGGCGGCCGCCTCCTAATGGCCCCACGCTTGGCGTCGAAGCCATTTATCAAGTTGTTGCCATTTGATTGTTCGTTCAGTGCCATTTGAAAGTTCGCGCTACATTAAGGCTGATCGACGAAGTCGATTGCGCCTGCCTGTCTGCACGATAATGATACGGCCCCGTAACGATCGGGAACCTTATCCGTATGCCCTTGGAGATCAGGCCCTCGCAGGCGCTCAGGCTCTGGCGGCAGGTGCATCTCGATCTGGTGCGGGATGGCGAGCCGGACCTCTCGGCCCGCCAGACCGCGATCCTGCTCACCGTTTATCTCGAACTGCCGCCGCATACGGTGCGGGGGCTGGCGAAGCAGCTCGGCGTGACCAAGCCGGTGATCACCCGCGCGCTCGACACGCTCGGCAAGCTCGGCCTCCTGACCCGCAAGCGCGACGAGGAGGATCGGCGCAACGTCGTGATCCAGCGCACGGTGGCCGGGGCGCTCGCGGTGGAGCGGCTCGGCGACCTCGTCACCGAGCACGCGAAGGACATCGGAGCGGGCTGAGCGCAAACTTCTCCCGGCATTGCCGAGGCCAGGATAGATTGCCGTCATGACCGCGATTCTCGACCGCCGCATCACCCCCTTCCGCACCGACCTCGCCGCCGGCCATCTGCGCGGCCAGGTCAAGGCGCCGACCTTCGTCGATCCGCAGCCGATGCGCGTCATGACCCCTTCAGCTCCGCTGCGGCGCGAGCCGCGCCCGGACGCCGCCCTCGACACGGAAGCGCTCTCGGGCGAGCTGGTGCAGGTCTATGAACGGCATGAGGGCTGGGCCTGGGGACAGCTCTCCGGCGACGGCTATGTCGGCTACCTGCCGGACGATTGCCTGCGGGCGGATGCGCCAGTGCCGACGCATCGCGTCAGCGCGCTCCGAACCTTCATCTACCCCGGGCCGTCGATCAAACTGCCACCGCTGACCGCACTCTCGCTCACCGCAAGCGTCGCCGTCGCGGAGGAGAAAGGCGAATTCGCTGTCCTTGCCGACGGCGGCCATGTCTTCCTCAAGCATCTCGTCCCGGTCGACAGCTTCGAGCCCGATTTCGTCGCGGTGGCCGAGCACTTTCGCGGCGTGCCCTATCTCTGGGGCGGCAAGACCAGCCTCGGGCTCGACTGCTCCGGGCTGACGCAGCTTGCGCTGGCGGCGGCCGGCATCGCCTCACCGCGCGATTCCGACATGCTGGAAGCCGCGCTCGGTACCGCCGTCGCCTTCGATGACAGCCTGTCCGGCCTCCAGCGCGGCGACCTCGTCTTCTGGAAGGGTCATGTCGGGATCCTGACCGACCCGGATACGCTTCTTCACGCCAACGGCTACACCATGACCGTCTTCAGCGAGCCGCTGCGAGAGGCACGCGACCGTATCCTGACCAAGAGCTTCGGCGCGATCACCGGCATCAAGCGGCTGGCCTGAACGGCGCCGCTTCTTAGCCGAAGACCCCGTAGGCGATCAGCCCTGCGATGACCCAGAGCGCGGCAGTGCCCCAGCGGTTGCGCCGCGCTTCGGCCCGGCCGATCGCCGCGACGCTGCGCTCGTCCAGGGCGAAGCCGTGACGGGAGGCATCCTCGAGCTGTCCCAGCACGCGTTCGGCCCGGCCGACCGTATCCGGCAGGCTCGCAAGCGAGCCGAGCAGGGAGCGGGCGCCGCGCCCGGCTTCCTCCAATCGGCCGATCGGCCCGAGATTATGCGTGATCCAGCTCCGCACCACCGGATCGGCCGTGCCCCACATGTCGAGATGCGGATCGAGCGAGCGGGCCACACCCTCGACCACCACCATGGTCTTCTGCAGCATGACAAGCTCGGTGCGCGTCGCCATGTCGAACATGCCGGTGATCTCGAAGAGCAGGGTCAGCACCTTCGCCATCGAGATCTGGTCGGCGCGCCGGTCGTGGATCGGCTCGCCGACGGCGCGGATGGCCTGGGCGAAATCCTCGACGTCATGATGGGCCGGGACATAGCCCGCCTCGAAATGCACCTCCGCGACGCGGCGATAGTCGCGGGTGATGAAGCCGAGCAGGATCTCGGCGAGAAACCGCCGCTCCTTGTGACCGAGCCGCCCCATGATGCCGCCATCGACGGCGACGAGCCGGCTCTCTGCATCGATGAACAGGTTTCCGGGATGCATGTCGGCATGGAAGAAGCCGTCGCGGATCGCATGCTTCAAGAAAGACTGGATAATCTTGCGGGCGAGCTCCGGCAGGTCGTGACCAGCGGCGCGCAAGCCCTCGACATCGGAGAGGCGCACCGCGTCGATCCACTCGTCGACCAGCATCTCGCGGGCCGTGAGCTGCCAATCCGGCTCAGGTACCCGGAAATCCGCGTCGTCCTTGGTGTTCTCCGCGAATTCGGAGAGCGCGGCCGCCTCCAGCCGCAGATCCATCTCCATCGCGACCGAGCGGGCCAATGTCTCGACCACGCCGGTGAAGCGCAGACGCCGCGCCTCGGCCGAACGCATCTCCGCCATCTCGGCACCGAAGCGCATCGCGGCGAGGTCACGGTTGAAGCGATCGCGGATGCCGGGACGCAGGATCTTCACCGCGACCTCGCGCCCGTCCTTGAGCCGGGCGCGATGCACCTGGGCGATCGAGGCGGCGGCGACCGGCTCGCTGAATTCGACGAAGATCTCTTCCAGCTTCGTGCCGTGCGCCGCTTCGACGATGGCGCGCGCCTCGGCCATCGGGAACGCCGGCATGCGATCCTGCAAGGCCGAAAGGTCCTGCGCGATCTTCATGCCGACGACGTCGGGCCGCGTCGCCAGGAACTGGCCGAACTTGACGTAGGACGGCCCGAGCCGCGTCAGCGCCGCCGCGAGCCGCGTCGCCGAGGAGCCGGCTCCGCGCCGCTCGATCACCCGGCCGAGACGGATCAGCCCGCGCGCCAGCGGCGGCAGCACCGAAGGATCGACCAGGGAGAGCGCGCCCTCGCGCGCCAGCACGAAGCCGACGCGCGCACCGCGCAGCATGTGGAAAAAGGAGGAGATCATGCGCTGTTCGTCGTTATCGGGGCGGCCGCACCCACAGCCCTCATCCTTCGAGACGCGCCTGTGGCGCTCCTCAGGATGAGGGCTGTGGGTGAGCTGGGATTGATTCTCACAGCTTCCAGCCGGAATGCAGCGCCACGACCCCGCCCGTCATCGGCGTATATTTCGCCCGGCGGAAGCCCGCATCCTCGATCATGCCGGCGAAGGCCTGCGGCTTCGGGAATTTGCGGATCGATTCGACGAGATACTGATAGGGCTCGGCCTCGCCCGTCACCATCCGCCCCATCGGCGGGATGACCCGGAAGGAGTAGCTCTCATAGATCTTGTCGAGCAGCGGCACGTCGACATGGCTGAACTCGAGGCAGAGGAAACGCCCGCCGCGCTTGAGCACGCGATAGGCCTCGGCCAAAGCCTTGTCGATCCGCGGCACGTTCCGGATGCCGAAGGCGATGGTGTAACAGTCGAAATGGTTGTCCGGCAGCCCCAGCTCCTCGGCGTTGCCCTGGACGAAGCGGATGCGGTCATCCTCCGGGAAGCGCTTGTCGGCGCGTTCGCGCCCAACGCGCAGCATGTCGGCATTGATGTCGAGCACGGTGACGTCGGTCTGCGGGCCGCCCGCCTCCAGCACCGAGAAGGCGACATCGCCCGTGCCGCCGGCCACGTCGAGATGGTGGAAGGGCCGGTCCTTGGCCGGGTTGATCGCGGTCAGGAGCGCGCTCTTCCAGGCCCGGTGCAGGCCGCCCGACATCAGGTCGTTCATCAGGTCGTAGCGGTTGGCGACCTTGTGGAAGACGTCGTCGACCTTGGCCTGCTTCTCGGCGAGCTTCACCGTCTCGAAGCCGAAATGGGTGGTGTCGGAAGCTGCTGTCACGGTCGGGCCGGCCTTGTGCAAATCTGTCTTGTATTCGCTTGTGCCGATCAATAGCCAAAGGCGGCGGGCTTGTCGCGGGCCCTCTCGACGCAGGCTTTACGAAGGTCCTTGAGATGCCGGAGCTACCCGAGGTCGAAACCGTCCGGCGCGGGCTGGAGCCCGCCATGCTGGGCGAGCGCTTCCAGCGCGTCGAGCTGCGCCGGCCGGATCTGCGCTTTCCCCTGCCCGAGCGCTTCGCCGAGCGCCTGACCGGGCGGCGGATCGAGGCCCTGTCGCGGCGGGCGAAGTACCTGATCGCCGATCTCGACGACGGCGCGGCGCTCGTGATGCATCTGGGCATGAGCGGGCGCTTCATCGTCGAGGAGCCCGGCACGCCCCCGACCGAGCCGGGCTCCTATTACAATGAGATCGGCCGGCACCTGATCCACGATCATGTCGTGTTCGAGATGGGGACCGGCGCGCGCGTCACCTATAACGACGTGCGCCGCTTCGGCTTCATGGACCTCGTGCCGCGGGCCGAACTCGCGACATCCAAGCATTTCTCAGGGATGGGCATCGAGCCGCTCGGCAACGAACTCTCGGGCGAGACGCTGGCGAAGCTGTTCGCGGGCAAGTTCGCGCCCCTGAAGGCCGCGCTGCTCGACCAGCGGCTCGTGGCGGGCCTCGGCAATATCTATGTCTGCGAAGCCCTGTTCCGGGCCGGTCTCCACCCGGAAGCCGAAGCCGGCACGATCGCGACGCCGACCGGCCGGCCGCGCGAGAAAGCACATGAGCTCGCCCGCATCATTCGCGAGGTGCTGGAGGAGGCGGTTGCCGCCGGTGGCTCGACGCTGCGCGACTTCGCCCATGCCGACGGCTCGCTCGGCTATTTCCAGCACCGCTTCAAGGTCTATGACCGCGAGGGCGAGATCTGCGTCACGCCGGGCTGCGGGCAACTGGTGAAGCGTCTGGTGCAGTCGGGGCGATCGACGTTCTATTGCGAGAGCTGCCAGAAGCGGGGCCTTCGCTAAGAGTCTGCGGCGGCTGGGGGCGATTGCTGACGTTCGCCGAGACCCGCCGGCCCGATCTCAATGCCCCCAAATCCGGCTCTCCGCGTTGCCCGCCTGGTTCTCGCCCGTGTCATTCTCAGCCGCGCCACAGCGAAGCGGCGTAGATGATCCCGGAAAACGGTTTCCTATTGGACGCCGATCAACAGAATCGGTGGAGACTCGTTGCACCTCGATTGCTTCCCCGGGCCGGCCTATCATCCCAAGCCTCAAAGCCGTGGCCTGGGGCGACGCTTACAAGCCCGCGGGCCAGGGGCCATAAACTCGCCCTTAACCTCGATCGGTCATTTCCTCGGAGTAGTGAGTGGCTTCGCGCGGGCTGTACCTGCTGCGGCGCGAGGGTGGCAAACCATGCGGCTGATCGTCGGCACAATTATCGTCTTCGTCTGCGTCTTCGGCAGCTACGCGGCGATGGGTGGCCACCTCGAGGTCCTTTGGCAGCCGTTCGAGTTCGTCATCATCCTCGGTGCAGCGATCGGCGCCTTCGTCATCGGCAACCCCGCGCCAGTGCTCAAGGCCGTGCCCGCCATGCTCGGCACGCTCATGAAGGGCCCCAAGTACAAGCAGGAATCTTATGTCGAACTGCTGGGGATGCAGTATTCATTGTACAAATTCGTGAAGCAGAAGGGCATGCTCGCGATCGAGGAGGATATTGAAAATCCGAGCAATTCGTCGCTGTTCAACGCCTTCCCGACTTTTGCCGCGAACCATCACGCGGTCGAGTTCGTCTGCGACTACATGCGCATGCTGACGATGGGCGCCAACAACGTCCATGAGATAGACGCTCTCATGGACGAGGAGCTGGAGACGCACCACCAGGAGCAGGAGCGCATGGTTGCGGCCATGCAGTCACTCGCCGACGGAACACCGGCACTCGGCATCGTCGCCGCCGTGCTCGGCGTGATCAAGACGATGGGGGCAATCACCGAGCCGCCGGAGGTGCTGGGACATCTGATCGGCGGCGCGCTCGTGGGCACCTTCTTCGGCGTCTTCGTCGCCTACGGCTTCTTCGGTCCCATGGCGCAGTCGCTCAAGGGCACCTTCGAGGCGGAAGCCAAATACTACCTTTCGCTCAAGGCGGGTCTGCTCGCCCATATCAGCGGCCAGCCGCCGGTGATGGCGGTGGAATTTGCCCGCAAGGCTCTGATGAGCGACGTCCGTCCGACCTTCAGCGAAGTGGAAGCGGCAACCGCCGATCTCCCCGCCTAGATCTGATCCAATCTTCAGCAGGGACTCGATGGCCAAGCCGCCCCAGCCGATTATCGTCAAGAAGGTCAAGAAGGCCGCCCATGCGCACCATGGCGGGGCCTGGAAGATCGCCTATGCGGACTTCGTGACCGCCATGATGGCGTTTTTTCTGCTGATGTGGCTGATCAGCATGACGACGCAGGAGCAGAAAGTCGGCCTGGCGGAATACTTTGCGCCAGCGGCTCCAAGTCTTACAACCAGTGGTTCCGGCGGTGTCATGATGGGTACCGCCCTGGACAAGTCAGGCAGCAGGCCGTCGGCGCCTCGCGACGCGGCGAGGGGCACCAACGGGCAAGAGGACAAGGCGCGCCCACCCAGCACGGGCCGCAGCGACCGCGAGGTCAGCCGCCCGGCCGCCGGCGTTGAGGCCAACTACAGCGCCATAGCCAGCCTCCGGCAGGCACTCCAGAAAATGCCCGAAATTTCCGAGCTGTCGCGTAACATCGTGATCGAGCCGACCAAGGAGGGGTTGAACGTTTCTCTCGTGGACGAGTACGGCCGCTCCATGTTCCCCGAGGGCTCGGTCCAGCCCTATGACCGCACCCGTCTCGTGCTGGAGGCGCTCGCGCCCACCCTGCGCCGGCTGCCCAACCAACTGTCCGTCGCCGGCCACACGGCCGCCGTGCGCCCGGGCTCGGTGCAGGCCGCCGATTCCTGGAGCCTCACCACAGGGCGCGCGCTCGCCGTGCGCGAGATCCTGTCGGGCGCCGGGCTCCCCAGCAACCGCTTCGCTTCCGTGGTGGGACGCGCCGACACCGAGCCGCTCTTCGTCGATGACCCCTACAACCCGTCGAACCGGCGGGTGACGATCACGCTGCTCAATGCGGAGCCGCCGCTGCCCCCGGGCCCCCTTCCCTAACGGCAAGGCGCTTCGGCCACCTCAGAGTCCGTTTGAGATCGAACACAATGGCTGACACGTAAGAGGCTGACCATTGCGACGCGAATGCCCGCCCTCGCACAAGGAAACGTGGAAGTCCGACCACGAGGAGGGATGTCTGGAGACATGCGAGACCACGCGAATGCGCGGATGCGCGCAACGCGCATGGACCGCCCCGTCGCCACCCTGCTAAAGCTGGCGGCAAGCATCATCCTGGAGGCCGCCATGGCTTATGAGACCATTCTCGTCGAGACGAAGGGCGAGGTCGGGCTGATCACCCTCAACCGCCCGCAGGCACTGAACGCCCTCAACGGCCAGCTCATCGGCGAGATCAACACGGCGCTCGACGGCTTCGAAAAGGATGCCGCCATCGGCTGCGTCGTTCTCACCGGTTCGGAAAAGGCTTTCGCCGCCGGCGCCGACATCAAGGAGATGCAGAGCCGGACCTTCCCCGGCACCTATCTCGACGACAAATTCGCGGATTGGGACCGCATCGGCCAGCGCCGTAAGCCGATCGTCGCGGCGGTGGCGGGCTTCGCCCTCGGCGGCGGCTGCGAACTCGCCATGATGTGCGACTTCATCATCGCCGCCGACAACGCGAAATTCGGCCAGCCCGAGATCAATCTCGGCGTCATTCCCGGCGCCGGCGGCACCCAGCGTCTGACGCGGGCGGTCGGCAAGGCCAAGGCGATGGACCTGATCTTGACCGGCCGGATGATGGGCGCCGAGGAAGCCGAGCGCGCCGGCTTGGTCGCTCGCATCGTGCCGCTCGCCGACCTGCAGGCGGAGGCGCTGAAGGCGGCCGAGGCAATCGCCGCCAAATCGCTGCCTTCGGTGCTGATGGCGAAGGAATCCGTCAACCGCGCCTTCGAGGTGACGCTTCAGGAAGGCCTGCGCTTCGAGCGCCGCGTCTTCTCCTCGCTCTTCGCCACCGCCGACCAGAAGGAAGGCATGTCCGCCTTCGCCGAGAAGCGGAAGCCCGATTTCAAGAACGCCTGAGCCAGCGGCGATCGCTGGCCGCATGGCGGCGCCGAGCTTCGCCGCCTTGAAGAAAGCTCCGTCCTGCTGGCAGATTGCCTCCGTCTTCCGTCAGCAGGATTTGCCACCATGAACGCCCAGACAGGCCCGAGCCTCCCGACCTATGCCGATGTCGAGGCGGCCGCCGAGCGACTCAAGGGCGTCGCCCATCACACGCCGGCCATGAGCTCGGCCACAGCCAACCGGCGCACCGGGGCAAGCCTCGTCTTCAAGCCCGAGAATTTGCAGCGCATGGGCGCCTTCAAGTTCCGCGGCGGCTATAATGCCATCGCCTCGCTCTCGCCCGCGCAGAAGAAGGCCGGCGTCGTCACCTTCTCCTCCGGCAATCATGCCCAGGCCATCGCCTATGCCGGCCAGCTTTTGGACGTGCCGACCACGATCATCATGCCGAACGATGCGCCGGCCGCGAAGGTCGCTGCGACGGCAGGATATGGCGGCGAGATCATCCGCTATGACCGCTACACGGAAGACCGACTCGCCATCGGCGACCGGCTCGCGGCCGAGCGCGGCCTGACTGTCATCCCGCCCTACGACCACCCCCATGTCATCGCCGGACAGGGTACCGCGACGAAAGAGCTGATCGAGGATGCCGGCCCCTTCGATATCCTGATCGTGCCACTCGGCGGCGGCGGGCTGCTCGCCGGCGCCTGCCTGGCCGCGAAGGCGCTGAATCCCGCCTGCCGCGTCTTCGGCGTCGAGCCGGAGGCCGGCAATGATGGGCAGCAATCGCTGCGCAAGGGCGAGATCGTGAAGATCGGCGTGCCCAAGACGATCGCGGACGGAGCGCAGACCGCCTTTCTCGGCAACCTCACCTTTCCGATCATCCAGCGCGACGTCGAAGACATCGTCACGGTGAGCGACGCGGCGCTGGTCGATGCGATGCGCTTCTTCGCCGAGCGCATGAAACTCGTGGTCGAGCCGACCGGCTGCCTCGCCGCGGCTGCGGCCTTCAGCGGCGTAGTGCCGGTCGAGGGCCGGCGCGTCGGCGTTCTCCTGTCGGGCGGGAATGTCGATCTGGCGAGCTTCGCGCGCTTCATCGCGCTCGCAACCTGAGCCGATGGTGAGCCGCATGCGGATTCCGCGTTGACGGCGGGCGCACAAGCGACTATAGCCGCACCACTCGCGGCGGCCCGCGCAAGCTCGGCCGCCGCTCCCGTATTTCCAGCAAGGTAGCGGTCAGGACCGCCGGCTCCACGCCAGGCGACGGGCCGTAGTGAAGACGAGGACGTTTCGATGGCCAATACGACGTCGGCCAAGAAGGCCACGCGGAAGATCGCGCGGCGCACCGAGGTCAACCGGAACCGCCGCTCGCGCATGCGCACCTTCCTGCGCAAGGTCGAGGAGGCGATCGCCTCGGGCAACAAGGCCGCCGCGGCCGAGGCCCTGCAGGCCGCCCAGCCCGAGATCATGCGCGCCGCGCAGAAGGGCGTGGTTCACAAGAACACCGCCTCGCGCAAGGTTTCGCGTCTCGCTCATCGCATTGGCGCACTGGCTTCCTGAGCCACCGTCACAAGCCTTTCTGTATCGCTCAAAAGCCCGGCCATCGCGCCGGGCTTTTTTGTTGGCTTCAAGGCTCTGTTGCACCCTCGCCACGCCTTCCCGCGGAAGATGAAAATCGTTGTGGCAAGCCAATTCGGCAATATTTCCACGGCTTTACGGGCTTGACTCTCGAGCGGCTTTCAGGGCGCGAAAGCGCCCCTTCCGGGAGAGTCTGCCGCGCATGGAAAGTCATTATTTTTCATCATCTTAGCGGGCAAAGGATTTTGCAACGATGGAATCGCGCCGACTCCATGGCAGCCATTCGCCCCCTTCGGAAAAAAAGATTCGGCCGGCTCCGGCAGGCCCGCTGTAAAGAAAAGATTAAGTTCCCCAACCAATTGCAGCTCCCCTCCCCAACTCGATCCGAGGAGAGGAGGCCGCCCCGCTCCGAAGCCGGCTGAAAGGGGTGTTGCAGCCCTTCGAGGCCGCCTTGTAAGGTCCCTTCATCGACCGGCGGACAGCAATGAACGCCGCGGCGATTTCCAAAGATTATCGGTGTTTGGGCTCGCGACCAGGGAGGTTGGAGAATGTCGCTCTTTGTCTTCTGTACCGAGATGAAGGGCAGCTCCAGCCAGCGGCGAGCCTTCCAAGCGTAATCGACAGAACCGGGATCTGCTGAACCCGTCGGGCGGATGCGCCTGCCGGGCGGAGGTCCTTTTTTACCGGACAACAACGCCGGGAAAGGCGGTCGCCGCTGCGACCGCCCCGCCGAAGGCGTGTCATTTGAGAGCGAATGGGGCCATTGATGTTTGAGCGGCAGGCAATCGAGGATGTGGTCGAGACAGCGTCGGTGGTGGTGACGATTGCGGCCGAAGAGGTTGCTGCGACGTCCGGGGCGGATGATCAGGCTATCCATGAGGCTTGGGAGCGCGTGCGGCGTCGCCTGCGCGCCGAGCTCGGCGAGGATGTCTTCTCGAGCTGGTTCGCCCGTCTCGAGCTCGCGGGCATCGTCAGCGGTGTCGCCTATCTCACGGTCCCCACACGCTTCCTGAAGAGCTGGCTCGAAGCGCATTATGCCGAGCGTCTGCGGGTCAACTGCATTGCCGAACTGCCCGCACCGAACGGCGTGCTGCTCTCCGTCCGCCAGGCCTCGCGCGACGCCACGCCGGCCCCGCTGGCGGAAGCAGTGATCCGCAGCCGGGCCGTGGCATCGGCCACCCAAGCTGCGGAAGCGGCGAAGCCCGCCTTGGCCAGCAGCCAATCCGGCGAGCCGGAACCGGTCGACGTCTGCGGGACGACGCTGGACAAGCGCATGAGCTTCCAGAGCTTCGTCGTCGGCAAGTCGAACCAGCTCGCCTTCGCCGCGGCCGAGCGCATCGCCGGGGCTCCGGCGGGCCAGAGCCCCTATAACCCGCTCTATCTCCATGCCGGCGTCGGCCTCGGCAAGACGCATCTGCTGCAGGCGATCGCGCAGGAAGCGCGCCGGCTGGGCAAGCGCGTCGCCTATTTCACGGCGGATCGCTTCATGTACGGCTTCGTTGCGGCGCTGAAGTCGCAGACCGCGCTCGCCTTCAAGGAGAAGCTGCGCGGCATCGACCTGCTCGTCGTCGACGACGTGCAGTTCATCCAGGGCAAGTCGATCCAGCAGGAATTCGGCCATACGATCAACGCGCTGCTCGATGCCGGCAAGCAGATTGTCGTTGCCGGCGATCGTCTCGCCGGCGAGCTCGAAGCACTCGACGAGCGCATCCGCTCGCGGCTGGGCGGCGGGCTGGTCGTCGAAGTGGGCGAGCTCGACGAGGCGCTGCGCGCCAAGATCCTGGCCACCCGGATGGATGCGCTGCAGAGTGCCCATCCGAACTTCCAGGTCAGCCCCGACGTCGTCGCCTATGTCGCCCGCGTCGTCGCGACCAATGGCCGCGACCTCGACGGCGCCGCCAACCGGCTGCTGGCGCACGCCACCCTCTCGGGCCAGCTCGTGACGCTGGAGACGGCAGAGGCGGCGATCCGGGATCTGGTGCGTACCCGCGAGCCACGCCGGGTCAAGATCGAGGACATCCAGAAGCTTGTCGCGACGCGCTACAATGTCAGCCGCGCCGATATTCTCTCGGAGCGCCGCACTGCCGCCGTGGTGAAACCGCGCCAGATCGCGATGTATCTGTCGAAAGCGCTGACACCGCGCTCGCTGCCCGAGATCGGCCGGCGCTTCGGTGGACGCGACCACACCACGGTGCTGCATGCGGTGCGCAAGATCGAGAAGGCGATCAGCGAGGACCGCTCGCTGCATGACGAGGTCGATCTGCTGAAGCGCATGCTGCAGGAGTGACGGCACGCGCGACGTTCGACCTGCTTCCTCAATTGCTTGTGGTCGCGAGGGTGCGCGGACTTGCGCACCCGGCTGACGTCCGGCAATGTCGCTGGCCATTCATTCGGCCCGTGCGCTTGCGTGCGGGCGGCCAGCGCCAGAAGACTAGACAATCATGAAGGTCACGGTCGAACGTTCCACGCTGCTCAAGTCGCTCGGGCACGTCCATCGCGTTGTGGAGCGCCGCAACACGATCCCGATCCTGTCGAACCTGCTGCTGAGCGCGGCCGAAAGCGGCCTGCGCC